>NZ_CAMFKT010000010.1:0-167960 GCF_945957325.1 Enterobacter sp. PL1
GCCGTTCCCAACAAAATAGCAGTCGTCTTTTTCATAACCTTTTTCCTTGAGATTAATCAGCAACTACGAAAAACCTCACGCATGATGGTGAGGTTTTATGAGCATGGTAGAGAATCTCAGGAAATGCCATATATTCTGGAAAATTCTTTTATAACAGTCCATTGCATGAAATTATTAATGAATATTAAGAATAGTCGAATACACGCGCGGTGCCAGCAATATCAATGCGAACCGCCGTGCCCGGGTTCCATCCTGGCTGGCTGACGGTCTTGAGGGTGACGGGCTGCGGCTGTCCGGTAAGCCCAAGGGTGAGCGTCGACAGGTGACCGGTAAAATCCACATCAAGAATGGAGATCGGGCTTTCATGTGAGGCGCATGCCACCACGCTCAGCTGCTCCGGGCGCAGCATCACTCTGCCCTGCCCTGTCGCCAGCGGGTTGTCTGTGGGCACCTTACCCAGGGCGCAGAGGGCGTAGCCCGCGGTGAGCTGCGCAGGCAGGATCAGCGCATCACCAAGAAACAGCGCCGTCTCTTCGTCAACGGGACGGGTGTAAACCTCATAAGGCGTCCCGACCTGCGTGAAGCGTCCGGAACGCATGACGGCAACCTGCGTGGCAAAGGAGAGCGCTTCGTTCTGATCGTGGGTAACCAGAATCGAGGCCACGCCCGCTTCGGCCAGCAGATCGGCCGTGGCCTTTCGCGTCATGGCGCGCAGGCCAGTATCCAGCGCCGAGAACGGTTCATCCAGCAGCATCAGTGAAGGACGCTGGGCCAGCGCACGGGCAAGGGCCACGCGCTGCTGCTGTCCGCCGGAAATCTCGTGAGGCCAGTGCGTGGCGAGCTGCCTGTCCAGCGAAACCATCTCCATCAGCGCCTCAACGCGCTGGCGTTTTTCGTGGCGGGTCCCGTCCAGCCCCCAGGCAATGTTGTCTGCCACGTTGAGGTGCGGGAACAGCGCGCCCTCCTGCGGCACAAAACCGATCCCGCGCTGGTGGGCAGGGACAAAACGGTTTTCATCAAACAGGGTTCTCCCCTGCATAACAATACGACCGGTGTCGGGCGTCTCAAACCCGGCAAGAATACGCAGCAGCGTGGTTTTACCTGACCCCGACGGCCCGACAATGGCCGTTCTGCTCCCCGGCGCAACGCTCAGGTTTAAGCTGTCGAGCACCTGCACATCAGCAAATGATTTAGAAATGGCGGTTAATTCAAGCATGTCATAGCCCTGCAATTTTCTTCGACTGCATATAGAGAATGGCGGTCAGCGGGAGGGAAATCAGGATCATCAGCATCGCGTAAGGCGCGGCGGCGACATAGTCAATTTCGCTGGTCAGCGCCCAGAACCCGGTAGAGAGCGTGCGCGTGCCCAGGGGAGAGAGTAACAGCGTGGCGGTCAACTCGTTGCTGACGCCGAGGAACACCAGCGCGGCCCCCGCCGCCGCACCCGGCGCGGCCAGCCGCATCGTGACGCTCCAGAGCGCCTTCGCGGGCGTGCTGCCAAGGCTGCGCGCCACGTTTTCCAGCTCAACCGGCGCCTGCGCAATTCCCGCCCGCAGGTTGATGAGCGCACGGGGCATAAACATCAGCAGGTAGGCAAGGAACAGGGTAATTTCCGTCTGGTAAATGGGACGGGCGTAATGAATGGTGACGGTGACCAGCGCCAGCGCCGTGACAATGCCCGGCAGCGAACTGGTGATATAGATGCACCCTTCCAGCATCCGGAAGATACGGTGCGGGTAGCGGATACCGAGCCACGCAATGGGGATCACGCACGTCGTCGTCAGCAGCGCGCCGCCCACGCCGAGCATCAGCGTCTGGCGCAGCGAGTGCCAGAGATCGGCGCTCATCCAGTTTTCCACCCCGCCGAGCCAAATCCAGCGACACAGAACAGCTAACGGCACGCCCAGCGCCAGGACGATCAGCACCATGAAAAACAGCTGCCCCAGCGCGGCAGCCGCAGGCTTCAGCGGCCAGCGTTTCTGCTCGCGCGCAGCCCCGGCGCCAATGCGCGCGTAGCGTGCTTTTCCACGCGTCACGCCTTCCAGCACCAGGATAGCGAGGCAGCACAAAGCCAGCACGCCCGCCAGCATGTTTGCTGCCGGGCCGCTGAAGGTAGACTGAAACTGGTCATAAATGGCCGTGGTGAAGGTATCAAAGCGGATCATCACGTACAGACCATATTCCGCCAGCAGGTGCAGCGCCACCAGCAGCGCGCCGCCGCAGATAGCCAGCTTGAGCTGGGGTAGCACCACGCGGAAAAAGACCTTCCACGGCGGGGTGCCGAGCGACGCGGCGACATCTTCGAGCGTCGGGTCAAGGCGGCGGAGCACCGCCGCAACCGGCATGTAAATAAAGGGATAGTAGGCAAGCACGGAGAGAAACACGCCCGCGGAGAGCCCGTGCATCGACGGAACCACGCTCACCCAGGCATAGCTTTGCACAAACGCGGGAATGGCCAGCGGGGCGACCGCCAGCGCGGACCAGATGCCCCGTCCGGCAAGCTGGGTGCGCTCTGTGAGCCAGGCAATCGCCACGCCCGTCACGATACACAGCGGAACCGCCAGGGCCGTCAGCCACAGCGTGTTGCTGAGCAACTCAGCCACACGCGGGCGAAACACCAGCGCCTTAATGGTTTCCCAGCCCGTCTCAATGCCAATGGCAATGATAAAACCCAAAGGCAGAAGCGCCAGTAATGAAAACAAGACAGCTAACGCAACCATCGGCAGTGCAGGACGCCTGCGGGCAGGCTCCTGCACTCTGTTTTTTCCGATGTCGAGACTCAGACCAGACATAAGACCTTCACTTCACTCTCAGGATCACAGCAGGCCGGCTTGCGTCATCAGCTCGATAACTTTTTTACTGTTGAGCGTTGAAGGTTCTACTTTCGGTGCATCAAGATCTTTCAGCGGGACCAGTTTCGGGTTTGAGGCCGCGTTCACGCCCACGGCGTATTCAAAGGCGTTGTTGGTACGCAGGCTTTCCTGACCTTCTTTGCCGGTAATGTATTTGATGAAGGCCTGCGCCTGCGCTTTGTGCTTGCTGGACGCCAGCACGCCACCGCCGGAGAGGCTCACAAACGCGCCCGGGTCCTGGTGCTTGAAGTAGTAGAGCTGGGTATTTTTGCTGTTTTCACCGGTTTTGGACTGATCGACAAAGCGGTAGTAGTGGTAAATCACCCCGCCATCAATCTGACCCGCATTGACCGCTTTCATCACGGTGCTGTTGCCTTTATAGGCCACGAAGTTGGCTTTCATCGCCTTGAGCCATTCCAGGGTGGCCTTCTCGCCCTTCAGGGCCAGCATCGCGCTCACGATAGCCTGGAAATCCGCGCCTGACGGTGATGCCGCCCAGCGGCCTTTCCACTCGGGTTTCGCCAGATCCATCAGCGACTTAGGCAGCTGCTGCTCGCTCAGCTTCGCCGGGTTATAGACGAACACCGTGCTGCGGGCAGCAATGCCGATCCAGCGGCCATGCGCCGGACGATACTCTGCCGGTACCTGCTTCAGGGTGTCTGAATCCAGCGGGGCAAACAGGTTGGCGTTATCCACCAGCACCATGGACGGCGAGTTTTCCGTCAGGAACACGTCTGCCGGCGATGCGCTGCCTTCCTGCACCAGCTGGTTACCCAGCTCGCTGTCATCACCATTACGCAAAGTGACTTTAATCCCGGTTTCTTTGGTAAAACCGTCAACCCACGACTTCACCAGGTTTTCATGCTGCGCGTTATAAACAACGATACCTTCGTTGTTATCGGCGGCAACCGACTGTGTGGAAAGGAAAAGGGATGAGGACAACAAGGCAAGCGAGAAGCAGGACAGCAGGCGAGAATTCATGAACATATCCTTAATAGGGCAACGTGATTAACGATAAATAGCACTGCGGGAAAGGATTAAACCATACAAAAACGCTAATGATAATTAGTATCAATCGAGTTTAGTCGTAAAAGTGTAAAATTTCTTATTAACAGATTTTGTAATGATAAAAACCCAAATTTAAATGCGAGATAATTTTTAGATTAAGAAAACCTTAAGCCTGCCAACAACAAAATTCATTAGCCTTCTATTTATTATGGCGCGAAGGTAAATCTGTTATTCGCGCGCCCGGCAGAAATAAAAAAGCCCCGATAGTGCGGGGGCTTTTTATGCTTATCCGGAGGTAGCTAAATTTATAAGGCTACTCATTTAAAAAGCCTCACATAGCCGCATGAGGGGCATATACAGGATAGGTGAAGAACAATAAATGCACGCAGTTCAGCCCAAAATGGAATAACGTTGCAACCCAGAGCCTGCCGCTCCACATCCACGCCAGGCCGTAAATAATGCCGGAGAGGCTGGCAAAAATAATCAGCAGTAAACCGCCGCTATAATGCATCAGCCCAAAGAGGACTGAGGCAATCAACAACGCGACAACAGGATGAACGATCCGGGACAAGCGCTGCTGCAGGTAGCCTCTGAACAGGGCTTCCTCGGCCAAAGAGACGAAGAAAATATTCGCAAGGGCAAATTGCGCGAACCATTCTGGCGCATGTGGCTCAATTCTCAGCCCGCCCAACGCCACAGCCAGAAGTAACAGCGCGGGTACCGCAAGTACCAATATTACCCAGCCGAGCTTGCCCATTTTATAGAGGGGTTTTGCTACGAATAGCGTTGGCATGCACGTAATTAAAAAGAACGGCACCACCGCCTTGTCCATATTAAAGTACATACTGAACGGTATGCTTTGCGGACCAACGACGACAGCATCCAGCACTTTGGGATTATGGAAGCCCGGGAGTACATGCATAACCAGGGTAACGGCGATGATCACACACAGGCCTTCAATCAGATAAGTATATTTATGAACCTTATTACGTAGCCATTCAACAGCAGACCAGCCAATAACGATTGACGCAATAACCAGCAGCGCCGGGGCGTCAAGAATGCTCTGTTTCCAGCCGAGAAATGCCGTTAATCCCAGCAGCAGGTAAGCCAGGCTTTTATTAAGGGAAAGTGCGGCAAGCGAAATTGCGAGTAGATACCACATAAATGTCCTTCATGACCGATAAATTTTAGGGTCGATGTCCCAAATATGTCCCACAACGGAAATCAGGAGGATGTGAGTGAGGCGTAACTCTATGAAATGAAATGGCACGCCCTGTAGGATTCGAACCTACGACCTACGGCTTAGAAGGCCGTTGCTCTATCCAACTGAGCTAAGGGCGCACTGAGAAGCGTGTACTTCGCGGTGGTGAAACGCGAAGAATTATACGGTCAATGGCAGGTGAGTCAATGCCTTTTCCGTTTTCAGGGCCAATTACCGCTAGCCGATTGTAAATACGGCTATTTTCTCAACATTCCTCCCTGTTTTACCGTAAAATTTAGCGCTGCGAAAAGGCTTAGTTGCATTTAAGTAACGCCTGCTGTTTTCCTGAACGTCAGCTCGTCACACTAGAGCCAGGTATCCCGGCCGCCTGGAGGCTGACAGACAACAGGACAATGGAGTGACAGCGCAAAACCTGATCGATACGCCCCCCCGGTTACAGTACCTCTCTCAGGACATCGTCGGCATTAAGCTTGAGCCTATCGTCGCCCTCGCCTCTTTGCGTCAGGTTGGCGTCGAGGTCCTTAGCGTCCTGGCCGATACGCGGCACAGTGAGGATTTTTTTTGCGATCGGTCCGCTGGCTGGTCGCTAACGCTGCTTGAGGCGCAGCTTGCTGCGTTAAAAAATACGCCGCACGGTCATAACCTTTTTATTAATCTGCCGATAACCGTCCTGACAGAGCCTGCGTCCTTCCAGCGGCTCATCAGACTCCCCTGCGTGCCGCTCAATATTGAGCTTGTCGACCTTGCGGCTTTTTTGGCGCTGTCCGTCGCGCAGAAGCAGCGCGTGGTTCAGAATCTGCAGCAGCTGAGCAGACAGGGGCACGCTATCTGGCTGGATGACATTGATGATGTCTTAGTGCAGTCGTTTTTATCCTGTCGACTTCCGTTAAGCGGCATAAAAATAGATAAGGAAGCATTCTGGCGTTTACGCGACACCCCTGCGCTGAGGCAACTGGTTTCCCTTTGCTTTCAGCTTGCCGGGAAAGTGCTTATCGAAGGTATTGAGACTGAACGCGATCGTACCTGGGCACTGCAGGCAGGCGCAGACTTCGGCCAGGGATATTACTGGCCGTCCTGGACATGGCCGGAGGATTAAAACGCCATTTCCAGGAGGGAGACCATGCGAATGACAGTGCGCCGTTACCGGCGGCGGCGTACAGGAAGTGATGCACTGGGATTTACGCGCTCACCTTTTGCTCCCCCCTTTTTCGACCGGCTCGAATTTTTGAGCCAGTCCATCAGCCAGCCCCGCAAAACAGACGCCCCGTTTATTCTCCTGGTGACGGAGGATCATTTCCTGCGCACCGGTTTTCTCAACGGGCAGTTTCCCCTGAGCAGCTGCTGCGATTACGCCACGCTGGACGACGCCCTTGTCGCACAGACGCAATGGCCCTCCGCCCGTCTGGTCGTGGATATTGAAAGCCGGTCAACGGGGCTTCTGGAGAAACTGGATCAGTTGAGAAGGCATAGCCTGTTTCCTCCGTTCCTGACGCCCTGGCTGTTAGTCCGGGCCGATAATTACGACACCCGCCTTTTCTGCAAAGCGGCAGGTCCCTTTCATGTGCTCGAGCGCCAGCTGAACGCCGCGGCACTCCAGCACAGCCTGCTGGATGCCCGCCCGCCACAGGGCTCCGACAAAGACTGGTTCAACCGCAATGAATGGCCGATCCTGCAGGAACTCTCCCGGGGCAAGACGTTACGTCAGATTGCCCTTATGCAGAATCGTCCCTATAGCCGCATTATCTATCGTCTTAGCTGCATCCTGGTGAAGCTGGGGCTGAGTCATCGACAGGAATTGTTGCATCTTCTTAATAACCTCTCAGACTGCACGTTTTCACTCACGTCCTAACCTCTTATTTCCTAAAGCGCTTTAAGAATTTACTTACCATTCGCGTTTCAAAAATGTTAATTTTTAACAATAAAGTCGAAATTATAACTATTCCTAATTTATGGGCGAGAACCTTGTGATATGCCACAAATTGAACGAACGGCAGCACTTTCCTCCATCCGTTAAGTGAATGCAGACAGCGTTAACAAGATGATAATGATGTAAAAACAAGCAGCTTAGCGACTGCGCCCTGGAGGGAAAAGCGAAGCAGATAGCATGTTCTCCTGTGCAGGAGTTGCGGAGCTGAAGGTCAACCTTCACGCTTTCAGATGAAGGTCTGACGGCCTGCGAGGGCAATTGTTCACCTCATCAGACCGGGCGAGTCCCCCAAAATGATGCGTATTTTTGTTAACAATTGATCAACATACAGAGATATCTGTTATTTTTTGTTATTACATAAAGATGAAAATATGCGGTAAATGGGATAACAGGATATTTCCGCTAAATTTAAAAAAATAGCGATTCAGATCCAGAAGATAATACAAACCAATATCCTGTGATTAATTTACAGGGTTTTCGGAAAAAACTTACCCTGTATAATAAGAAGCGTACCAAATCTGAATAAGAAAAACCTTTTTGCCAACACCAGCCAAATGAGATGACCGCGCTGAGGCATAGTTCTTTTCATTACGTAAACAAGGATGCTTTCGCTCTTTCCAGGGAAATACTACGGTATAGGGATCTGCACATTATATCCTTCCGGCATTTCGAGAGTTTTACCAAACTCTGCATAACGCTTTTAACAATCTGAGGCATTAAAAATGAAACCGGCATCCGTTATCATTATGGACGAACATCCTATCGTCAGAATGTCGATAGAAGTCCTGCTACAGAAAAATAAGAATATCACAGTCAAGCTCAAGTCTGGCGATAGCCATGAAGTCCTTGACTGTATCCGTAATCACCCTATCGATCTGGTGATCCTTGACATTGAACTCACGGGCACGGATGCTTTCGCTTTACTTAAGAGAATCAGAAACTTAAACAAAGACATTAAGATTCTGTTCCTCTCATCTAAATCAGAGTTATTTTACGCGGGTCGCGCCATTCGCGCCGGGGCAAATGGCTTCGTCAGTAAACGTAAAGATTTGGGTGAGATCTACAACGCCGTAGAAATGATCCTGATGGGCTATTCCTTTTTCCCATCGGAAACGCTGAACTTTATAAATCATTTGGGTTCAGGGAAAGGGATGGCAGTCGATATGCCATTATCAAATCGCGAGGTCACGGTATTACGCTATCTGGCGAATGGATTATCCAATAAGGAAATTGCTGAACAGCTACTATTAAGCAACAAAACCATTAGCGCGCATAAATCCAATATTTATTCCAAGCTGGGCGTGCAAAGCATCGTGGAATTAATTGATTACGCCAAAGCGCACGAGCTGCTTTAACCTGAATTCACTCCCTGCAGCTTATCTGAGCTGCAGGGAGTGCGGTCAGTGCTAATTATAGTTAATCATAAAGGTGGCATCCGCATCGGCTCGTCCGGGCTGAGGGTTATCTGCAGTGGCAATATAATTGGCATAAAACGACAATGTTGCATTCCCCTGCGCATCAACCGAGACCGGCTGGCTGGCCTGCTGGAGAGCCAGACGCGTTTTATCCGCATCCCTGATCTCTACCGCGACACGGCTCGCTGTACTGGCGTCGTTCAGCGCCAGCAAACCGTTATTGCTCCCGTCGGCTTTACCCGAAAACGTTATCGACGCGGCGCCCGGCGGACAGCCGGTCAGCTTCAGCGTAAACGGCATGGGCTGCGTGCGGCTCCCGGTGGTGCTGAGCTGTTTCGTGGGCCAGGTGCCCAGCGTGACGGTCTTGTCGCTGTCGCTGCCTTCCGCGACGCAGGTAAAATCGACAATATTGCCGTAGAGCCGAATGTTAATTTCGCCCAACGCGGTGTCCGCCTGAGCCTGTGTGCAAAGCGCAAAGAGCGCCACGGTGAGAAAACGGATCCCGTTTCGCATATCGGCTCCTTAGTCGTAATCCACGCGCAAATACCCGCGCGAGGTGAAACGCCCTTCCGCTGGCTTGTTGCCCGTCACGCTCACCGGCCAGACGCGGATCCCCACCTTTGCCTGCGCGCTGTCGTCGAGGCGGAACGGAATTTTGCTTGTCAGGTTGTTAGGCGTTAGCGGCGCACCGCTCTCGTTGGCAATGATGAACCCGACGTCCGGGTTATCCGACACCAGCACATTATCAGAGACTTTCTCCGCCTCTACGCGCATCGTCAGCATGGCGTTTGCCTCCACGTTGGTGCATTTGATCGCAATGGTTTTGCTTTGCGATGAGACGCCCTCCGGTTTGTTACCTACGCCCGCCTTGCTGAACAGGGAGGCGCCAATGTCGCCGAAATCAAACTCCACCACGTTCCCGGCGTTGATAGCGCAGCTTTGCGGCACCTGAATGGTACCGCTGTAGCTGATGGTATAGACCGGCGTGGTGAGCGGATCCGAGGAGGTGGTGGTGACGTAAACGCGGAACATGGTGGCGCGCGGGATCACGACCATATTAATAAAACGTCGGGTTACCTTAAGGCGGAAGACAAGGCTGGAGTCCTGAACGCCAAACGGCCTGTTTTTGGAGACGTTAGGATGGCTCCCCATCTGGATATAGTTTTTTGGCGGATAAAACACGCCAGCATAGCTGTCCGTGATTTTCATGGCCCCGTCCAGATAGTCGTTCAGCTTCAGATACTGATAGCCATCGCTCGTTCCCGTTACCTGATAATCGGTCACATAGCTACGCTTGGTGGTATTCCCGACCGTGCCCTTCGGGCAGACGGCATTGACCCCTACCCACTGCGACTTCTCGCTGAGCGTCACGACCTGTCCAATCTGGTTATTCGAGCTATTGAATTTGTCCGTCAGGTCGTAATGCACTTCCGTCGGCACGCCTTTTTCATTGACGCACACGGTGGCGAATGCGTTTGCCGCAGGCAGTAGCGCCAGAAGCGACAAGCCTAAGATGTGGGTTTTATTCACAGCGAATCCCCTTCATTGTGATTGCCTGTTGCAGGCTCTTTTCAGGCAAGCTGTAAGGCGCGCGACACTGGGACTGCGCCCCTTCGCCCCACTGGATCAGCAGTTCGCCCTCCAGCGGCAGCCCGCTCAGGTAAATCTGCCCGTCATCCCCTACCATGCTGGTGACACCGCTCCGGGTCTCACGGACCACCGCGCCGAACGGCACGGGCTGGTTGCCGCGCGCTACCGTCAGCAGGGCGCGCACGCCAATGCGGGTATCAAAGCTGGCGCGCACCAGCGCGCCTTTGGTCGGCACCACGCTGCTCACGTTGTTTTCGATGTCGGTGTTGTTGCTCATGGTGTTGGTATCCAGCGCCACGCGGTTGTAGCGGTAGACGGTGGCATACGGCATCACCGCATAGCCTCGCCAGTCGGTTCTCACGCCGGTCTGGTTTTCCACGCTGACGCCGGATGCCCCCGGCGCTTTGATCAGCACGTTGGTGTCGCCCAGCGGCTGGCTGAAGGTCACGCCGTCGGCATGACCGACGACCCCGCCGGAGAGCTGCCAGTTGAGATCGTGCTGATCGTCGCTGTAGTTGTAACCCACGCCCAACGTGCCGTAGGTCGCCTGCCAGTTGGCGCTGGCGCTTCCGCTTGACCCGTTGGTGCTGGTGTGTCCCTGAGTCACGCTGTAGTTCAGGTTGCGGTCCTCCAGCAGCGTGCCGCTGACGCCGGTTTGCCAGCTTGTGTCGCCATCGCTGTTCCGGCTGGCGGATGCCGTGGCGTAGGCACGGTCAATCGCGCTGTCCCGGCGATAGCCCTGACGGGTAAAGATACTGAACGGCACGGAGACGTTAAACGACGCGATCCGGTCGGTGCCGTCGATCCCGACGGATTTGTTCCACGACCACGAAACGGAGTAGTTGATCCCCTTCATGCCCCCCGCATACCCCAGCTGGTACCAGAGGTTCGACTCGTCGGTACCCCAGTAGGTCTGCTCGCTGCCGGAGATATAGACCGAGCCGTAATCCCCCAGCGACTGAGAAACGTTAAGCTGGAAGCGGCCTTTTTTATTCCACGTCAGGTTGTGATAGCTCTGCACGTCCGGCACATCGTTATCGTCCTGGCTGTCGGCATACTGATAGCCTTCCATTGAGCGCCATGCCACATCGTCCAGGGTGTAAAACCCTTTTGTGGAGTAGCGGTAGCCCAGCAGCTGGAAGTTGGTGCCGAAACCGTTAAGGGATTTCGCATAGAGGAAGCGCAGGGACTGTCCTTCATGCTTGCTGTCGTCCGCGAGCTGGCTGCGGGCGTGGGTGATATCGAGCGAAACCGCGCCCCAGTCGCCCAGGTTTTTTCCGGCCCCGACGGCGACCGCGGTATAGCGTGACGCCAGCTGCGTCCCGCCGTAGAGCGTAAAGCCGTTGGCAAGTCCGGTAATCAGGGTGCCCTGGGTGAAGAACGGCGTATCCTGATCGCTGTTACCGCTGCGGTAATCCCCCGCGACGAGGTCATACTTCCAGCGCCCTTCACGCTGCAGAAGCGGCACGGTAGAGTACGGCACGGTATAGCGCTGCTGGGTACCGTCTTTCTCTTCTACCGTCACTTCCAGGTCACCGCTTGAGGAGGTGGGGTTGAGATCGGTAATCGCAAATGCGCCCGGCTGCACATAGCTTTGATAGATCACGTAGCCATTCTGACGCACCACCACTTTGGCGGGCGTCCGGGCGATCCCGCGTACGGTGGGCGCGTAGCCCTGCAGGCTGTCCGGGTACATGCTGTCAGACGAGAAGAGCCGTCCGCCGCGGAACCCCATGCTGTCGAAGACGTCATTACCGGTATTGCTGTCGCCCAGGACCAGTTCGCTTTTCAGCGGGATCACGGTGCGCTGCGCCCAGGTGCCAATATTCTGCCACTCGCTGTGCCGCTGCCCGTTGGTCTGCGTGTATCGCCATGCGCCGTTGTTGCGCAGGCGCCAGGCGCCGTAGTTCAGCCCGCTCTGCAGGTTGAGGTAATAGCTGTCGTCTTCGCTGCCCCGGTTGCCCGTAAAGCTGTAGTTCAGCAGCGCGGCGGGGATGCCTTCATCCCACTGTTCCGGCGGAATGTAGCCCCGGGCGCTGTTCTGCAATGCCACCTGCGGCAGGCTGACGTTCAGGCGCTGTGAGGCAAAGTTGAATACCGTTTCGCTGCCGGGAATGGCCGTGGTCAACGGGACGCAGGCCTCACCCTGAACCTGAGCCAGCTCGGGAAACGCCGCAACGTTGACGCCAAAGCGGTCCAGCATCGCGCGCGTAATACACGGCGATAGCCCGCCCGCCACCGGCGGCGTGTTCTCCGCCTGCTCAAAACGCACGTCCTGAGTCCCGATAAATTCATCGTTACGCCAGATATCCACGCGATAAACGCCGGGTGCCTGCTGGTGTCCTTGTTCAAAACGCGACAAATCCGCCACGCTGGCGGTGTCGTCGGACAGGAAGGCCGGGTTGAAATAGCTTTCGCTCCAGCCAGCCTGCGGCCAGAGCGCAGCCATCAGCGCCAGTGCAACCGGGCAGTAACGTCCCTGATGGTTTTTCATCGCCCTGACTCTGCTCACAGGTTGACGCTACGCGCCGGCGTGATGGCACCGTAGTCATTCACGCTCTGCCAGGAGAGCGTGCCGCCGGCACCGGCTGGCAGCACCTGCTGTGCCGCGCTTTTCGGCGCTACCATCAGGTTATCCAGCGTCTTCCCGCCCAGCTTCAGATTGACGAGGGTGATGTAATACGGAGACGCGTTGCTGACTTTGAGATGGTTACCCGCGCGCTCAAACCGCAGCTGGGAAAGCGCCTCTTCCGGCTGCATTGCCAGGTTGTTCGGGCGCACAAACAGCTTGATGCGCGAGAGAATAGCCAGCTGCAGCACGTTATTGTTTTCCGTTTTGGCTTTGTTCACTGACGGGATCGCTTTCACGTTCATGTAAAACAGCGATTCGCGGTCGGCAGGCAGCGCAGGCCCGGCGTAAATAATGCGCAGCGTGTTTTCACTGTCCGGCTCGCTAACAAACAGGGGCGGCGTGACGGCAAACGTTTTTTCTTTTTGCCCGTTCGCATTTTCGATCCACGCGTTAATTAAATAGCGCTCCTGTTTATTGCTGTTGGTGATCGCCAGCGACGTTTGCTTCGCGTCGGCCGGGTAAATAACGCGGGTGGCTCCCAGCGCAATACCGCCGGATGCATTCGCGCAGGCAGAAACCATCATTAAAATAAACGATAAAAAAAGTCCTGGTCTAATTAGGGTATTCATCACAACCGTACCTTTAATAATGTGTTCGCAGGTGTTAGGGATAAATCAACGTAAACCAGACATCCGACTGAATTTTGCCTGGCTCGAGGTGTTCGGAAATAGCCCGATAGCGGGCGCTAAAATGGAACGCCAGCTCGCGGGTATCGATCGGCAGCCAGCTGATGGCCGTGGCATTTGGGATAATCTGACGCTGCTGCTCGTCAAAGAGCGCCAGCCCAACGCCGCTGCTGACGGGCGTTTCACCTGGTCGCGATGTCGCCAGAAAGACCTGAGGATCTTCTGCGGGTGTGGCCCCCTGAAACTGGATCCCCACGGTGCGCGAAACATCAACGCTGCAGTCCAGCAGCCGTACGGTGAAAGGCACATTCACCGTGGAAAAACTGCCCACGCCGGAAAATGAATTGGTTCGGTACTGCCCCATATCGATGCGCATATTCTGGCTGTCGGGCGCCACGGCGCAGCCGCCGTTCACCAGTTCACCTCTGAGATGAACCTTGCCGCCTTCGATCACCACGGTATGCGCCGATGCCGGGCAAGCCATCGCAAGGGTTAACAGCAGTAGTGTTCCTGTCCTTGTCATCCTTTGTTCCTGGCAATAGCGTATGACGGGCCTCGTCCCTGAGGCCTGAACATCCCTGTGCGGAGGAATTATTCGTATTTCATTACGAAGGTGGCGTCAGCGTTCGCCTGGCCTGGCTCGGTAGTCGCAGCCGTGGATTTATAACGCGCGGTGAACTTCAGGGTGTTGGTCCCTTCGATCAGCGTCTGCGCAGCAGAGAAGGTCGCACCGTCTGGCGTCAGAACGCTGGATTTGCTGTCGAGGATCTCGATACCCACGCCTTTCGCGGTATTGTCGTTGCTGCCGGAGGTGACGGCCAGCAGGGTTTTGTCGGTTGGGTCGATCTGACCGGTGAACGCAACAGCGGCAGTTTTGGCCACCAGCGGATCGCAATCGTTCAGTTCAATGTTGAACGGAATATTAGAGGTGGTGTCGCCCACTTTGGTGAATTTCGCGGTACGATACTGACCCAGATTAACGGTCTGCTCGGAAGAATCAGTATTTACTGAACAAGCCGCATTAACCAGCTCACCTTTAAAATGTACGGTACCGCCATTTACGGAAACCGGCGCAGCAGGATCCGCTGCATTTGCGGCACCCGCAACCAGGGCCAAAGTTGCAATAACAGTAGAAGCAATGTTGCTGAGTTTCATGTCTATTCCTTTAAAATGTAAATAACCCTTCCCGCGAAAAATCGGGAATAAGAAATACGTTCAATTGAGTAATTGAAAGCTTATTTCGGAGGAGACAAAGTAGCTCAGTAGGTGATTTTTAAATATGTCAAAACGCTGCCATTTTACCAGGTCACATCCTAATCCCGCCTAAGAAATTGACCATCCCTTAAGAAGGGTTTTTGCGTCTTGCGGATAAAAACGCGCAAAGGGTGACTGACAGCGGGGCTCGCTTCTGACAAAATACACGCATCCCCCCTTTCGAACGTTACAGACGGAATCTTCTCTCTGATGGCAGCAAAGATTATTGACGGTAAAACGATTGCGCAGCAGGTGCGCTCTGAGGTCGCGGAAAAAGTGAAGGCGCGTAAAGCGGCCGGAAAACGCGCCCCCGGGCTGGCCGTTGTGCTGGTTGGCAGTAACCCGGCATCGCAGATTTATGTCGGCAGCAAGCGCAAAGCGTGTGAAGAGGTGGGGTTCGTCTCCCGCTCTTACGATTTGCCGGAAACCACCAGCGAAGCAGAACTGCTGGAACTTATTGACACTCTGAATGCCGATAAAGAGATCGACGGTATTCTGGTTCAGCTGCCGCTGCCCGCCGGTATCGACAACGTGAAGGTGCTGGAGCGTATTGCACCGGATAAAGACGTGGACGGCTTCCATCCTTACAACGTTGGCCGCCTGTGCCAGCGCGCGCCGCGCCTGCGTCCGTGCACGCCGCGCGGTATCGTGACGCTGCTGGAGCGTTATAACATCGATACTTACGGCCTGAACGCCGTGGTCATCGGCGCGTCCAACATCGTGGGCCGCCCGATGAGCATGGAGCTGCTGCTGGCTGGCTGCACCACCACCGTTACCCACCGCTTCACCAAAAACCTGCGTCACCACGTTGAGAACGCCGATCTGCTGATCGTCGCGGTCGGTAAGCCGGGCTTTATTCCAGGTGAATGGATTAAAGAGGGCGCAATTGTCGTGGACGTCGGGATTAACCGTCTGGAAAACGGCAAAGTGGTCGGCGACGTGGTGTATGAAGATGCCGCCGCGCGCGCCTCTTACATTACCCCCGTACCGGGCGGCGTAGGCCCGATGACCGTCGCAACGCTGATTCAGAATACCCTGCAGGCGTGCGAAGAATATCACGACGTAGAGGACGCGTAAGATGGCCACATTTTCATTAGGCAAACACCCGCACGTTGAGCTGTGCGATCTGCTCAAGCTGGAAGGCTGGAGCGAAAGCGGCGCGCAGGCGAAAATTGCCATTGCCGACGGGCTTGTCAAAGTGGACGGTGCGGTGGAAACCCGCAAGCGCTGCAAGATTGTCGCGGGCCAGACCGTGAGCTTTGAAGGCCAGAGCGTGACCGTGACGGCGTAAGCCGTTTGATGCCCGGTGGCGCTGCGCTTACCGGGCCTACGTACTGTCTCCGTTTGTAGGCCGGGTAAGGCGAAGCCGCCACCCGGCAATTTCTATCTCTATCCCCTCACACCCATCACGGTTATTTATCGATCCACTTCAAATAATCAGTATTTCGTCTGTTGAAAAGTGAAAATTCAGTTGCGCGTTTTTCACGCTTTGCCCACGATAAGTAGAACGTTCTACTAAAACGTTCTACTTACAATAACAGCGCCAAAAAAGCGCTACTCGGGGGAAATCAGCATGAGTCTGATATCAGGGTTTGTTAAATCGCTGTCTAAGTTATCGATGATTGGTCGCGCCTTAATGCTGCCAATTTCACTGCTTCCCGCTGCGGGCCTGCTGCTGGCCTTCGGCGATAAGTTCCATCTGCCGCTGATGATGAACGCGGGCGGGGTTATCTTTGATAACCTGCCGATGCTGTTTGCCATTGGCTCTGCCGTGGGCCTGGCGTCAGAATCCGGCATTGCGGCGCTGTCCGCGGCGGTGTCGGTGTTTGTCACCAATATCACCATCAGCACCGTGCTGAGCATCACGCCGGAAATGGCCTCTCAGGGCGGGAAATACGCCATGGTGGTGGGCATTCCGACGCTGCAGATGGGCGTCTTCGGCGGCCTGATCTGCGGTATTCTCGCGGCCTGGTGCTATAACCGCTTCCACACCATGCAGCTTCCGGAATTCCTGGGCTTCTTCTCCGGCAAGCGCTTCGTGGCGATTGCAACGGCGTTCCTCTCGTTCCTGATGGGGCTGCTGCTGCCGTACGTGTGGCAGCATATCCAGGCCGGTATCGACGCCCTCTCCGTGGTCGTTAACGGCGACAACCAGGCGGCCTCGACCTTTATCTTCGGTCTGGTGGAGCGCGCGCTGATCCCGCTCGGTCTGCACCATATCTGGTATCCGTCGTTCTGGTATTCGTTTGGGGATTACACCACCCAGGCAGGCCAGGTGATCCACGGCGACCAGACCATCTGGTTCAAGATGCTGGAAGAAGGGGTGAAATCCTTCAGCAGCGACACCTACCAGAACGCCGGTAAGTTCATGCAGGGTGAATTCCCGCTGATGCTGTTCGCGCTGCCTGCGGCGTGCCTGGCGATGTATCACGAAGCCCATACGAAGAATAAGAAAATCGCGGCCGGTATTCTGTTCTCCGCGGCGCTGACCTGCTTCCTGACGGGGATCACCGAACCGGTCGAATTTACCTTTATCTTCGTGGCGCCGATTCTGTACGTCTTTAACGCCATCATGGCGGGTCTGGCCTACATGACCATGTACCTGCTGCATGCGCACATCGCCAAGTCGTTCTCTGCGGGCTTTATCGACTATCTGTCATTCGGGATCCTGCCGTCGTTTAACGGCTACCAGACCCACTTCCTGAGCGCCATTATCATCGGCATTCCAATGGGCCTGATTTATTACTTCACGTTCCGCTTTGTGATCCGTCGTTTCGACGTGAAAACGCCGGGCCGCACCGAAGTAACCGCCAATGCGGATGAAAAATCGGATTCTGAACTCGCGACCGAGATCATCACCCTGCTGGGCGGCGCGCATAACATTGACTCCGTCGGCGCCTGTATCACCCGCCTGCGTCTGGAAGTGGCAAAAAGCGACGCGGTAGATAAAGACGGTCTTAACGGACTCGGCGCGCGCGGCGTGGTGTTTGTCGGCGACAACGGTATTCAGGTGATTTTCGGTGCCAGAGCACAGTTTATCGCCCAGACCATGTCCACCATGATCGGCAAATAATAAGATGCCTGAACGACACGTCTCCTGTACGCTGGGAGGCGTGTTTTATCTGGCTGATAATCGGTAAATTTCAGGGAGCGGTTTTGAAGAAAGTCAGCATTATTGATGTTGCAAAGCACGCGGGCGTGTCGGTTTCCACCGTCTCGCTGGTGCTGCGCCAGAAAGGGAAAATCTCAGAGGCAACGATCGAGAAGGTCAACGCTGCCATCAATACCCTGGGCTATGTTCATAACGTTGCCGCTGCCAACCTCCGCGCCAATACCTCCAACCTGATTGGCCTGATCCTTCGCGACTTTAGCGACAGCTTCTCCATCAAGGTGATGGCGAGCATTGTTCAGGATCTTGAAAAACAGGGGTATATGGTTTTTCTCGGTCAGCCCCAGAACGACCATGACCAGCTTGAGCGCTGCCTGCTGTCGTTTAAGCAGCAGGGCGTCGCCGGGGTGATCTATCTGGCCTCGGATACCCGCACCTCTACCCTGCCGGAAAAGATTCGCCACTGCCCGCTGCCGCTGGTGGTGGTCTCGCAGTCGCTGCTGGATGAAAAATGCAATCTGGTGATGCGCGATAACCGACAGGCGGCCAGTCTGGCGGTGCGTTATCTCATCGAGCGCGGTCATCGTAATATCGCCTACATAGGCGGACGAGAAGGCTGCCTTATCCGCGAGCAGCGCCTGCTCGGCTTTCGCAGCGCGATGGCGCAAAACGGGCTGGTCTGGCGCGATGAATACTCGCCGGCCTGCAGCGATGACACGCTGGCAGCGGGTTTTGCCACCCGCCAGCTGCTGGAAAAAAACAATACCATCACCGCCCTGCTCTGCCACTCGCCGGATGCCATGATCGGCTCCATCTCCGGTATTCATCAGGTCGGGCGTACGGTGGGTAAAGATGTGTTTCTGACGCAGCAGGTCGCTCTGGTCGGTTTCGAAGATATGCTCCACGTGAACCTCACCTCGCCCTCGTTTACCTACGTCTCGTCCGCCAGCGAAGAGACGGGGCGTCAGGCGGCCGGGCTGATTATTCGCACGCTGAAGGAGCCGACGCTGCAAACCCAGCGTATTACGCTCTCCGGGCAGCTTATCGCACGCGAGTCGGCGTAAAATCAGAATTTCGCACAGGTTTTTTAGCGCGGAATGACTGCTATATTTCCATGATTTGCCATGGATAATCACAATGCCTACCGTTATTACGCACGCTGCTGTTCCGCTTTGCCTGGGCTTAGGCCTGGGGACAAAAGTTATCCCACCCCGCCTGCTGTTTGCCGGTATTGTCCTCGCCATGCTGCCGGACGCCGACGTGCTGGCGTTTAAGTTCGGCGTCGCGTACGGCAACGTTTTCGGCCATCGCGGCTTTACCCACTCCCTGCTTTTTGCCTTCGTGGTGCCGATACTTTGCGTACTGACTGGACGACGATGGTTCCGGGCCAGCCTGACGCGGTGCTGGCTGTTTTTAACCGTGTCACTGCTGTCGCACAGCCTGCTGGATTCGATTACCACAGGCGGGAAAGGCGTCGGCTGGCTGTGGCCGTGGTCGGATGAACGCTTCTTTGCGCCGTGGCAGGTGATTAAAGTCGCGCCGTTTGCGCTCTCACGCTATACCACGCCGTACGGGCATCAGGTGATTATTTCAGAACTGCTGTGGGTGTGGCTGCTGGGGGGTCGTGCTGATGGGGTTGCTGTGGTGGAAAAGAAGGTAAAAAAAAGCCGGGTGGCGGCTGCGCCTTACCCGGCCTACTTTTGCCCGTAGGCCCGGTAAGCGTTAGCGTCACCGGGCGTTACAGACTTACTTACGGCGCCAGGTCGTTCCCTGCGGGCCGTCTTCCAGAATGATGCCCATCTCGGTCAGACGGTTACGCGCCGCATCGGCCGCCGCCCAGTCTTTCGCCTGACGCGCTTCCAGACGCGCTTTGATCAACGCTTCAATTTCCGCCACTTCACCGTCGTCCGCCTGCGCACCGCTCTGCAGGAACGCGTCCGGCTCCTGCTCCAGCAGGCCGAGCACGGCAGAGAGCTTACGCAGATGTGACGCCAGCGCATTCGCGGCCGCCATATCCTCGGACTTCAGGCGGTTCACTTCGCGCGCCATGTCGAACAGCACGGAGTAGGCTTCCGGGGTATTGAAGTCGTCGTTCATCACCTCAACGAAGCGCGCTTCGAAGGCTTCGCCGCCTGCCGCCGGAACAGACTTGTCGGTTCCGCGCAGCGCGGTGTACAGACGCTCCAGCGCCGAACGCGCCTGCTTCAGGTTCTCTTCGCTGTAGTTCAGCTGGCTGCGATAGTGGCCGGACATCAGGAAGTAGCGCACGGTTTCCGCGTCGTAATACTTCAGCACATCGCGCACGGTAAAGAAGTTACCCAGCGATTTCGACATCTTCTCGCGGTCAACCATTACCATCCCGGAGTGCATCCAGTAGTTCACGTACTCGCCGCCGTGGGCGCAGGTGGACTGCGCGATTTCGTTTTCGTGGTGCGGGAACATCAGGTCTGAACCGCCGCCGTGAATGTCGAAGTGCTTGCCCAGCTGTTTGCAGTTCATCGCAGAACATTCAATGTGCCAGCCCGGACGGCCGTCGCCCCACGGGGATGGCCAGCTTGGTTCACCCTCTTTAGACATCTTCCACAGCACGAAGTCCATCGGGTTGCGCTTCACATCAACCACGTCAACGCGGGCACCGGCCTGGAGCTGATCCAGATCCTGACGGGAAAGCGCACCGTAGGTTGGGTCCGTCGGCACGGAGAACATCACGTCGCCGTTGTCGGCAACGTACGCATGTCCGCGGGCGATCAGCTTCTCGGTGATGTCGATGATTTCGTGAATATGGTGGGTCGCGCGCGGCTCGCTGTCCGGACGCAGAATATTCAGGGCGTCGAAGTCTTTGTGCATCTCAGCGATCATGCGATCCACCAGCGCGACAAAGCTTTCGCCGTTTTCATTCGCGCGCTTGATGATCTTATCGTCGATGTCGGTGATGTTGCGCACGTATTTCAGCTTGTACCCGAGAAAACGCAGGTAGCGTGACACCACGTCGAAGGCGACAAAGGTACGGCCATGGCCAATGTGACAGAGATCGTAAACCGTAATACCACACACGTACATGCCGACTTCCCCGGCATGGATAGGTTTAAATTCCTCTTTTTGGCGCGTCATTGTATTAAAGATTTTTAACATCGAAGATTCCATGTAAACACGTGTGTGGTTGAAAACCGGCTATTCTACCCGTAATTCAAACCCGAAGCAGCACACAATGCAAGGTGATCGCATCCTGTGGTTATGCTATAACAAGCCCCTATAGATGACCCGAAGGCGGGTCGACGTACCACAATAACGGAACAGGATGCAAAAATGGTTACTTTCCACACTAATCATGGCGATATCGTAATCAAAACCTTTGATGACAAAGCGCCTGAAACAGTTAAAAACTTCCTGGACTACTGCCGCGAAGGTTTCTACAACAACACCATTTTCCACCGCGTGATCAACGGTTTCATGATCCAGGGCGGCGGTTTCGAACCTGGCATGAACCAGAAAGCCACTAAAGAGCCGATCAAGAACGAAGCGAACAACGGCCTGAAAAACACCCGCGGCACGCTGGCGATGGCACGTACTCAGGCGCCTCACTCTGCTACTGCACAGTTCTTCATTAACGTGGCGGACAACGACTTCCTGAACTTCTCCGGCGAAAGCCTGCAGGGTTGGGGCTACTGCGTATTCGCAGAAGTGGTTGAAGGTATGGACGTGGTTGACAAGATCAAAGCCGTCTCTACTGGCCGCAGCGGTATGCACCAGGACGTTCCAAAAGAAGACGTTGTGATTACCAGCGTGACCGTCAGCGAGTAATTGGTGGCGACACTCTTTATTGCAGATCTTCATCTGCAAACAGAAGAACCGGCGATAACCGCCGGTTTTCTGCGTTTTTTACGCGGTGAAGCGAAAAGCGCCGATGCGCTGTACATCCTGGGCGACCTCTTTGAAGCCTGGATTGGCGACGACGATCCTAACCCGCTGCACCGTGAAATGGCCGCCGCCATTCACGCGCTGGTGGATTCGGGCGTCCCCTGCTACTTCATTCACGGCAACCGTGATTTCCTGATCGGCAAGCGCTACGCCCGTGAAAGCGGCATGACGCTGCTGCCGGAAGAACAGGTGCTCGACCTCTACGGCCGCAAGGTGCTGATCATGCACGGCGACACGCTCTGCACCGACGATACCGGCTACCTGGCGTTTCGCGCCAAAGTCCACACCCCGTGGATCCAGAAGGTGTTCCTTGCCCTGCCGCTCTTTATCCGCAACCGCATCGCCGCCAGAATGCGCGCAGGCAGTAAAGCCGCCAACAGCAGCAAATCCATGACCATCATGGACGTCAATCCGCAGGCGGTCGTGCGGGTGATGGAAAAGCATGACGTTCAGTGGCTGATCCACGGTCATACCCATCGTCCTGACGTGCATTCCCTCATCGCCAACGGCCAGCCCGCACACCGCGTGGTATTGGGTGCCTGGCACACCGAAGGTTCTATGGTCAAAGTCACGCCTGAGGGCGTGGAGCTGATCGCGTTTCCGTTTTAACCCCCTCCACATCATTCTATTTTTTTGAACAATATCGGCAAATTGTTTCGATTTTAATCCGCCCGTGGTCGGCCTATTATTTATCACATCAGGGCAACACGCCCTATCCCAGACAAAACACTTAAGGAATACGACCATGAAATCCATCAAAACTTTCGTTGCAGTTGCGGCTCTCTCCCTGGTTTCTTTCGGTTCTTTCGCGCAGAGCGTGAGCGCAACCGCCTCTACCCTTGACCGCGCAGAAGCGAAAATCGCTGCACAGGCTGCTGAACAGGGCGCGTCTTATAAAATCACCAGCGCGAAGGTCGACAATCGCGTGTATATGACCGCTGAACTGACGAAATAATGATTGCCCCTCGACGAAAACAGACCGCCAGAATGCGGTCTGTTTTGTTATGAATTGATGGCAACAACGGCTCAAGATTTAACCGCGCAACCGTTTTCCTTGCCCGTATAACATGCTATTCTCTGTGCCCTCGAAAGCAGTGTGTTTCGCACCACAGGAGTTTTAAGACGCATGTCTTCCCGCAATAATCCGGCGCGTGTCGCCATCGTGATGGGGTCCAAAAGCGACTGGGCTACCATGCAGTTCGCCGCCGAAATCTTTGACATCCTGAATGTTCCGCACCACGTTGAAGTGGTCTCTGCACACCGTACGCCGGACAAACTGTTCAGCTTCGCCGAAAGCGCCGAAGAGAACGGTTATGAGGTGATCATTGCCGGTGCGGGCGGCGCAGCACATCTGCCGGGCATGATTGCCGCCAAAACCCTGGTGCCGGTTCTGGGCGTACCGGTTCAGAGCGCCGCGTTAAGCGGTGTGGACAGCCTCTACTCCATCGTTCAGATGCCGCGCGGTATTCCTGTCGGCACGCTGGCGATTGGCAAAGCGGGTGCCGCAAACGCCGCCCTGCTGGCCGCGCAGATCCTGGCGACGCACGATAAAGACTTACATGAGCGTCTGGCGGCGTGGCGTAAAGCCCAGACCGACGAAGTGCTGGACAACCCGGACCCGCGGGGTGCGGCATGAAGCAGGTTTGCGTTCTCGGTAACGGCCAGTTAGGCCGCATGCTGCGTCAGGCCGGTGAGCCGCTGGGTATTACCGTCTGGCCCGTCGGGCTGGACGCCGAGCCAGAAGCCGTCCCATTCCACCAGAGCGTGATCACCGCCGAGATTGAACGCTGGCCGGAGACCGCTCTGACCCGCGAGCTGGCGCGTCATAACGCCTTCGTTAACCGCGACGTGTTCCCGATCGTTGCCGACCGCCTGACGCAAAAGCAGCTGTTCGACAAGCTCGGCCTCGCGACCGCGCCGTGGCAGCTCCTGTCCGATAAAAGCGAGTGGAACGACGTCTTCGCCATGCTGGGCGAGCTGGCGATCGTGAAGCGCCGCGTGGGTGGCTACGACGGCCGCGGCCAGTGGCGCCTGCGCGCAGGCGACACCGCCGAGCTGCCGAATGACTGCTACGGCGAGTGCATCGTTGAGCAGGGCATTAACTTCAGCGGTGAAGTCTCGCTGGTTGGCGCGCGCGGGCATGACGGCCGCACGGTGTTTTATCCGCTGACGCATAACCTGCATCAGGACGGCATTCTGCGCACCAGCGTCGCCTTCCCGCACGCCAATGCCGACCAGCAGGCGCAGGCGGAAGAGATGCTCTCTGCCATCATGCACGAACTCGGTTATGTCGGCGTCATGGCGATGGAGTGCTTTATCACCCCGTCCGGTCTGCTGATCAACGAGCTGGCACCGCGCGTGCACAACAGCGGCCACTGGACGCAAAACGGCGCCTCCATCAGCCAGTTTGAGCTGCACCTGCGCGCCATTACCGACCTGCCGCTGCCGCAGCCGGTGGTGAACAGCCCGTCGGTGATGATCAACCTGATCGGCACCGATCTGAACTACGACTGGCTGAAGCTGCCGCTGGTGCATTTGCACTGGTATGACAAAGAGGTCCGCGAGGGTCGTAAAGTCGGCCATCTGAACCTGAACGACAGCGACACGGGCCGTCTGAGCGCCACGCTGGAAGCCATGATCCCGCTCCTGCCGCCGGAATACGCGAGCGGTATTGTCTGGGCACAATCTAAGCTTAAATAGTTCTCCCTCCGCCGGGGAGTTGACCTCCTCTTTCCCCGGCGTACAATTCCCGCTCATTGCTGCTTAGCTTTCTTCTGGAATAACCATGAACGATGGAACGGACTATCGCGCGATCCTCGCGTCCGATACCCCTTTAATCGACGTTCGCGCGCCGATCGAATTTGCCCAGGGCGCGATGCCAGCGGCAGTCAACCTGCCTTTAATGAACGATGACGAGCGCGCCGCCGTCGGCACCTGTTATAAACGTCAGGGACCGGACGCCGCGCTGGCGCTCGGCCATCGCCTGGTGAGCGGCGACACGCGTGAGGCCCGCATCAACGCCTGGCGCGTAGCCAGCCTTGCCCATCCTGAGGGCTTTCTCTGCTGCGCGCGCGGCGGCCAGCGCTCGCATATCTCGCAGGCCTGGCTGAAAGAGGCGGGTATCGACTACCCGCTGATCCGCGGTGGCTATAAGGCCCTGCGCCAGACAGCAATTCAGGTGACCATTGAGCAGTCGCAAAAGCCGATGGTGCTTATCGGCGGCTGTACCGGGAACGGTAAAACCCTGCTGGTGAAGCAGCACGCGCAGGGTATCGATCTGGAAGGGCTCGCGCACCATCGCGGCTCGTCATTTGGCCGCACGCTCACGCCGCAGCTTTCTCAGGCCAGCTTTGAAAATCACCTTGCGGTTGAGCTATTGAAAAAAGACGCCGCGCGCTGGGTGCTGGAAGATGAGGGCCGAATGATTGGCTCCAACCACCTGCCGGCCTGCCTGCGCGACCGCATGGTTGAAGCCCCTATCGTGGTGGTCGAGGATCCGTTTGACATTCGTCTTGAACGCCTGCGCGAAGAGTATTTCGACCATATGTGGGCGGATTTTTCTGCCGCCTACGGCGAGGAAGCGGGCTGGAAAGAATACAGCGAGTACCTGCATCACGGCCTGTTCGCCATACGCCGCCGTCTTGGGCTGCAGCGCTTTGCGGAATTTACCGCGCTGTTAGACTCCGCGCTGCTGGAACAGCAACGCTCTGGCCGCACTGACGCGCACTTCAGCTGGCTTGTACCGCTCCTGAACGACTATTACGACCCGATGTACGGCTATCAGCTGGAGAAAAAGGCGGAAAAGATTGTGTATCGCGGGACGTACGAAGAAATTGCTGAGTGGCTTGATCGCTGAAAAATAAAGCCGGGTGGCGGCTACGCCTTACCCGGCCTACGCGTACTGTTGTAGCCCCGGTAAGCGCAGCGCCACCGGGGAACAGACGGCTTAGAAGTCGTAACGCAGACGCACCAGGTTCATGTCGCCCAGGTTGTCGGTGCTGGAGGTGAACACGTGTTCGTAATCCACGCGGAAACCGTAATCCAGCTGGAAGCTGATACCCACGCCGTTGTCGATGCGCTGGTAGTTACGGCCGTTCACGTACTCAATGCGATCACCCATGAAGTAAGGCTGGATGGATTTCACCGCGTACTGACCGACTGGGAACTTGTACCCTGCGAAGTACTCAATACCCCACGCGTCGCCCGCAAAGTAGTCGTTAACAGACACTTTTTTGGTGGTCAGGAAGTTCTGGTACCAGCCGCCGCCTGCGGAGAAGGTCCAGTTGTCCGGGGTCCAGCTCAGCGCGGTACCGAGGATATTCTGGTCGTAGGTTTTGCTGTCGCCGTTGTCCGGGTTACGCATGTCGGCGCGGGTGTAGTTCCACGCGGCGCCCCAGGTCAGGTCGGTAGTCAGGTGGTAATCCAGACCCAGCGAGCCGCCGCCTTTACGCTTGTAGCGCAGGCCGTTGCCCGGCAGGAATTCGCTGTCTTCAAACAGGTAGGATGCGTAAATGTCAGCATCGCCCACGGTTTTCTTATATTTCAGCATCTGGCGTGAACGGTAAGAACCGTCGTAGTCGCCATTGATCCCGTTACCCGGTGCCTGAGCGATCATGTCGTAGTCCCAGATATCGGTTTTCGCGCCAACCACATCATAGTAAACGCTGTTCTGTTGACCGAAGGTCAGCGTACCCCAGGTGTCGCTCTTCAGACCGGTATAGAGCATACGACGCGTGGTGTCGTGTGCGCCTTCGGCGTAGTGGTGATCCCAGTTAAACTGCGCAGGAATATTCACACCCAGCTCGTAGTAGCTGATCCAGCTGATGTCATCAAACAGGTAGTAATCTGCCGCGAAACGGAAGCGGGTGCCGCCGTCAAAGCCGTTACGCTTGTAACTGTTTTTCCCGTCGTCGCCGGTCATGTTCTGGAACTGAGGACGAATACTGCCGCCAACGGTGAAGTTCAGGCGGCTCAGCGGGTTACCCGCCTGAGGATCCTGCTTAAGAACGGTGATTTCCGCCTGAGAAGCGAAGGTCGTTAATGCCACTGCCGCGCCAATCGTTGCCGCCAGCGCTGATTTTTTTATAGTCATTATTTTTCCTTAATAGACACGCTGCTAAATATTTAGCGGGTGAATATTAACTGGAAATAATCGGGCTGTGTGGACGGGTTTTTAATGTTTTGTGCTACTAAATGAGTGGGTATTATCACTTTGTGCTATTTAAATACTACGCACCGGCATAAAAATCCGGTGCGTAATTATCACTCTACTAAATCAACTCGCAAACTGACGGAACAGGGCTTTGCCCTTTAGCAGCCGCGTGCCGAGCCAGCCTCCGCAGAGGGAAAGCAGCACAGCGCCGCACAGAGGCAGAGTCAACCAAAGACGCCAGTCAGGCTCCCACGGGAAGTCGAAGACCTTTGTCTGCAGCACCGCCAGCGCCGTCTCTGCGCCAATGGCGGCCACCAGACCGGCCACCAGCCCCAGCAGCGCAAACTCGCTCCAGAGCGTCATTCGCAGCAGCCGCTTACCGGCCCCCAGCGTGCGGTAAACCACCAGTTCCTGATGGCGCTGGCGCATGCCCACCTGCACCTGGGCCAACAGCAACAGCACGCCGCAGATCGTCACCAGCACCACCATGACCTCCAGCGCGCGGCTCACCTGCTCCAGCACCTGCCCCACCTGTTTGAGGATCGCGCCGATATCCAGCAGGCTGACCGTCGGAAACTCCCGGTTGAGCTGGGTCAGCATGCCGTTGCCGTTTTCCCAGCGGAAGCTGGTCAGCCAGCTCTGCGGCTGCCCGTCCAGCGCCCCCGGCGGGAAGATAAAGAAGAAGTTGGGCCGCAGGCTTTCCCAGTCCACTTTACGCAGGCTGGTAACTTTCGCGGTGAAATCCTGGGTATCGCCGGTGAAGGTCACGCTGTCTCCCAGCTTCACGTTCAGGCGCGTCGCCAGCCCCTCCTCCATCGACACCTCCCCCGCTTTTGGCGGCCAGGTGCCGGCGGTTATCGGGTTGTGATCAGGGCGTTTATCCTGCCATGTCAGATTCAGCTCGCGGTTAAGCGACTCGTCCTTATTCCCCTCCGTTGGCTGGCCGTTGATCTGCGTCAGACGCGCGCGAACGATGGGATAGAACGATTCGGGGATGATGTTATGCTCCGACAGGAAGCCCTTCAGCGGCGTAACCTGCTCAGGGGCGATATTGATCAGGAAATAGTTCGGGCTTTCCGGCGGAAGCTGCTGCTGCCAGCGGTCGAGCAGATCGCCGCGCAGCACCAGCAGCAGCGCCAGCAGCATAAACGACAGCGAGAACGCCGACAGCTGGCTGAGCGTAGACCAGGGCTGGTGCAGCAGACGGTTGACCGCCAGGCGCACGGGCAGGGATTTTACCGTCACCCTTTTCAGGAGGTTGAGCAGTATCCAGCCCAGCACGCCGCACAGCAGCGCCAGCACAACCGCCCCGGCCAGCACCGCCCACAGCAGCGTGCTGCCGCCCATCAGCCACGCCAGCAGCCCCACCGCCACCGCAATAATCACCGGAAGGTAGAACTTCAGCGGCCAGACGTTCGCCACCACATCGTTGCGAAGCACGCGCAGCGGCTGCGTGGCGAGCAGCAGGCGGTAGGGCCGGAGCCCCACCAGCACCGAGATCACCGTCATCGCGCCCATCGCCCACAGCCACGGCCAGAGGCTGGCCGGCGGCAAGGCGGCCGGAAGCACCGGCTTCAGCATCACCATCAGCAGCTTTTCAAACAGCATCCCGATTATTCCGCCGGTCAGCGCCGACAGGACCAGCAGCATCAGCCACTGGCCGACGATCAGCTTGCGCAGCTGCGCCCGGCCCGCCCCGAGGGTTTTGAGGATCGCCACCAGGTCGTAGCGGCTGCGGCAGTAGTGCCCCATCGCCACGGCCACCGCCGCCACCGCCAGCAGCAGGGTCAACAGGGCCGACAGCAGCAGGAACTGCTGAGAGCGCTCCAGAGATTTACCGAGCGCCCCCTCGTCCTGCTCCAGCCCGTACCAGCGGTGTTCCGGTTTGAGCTGCGGCAGAAGCCATTTTTCATACGCGTCAAGCTGGGCGGGCGTGCCGCCAAATTTATAGCGCCAGGTAACGCGGCTGCCCGGCTGTACCGCATGGGTGGCCGCGACATCCGCGGTGTTCATCAGCAGGCGCGGCGCAAGCTGGAACGGGTTAAAACCGCCGTCGGGCTCCTGCACCACTTCCCCGGCGATTTTCAGCGTGGCGTCGCCGACGTCGATACTGTCGCCGGGTTTGAGGTTCAGCAGCGCCATCAGACGCGATGCCAGCAGCACCGTACCGGGCGTCGGCTTTAACCCCGGCGGACTGGTCTGTAAGTCACCGTACATCGGGTAGATATCATCGACGGCCTTGACGCTCGCCAGCTGCGGCATGTCGCCCGCGAAGGTCATGGTCTGGAAGGTGAGCTGCTCTCCCACCTTCAGCCCTTCTTTGCGCGCTGCTTCAATCCAGCCCGGCGGCACGGGGCGGGAGCTTTCCAGCGCCCTGTCCCCCGCCATAAACTCCCGGCTCTGCTGGCTGAGCCCTTTTTCCATGCGGTCGCTGACGCTGCCGAGCGCCAGCACGCAGGCCACCGCCAGGCTGAGCGCCAGCCAGACAATCAGCAGCGAGGGCGACCGCCACTCGCGCCAGAACCAGCGGGTAATCATGCTTCCTCCTGCAGAACACCGTTCACCAGCCGCAGGCGACGGTCGCAGCGCGCCGCGAGCTGCGGATCGTGGGTGACGAGGATCAACGTGGTGCCGTGCTCGCGGTTGAGCGAAAACAGCAGGTCGGCAATCCTGTCGCCGGTTTTACGGTCAAGGTTGCCGGTAGGCTCATCGGCAAACAGCACCTCAGGGCGGCCGTTAAACGCGCGGGCCAGCGCCACGCGCTGCTGCTCACCGCCGGAAAGCTGGGCGGGAAGATGGTCGAGACGTTTCCCCAGACCGAGCTGTTCCAGCAGCGCCTTCGCATGCGCGCGGCTTTCACGGCTGTTTTCACCGCGCAACAGCGCCGGAAGCTCGACGTTTTCCAGGGCGTTCAGGGTTGGGATCAGCATAAAGGACTGAAAGACAAAACCAACGTGACGCGCGCGCAGCGCGGCCCGCGCCTCTTCATCAAGCTGATGCAGCGGCTGCCCGACAAGGTGGACCTCGCCGCTGCTGCCGTCGTCCAGACCGGCTAAAATCGCCAGCAGCGTGGACTTGCCGGAACCGGATTCGCCAATCAGCGCGATGGTTTCAGCGCGTTTGACAACGAGTTCAACTCCAGTAAGGATGGAAAGCTCGTGTTCCCCCTGACCGACGGACTTCTTAAGATGATGAACTTCAACACTGTTTTCCGCTGGCATTTGCCCTTCCTGTTTTTGATTCTGATGACCTTCCGCGCGGCGGCAGCGGACACGTTACTGGTTCTCGGCGACAGCCTGAGCGCAGGCTATCGCATGGCGGCTGGCGCGGCCTGGCCCGCTCTGCTCAATGACAAATGGCAGAGCAAAACGCCTGTAATCAACGCCAGCATCAGCGGCGATACCTCACAGCAAGGTTTATCGCGCCTGCCTGCGCTGCTCAAACAGCATCAGCCGCGCTGGGTGCTGGTTGAGCTCGGCGGTAATGATGGCCTGCGCGGTTTCCAGCCACAGCAAACGGAGGATACGCTGCGCACCATTTTGCAGGAGATCAAGGCGGCAAACGCCCAGCCGCTGCTGATGCAAATTCGCCTGCCCGCCAACTACGGTCGTCGGTATAATGAGGCCTTTAGCGCGATCTACCCCAAGCTTGCCAAAGAGTTTGATATTCCGCTGCTGCCATTTTTCATGGAAGAGGTCTATCTCAAACCCCAGTGGATGCAAGACGACGGGATCCACCCCAATCGCGATGCGCAGCCGTTTATTGCCGACTGGATGGCAACGCGGCTGGCTCCTTTAGTTAAACATGACTCCTGATTAAGCGGAGATCCTGACAGGTAAAGTTATGCAAAAATCGGTCTTAATTACAGGATGTTCCAGTGGAATCGGTCTGGAAAGCGCGCTCGAATTGAAGCGCCAGGGGTTTCGGGTTCTGGCGGCCTGTCGCAAACCTGACGATGTCGAACGCATGAACGGGCTGGGCTTTACCGGCGTGCTGCTGGATATGGACTCGCCGGAGAGCGTTGACCGCGCCGCCGATGAGGTGATCGCCCTGACCGGTAATCGTCTTTACGGCCTGTTTAATAATGCCGGTTACGGCGTGTATGGCCCGCTGGATACCCTCTCCCGCGAAACGCTGGAGAAGCAGTTTTCGACCAACTTTTTCGGCGTACATCAGCTCACCATGCGTCTGCTCCCCGCGATGCTGCCGCACGGTGAAGGGCGCATCGTGATGACGTCGTCGGTGATGGGGCTGATTTCCACCCCGGGCCGCGGCGCCTACGCCGCCAGTAAATATGCGCTGGAGGCCTGGTCCGACGCCCTGCGCATGGAGCTACGCCACAGCGGCATTAAGGTCAGCCTGATTGAACCTGGCCCGATCCGCACCCGCTTTACCGAAAACGTTAACCAGACGCAGGCGGATAAACCGGTTGAGAACCCCGGCATCGCCGCACGTTTTACCCTCGGGCCCGAGGCGGTGGTGGCCAAAGTGCGCCATGCTTTTGAGAGTGAACATCCCAAAATGCGCTATCCGGTGACGCTGGTCACCCACGCCGTCGGCTGGTTAAAACGCCTGCTGCCGGGCCGGATAATGGACAAAATTTTACACGGTTGAGTTGAAGCGCTGACGCGCATCCCCATGTAAAGAACAAACCGACAAAAGAGAAAGCCGCATGTCCGTACAGAATATCGTCAATATCACAGAAGCTAACCTGCAACAGACTCTTGAACAGTCGATGACCAAACCGGTCCTGTTCTACTTCTGGTCTGAACGTAGCCAACACTGTCTGCAGCTGACGCCGGTGCTGGAAAGCCTTGCCGCCCAGTACAACGGTCAGTTCATTCTCGCGAAGCTGGACTGTGACGCCGAGCCGATGGTCGCGTCTCAGTTTGGTCTGCGCGCCATTCCTACCGTCTATCTGTTCCAGAACGGCCAGCCTGTTGATGGCTTCCAGGGGCCGCAGCCGGAAGAGGCTATCCGCGCCCTGCTGGATAAGGTGCTGCCGCGCGAAGAAGAGCTGAAAGCGCAGGAAGGCATGGCGCTGATGCAGGAAGGCAAATACGACGAGGCGCTGCCGCTGCTGAAAGAGGCGTGGCAGCTGTCAAAACAGAACAGCCAGATTGGCCTGCTGCTGGCGGAGACGCAGATCGCCCTGCACCGCTCAGAAGACGCGGAGGCCGTACTCAAGACGGTTCCGCTGCAGGATCAGGACACCCGCTATCAGGGGCTGGTTGCACAGATTGAGCTGCTGAAGCAGGCGGCGGATACCCCGGAAATTCAGCAGCTGCAGCAGCAGGTTGCCGACAATCCGGCGGATGCCGCGCTGGCAAGCCAGCTGGCGCTGCAGCTGCATCAGGTGGGGCGTAACGAAGAGGCGCTTGAGCTGCTCTTCAGCCATCTGCAAAAAGATTTAGCCGCCGCAGACGGTCAGGCGCGCAAGATGTTCCAGGAGATCCTGGCCGCGCTGGGCACCGGCGACGCGCTGGCGTCGAAGTATCGTCGTCAGCTTTACGCGCTGTTGTATTGATGCACTTTGCCCGGTGACGGCTTCGCCTTACCGGGCCTACAAAGACGATGTTACCCCGTCTTTTTCAACTGCGTCACCACCAGCTGGTGGCGCGCGTTGTAGAACTTCCGATAGGTCAGGTAGCAGGCAATGATGGTGGACAGGCTTGCCGTGGAAAGCAGCATAAACGTCACCATGATCTGATACTTAATCGCTTTTACCGGATCGATACCGGCAAAAATCAGCCCCGACATCATGCCCGGCAGGCTCACCAGCCCCACCGTTTTGGCGGAATCTACCGTAGGGATCAGCGATGAGCGAATGCTCTCGCGAATCAGCCGCGCCGAGGCCACTTTTGGCGTTGCCCCCAGGCTTAGTTTCTCCTGCAGCTGCTGCTGTTCGCTGCTGAAACGCTGGCCGAGGTTGTTATAACAGAGCCCAACGGCCACCATCGCGTTCCCCGCAATCATCCCCGAGATAGGGATGACCTGCATCGGCGTAAACTCAATCGAGCCGGAGAGCACCAGCACCGCCAGCGTGAGCGCCGTTCCGGTGGTAATCGCAATAAACGATGAAACAAACGCCTTATCAATGTATTTACTGCGCTTTTGCGCATTCCACGCCGCGTTAAAGCAGATAAACAGCACCATCAGCAGCGTCAGCACCGCGTGGTTAACGTTGAAGATATACTTCAGCACATAGCCGACGATGATGAGCTGAATCACCGCGCGGCAGATACTCCACACGATATCTTTTTCCAGCCCCAGCTTTTCCCGGTAGCTGACCACAATCGCAATCAGCACCAGCACCATCGAAAAGGCCAGCGATTCGTTCGTAATGTTATGCTCACCCACGGTTTGCCTCCTGCATTTTCCCGCCGTGCGGCTGGAGCGTAATTACGTCATCCGCATGGGTTATTTCGTTAGCGTCGTGCGTCACCCACAGCACGGCAATGTTCTGCTCCCGGGCGTAACGATGAATAATCTCGTTAACGTTGCGCTTGTTGACGTCATCGAGCGCGCTGGTGATTTCGTCCAGCAACAACACCTTCGGTAAAAACTGCAGGTTGCGGATCAGCGAGACCCGCTGCTTTTCTCCGCCCGACAGCGCGTTGATGGATTTGCTCAGCGTCTCCTGCGCCAGGCCAAAGCGGGCCAGATCCTGGATAAACTTTTCCGGCTCCGGCGTTTTATTGCGGATTTGCCACGGAAAAATCAGGTTGTCATAGACCGTATCGCCAAAAAGCACGGGCGTTTGCACGCAGTACGAGACCTGCTGGCGATAGCTTTCCGGGGAAAGCGAGGCGATATCCTCGCCTTCAAACAGAATGGCTCCCTCCGTCGGGCTGAGGAGTGACGCCACAATCTTCAGCAGCGTGCTTTTCCCACAGCCTGAGGGACCCGTGATTAACTTAAACTCGCCCGGCGACAGGCTAAACCCGACGTGCTGCAGGATCGTGTTTTCCCCGACTCGAAATCCGACATCCCTGAGCAGTAATACGTTTTTTTTATCGTTCATTGCGCTTCCGTTGACCGCTTTTTGTCATAACCGTCTGTAGCATAATCCTTTCGCCCGCGCAGCGCGAATAGCCTCACGCTGAAGCAAGTGTTAAGCTTTTTGTTTGCAAATTGTCACCACCATCACTACAGGAAGTATGCAGCATGGCACATATTTTTTATGAGTTTCCCTCCCTGAAGCCTGGTGTTCCTGATGTCGAAACATTAATGGACGTCATCAAATCGTCGGAACGCACGCGTTTTGTGATGGGTGAAGAGGTGGTGGACTTTGTTAAGAAGGCGCTCATCGTGAACACCACGATCGGCAGCTTCAAAAATTGCTATTTCGCCTTCGACAACGGAACACACTTCCTTGAATTTGACGGTGAAGGCAAATCAAAACGCTTCAATGAGGTGCCGGACTGGTTCGTCTCTCCGGAGGAATTTTCGCGCACCCAGTGGCTTATCAACCACAATCTTGCGGATGTGAAAGCCACCCAGTTCATTGACGTCCTGATGTCCTACCCGCTGAAAGCGCGCCGCGCGCACTGCAATTTGTTATTCGGGCTGGAGCTGGAAAAAGTCAACGCGGTTCCGGCCACGGCGTCAGCGGCAGGTAAAATCGGCAATAAAAACGGTAAAACCACCAAGCCCCGCGTCACCGCTCTGGGATCGTTCGAGCTGTTCAGCCAGTTCTTTGCGCGCATGAAAACCGCCGTGCAGGCCGATGAGTTCCCTACTCTGCAGATCCTGACGGGCATGGATAACCTGGCAAAAGCGCCACATAATTTAAAGCAGGGCATCAGAACCTGGTTTAAAGCCATCGCGGGCGACCTTCCACCGAATAACAAACGCGTTGAAGCGGGGAATGCCGTTCTGTTCTGCGCCCCCCTTCGCGAACAGATCCAGCGTATCGAAGCGCGGGGGCTGGAGCATTACTACCAGGGATTATCCAAAGCCATTGCCGAAGCGGGTGATGGCTTCATCTCTGACTTTACCTATACTTACGAGCAATAAATACACACTTTCACTCATCACGGCATGCAAAACAGGAGGTTTTTATGCTTATCGTTGTTCCCGTCCTTATTTTCGTTGCGCTGGTTATCGTGGGCGCTGGCGTCAAAATTGTCCCTCAGGGTTATCAGTGGACCGTCGAGCGTTTCGGCCGATACACCAATACGCTCCAGCCAGGCTTAAGCCTGATTGTCCCGTTCATGGACAGAATTGGACGCAAGATCAACATGATGGAGCAGGTTCTGGATATTCCGTCCCAGGAAGTGATCTCCAAGGATAACGCCAACGTCACCATCGACGCCGTGTGCTTTATTCAGGTGATTGATGCGCCAAAAGCGGCCTATGAGGTCAGCAACCTGGAGCTGGCGATCGTCAACCTGACGATGACCAACATCCGTACCGTACTCGGCTCGATGGAGCTGGACGAGATGCTTTCCCAGCGCGACAGCATTAACACCCGCCTGCTGCACATTGTCGATGAGGCCACCAACCCGTGGGGGATCAAAGTTACCCGCATCGAGATCCGCGACGTGCGCCCGCCGGCGGAGCTGATTGCCTCCATGAACGCCCAGATGAAAGCCGAGCGAACCAAGCGCGCCTACATTCTGGAAGCCGAAGGGGTGCGCCAGGCGGAGATCCTCAAAGCGGAAGGGGAAAAACAGTCGCAGATCCTGAAAGCGGAAGGCGACCGTCAGTCCGCGTTCTTACAGGCGGAAGCGCGTGAACGTTCCGCCGAAGCGGAAGCCCGCGCGACCCAGATGGTGTCCGAGGCAATTGCCGCCGGTGATATTCAGGCCGTGAACTACTTCGTTGCGCAAAAATATACCGACGCGCTGAAAGAGATCGGCTCGGCGAACAACAGCAAAGTGGTGATGATGCCGCTGGATGCCAGCAGCCTGATGGGCTCTATCGCGGGGATCGCCGAACTGATCAAGGACAGCGGAAACGAGCGTAAAAAATGATTGAGCTCATCGTTGCACATCCTCATGCCTTCTGGCTAAGTCTCGGTGGCTTATTGCTGGCAGCGGAGATGCTGGGCGGCAACGGCTACCTGCTCTGGAGCGGTGTTGCCGCCGTCATTACCGGTCTTCTGGTCTGGATCCTTCCCCTGGACTGGGCGTGGCAGGGGGCGCTGTTTGCCGCGCTGACGCTGGTGGCCGCCTGGCTGTGGTGGCGCTGGCTTAACCGGCGGGTTAACGAGCAGAAACCGGTGGACGCCCACCTTAACCAGCGCGGACAGCAGATTGTCGGCAAGCGTTTTACCCTCGACACCGCGCTGGTGAACGGACGCGGGCACATGCGCGTAGGCGACAGCTCGTGGCCGGTGGTGGCCGACGATGACCTCAGCGCCGGCACGCGGGTTGAAGTCATTGCGGTGGAAGGTATTACCCTGCGGGTAAAAGCCTGTTAAGCGTGGGTTTTGCGGTGGCAGCAGCCGGCAAGATTATCAATAATCGGGCAGTCGGCGCTGTCATCCCCCGGACAGGAGTCCGCGAGCTGCAGCAGCTGTTCGCGCATCGCCTGCAGTTCGACGATGTGGCGTTCAATTTCGGCTACCTTTTCCAGGGTGCGTTTTTTCACGTCGGCGCTGTGACGCTTAGGATCGTTGAACAGGTTAACCAGCTCGCCGCACTCTTCCAGATTAAACCCGACCTGTCTTGCCTGGCGCAGCAGCGTCAGCTCATCCAGATGCAGCTGCGTGTAGCTGCGGTAGCCGTTTTCACTGCGCAGCGGCGGCGTCACCAGCCCCTTCTCTTCATAAAAGCGGATCGCTTTGCTGGTTAAGCCGGTTTTTTTTGCCACGTCACTGATATTCACATTTCCCCCTTGACCTTCCCCTTGATGGAAGGTTTAACCTTCATAACAGTTAGCGAAAAGCGTTACTCCGGTCAACAACTGACCAATATATTATACGGGAGTTTTGTTATGTCTCACACTATCGACCTGACGCTGGACGGCCTCTCCTGCGGCCACTGCGTCAAACGCGTTAAAGAAAGCCTGGAACAGCGTCCTGACGTTGAAAGCGCTGAAGTGACTATCGACCATGCCGCCGTGACCGGCAGCGCCAGCGCGGACGCGCTGATTGATACCATTAAACAGGCCGGTTACGGGGCGGAGTTAAGCCACCCAAAGGCTAAACCGCTGGCAGAGTCATCATCCCCGTCGGAAGCACTGACAGCGGCCACTCCTGAGCTTCCGGCAGCGGATGATATTGATGACAGCCAACAGCTGCTGATCAACGGCATGAGCTGCGCCAGCTGCGTCTCCCGGGTACAAAACGCCCTGCAGGCGGTCCCGGGCGTCGCGCAGGCACGGGTGAATCTTGCGGAGCGTACTGCGCTGGTGATGGGCAGCGCCTCCGCCGCAGAGTTAGTGCAGGCCGTTGAAAAAGCGGGCTACGGCGCGGAGGCCATCGAAGATGATGCCGAACGCCGCGAGCGCCAGCAGGAAACGGCTATCGCCGCCATGAAGCGCTTCCGCTGGCAGGCCATCGTTGCCCTGCTGGTGGGTATTCCGGTGATGGTGTGGGGCATGATGGGTGACAACATGATGGTCACCGACGGCAACCGCACCGTGTGGCTGGTGATTGGTCTGATTACCCTTGCGGTGATGGTGTTTGCAGGCGGGCATTTCTATACCAGCGCCTGGAAGAGCCTGAAAAACCGTACCGCGACGATGGATACCCTGGTCGCCCTCGGGACCGGCGCGGCGTGGCTCTATTCCATGAGCGTGAACGTCTGGCCCCAGTGGTTTCCGATGGAAGCGCGGCATCTCTATTATGAAGCGAGCGCAATGATTATCGGCCTGATTAACTTAGGCCATATGCTGGAAGCCCGCGCCCGTCAGCGTTCCTCGAAAGCGCTGGAACGCTTGCTCGATTTAACCCCGCCGACGGCCCGCGTGGTCACGGACGAGGGGGAAAAGAGCGTCCCGCTGGCCGAGGTTCAGCCCGGCATGACGCTGCGTCTGACCACCGGCGACCGCGTTCCCGTTGACGGCAAGATAACCCAGGGCGAAGCCTGGCTGGATGAAGCGATGCTGACCGGCGAGCCCATCCCCCAGCAGAAATCTGACGGCGACGCCGTGCATGCCGGTACGGTCGTGCAGGACGGCAGCGTGCTGTTCACCGCCAGCGCCGTCGGCAGCCACACCACGCTATCGCGTATTATCCGCATGGTACGCCAGGCGCAGAGCAGCAAGCCGGAGATTGGCCAGCTTGCTGACAAAATCTCGGCCATTTTTGTGCCGGTGGTGGTCGGCATTGCCCTGCTAAGCGCGGCGATCTGGTACTTCTTCGGCCCCGCGCCGCAGATTGTGTATACCCTGGTGATCGCCACCACGGTGCTGATCATCGCCTGTCCTTGCGCCCTTGGTCTGGCGACGCCGATGTCGATTATCTCCGGCGTAGGGCGCGCGGCCGAATTTGGCGTGCTGGTGCGGGACGCGGACGCGCTGCAGCGGGCCAGCACCCTCGACACGCTGGTGTTTGATAAAACCGGCACGCTGACGGAAGGCAAACCGCAGGTGGTCGCCGTCACGACCGCAGGCATTGCCGAAGAGGAGGCGCTGCGTCTCGCCGCCGCGCTGGAGCAAGGCTCAAGCCATCCGCTGGCGCGCGCTATTCTCGATAAAGCCAATGCGTCTGCCCTGCCGCAGGTGAGCAACTTCCGCACCCTGCGCGGGCTCGGCGTGAGCGGTGAGGCAGAAGGCCATGCGCTGCTGCTGGGCAACCAGGCGCTGCTCAATGAAAACGGTATTGATACCGCTGCGCTGGAAAACGAGCTGAAGGCGCGGGCGTCTCAGGGCGCCACCCCGGTTCTGCTGGCGGTGGACGGCAAAGCCGCCGCGCTGCTGGCCGTGCGCGATCCGCTTCGCCAGGACAGCGTGGACGCCTTACAGCGCCTGCACCGTGCGGGCTACCGTCTGGTGATGCTGACCGGGGATAACCCGACCACCGCCAACGCCATCGCGAAAGAAGCCGGTATTGATGAGGTGATTGCGGGCGTACTGCCGGACGGCAAAGCGGACGCCATTAAAAACCTGCAACGCCAGGGCCGTCAGGTGGCAATGGTCGGCGACGGCATCAACGATGCCCCGGCGCTGGCCCAGGCGGATGTGGGGATCGCGATGGGCGGCGGCAGCGACGTGGCCATCGAAACCGCCGCCATTACGCTGATGCGCCACAGCCTGATGGGCGTGGCCGATGCGCTGGCCATTTCGAAAGCCACGCTGCGCAACATGAAGCAGAACCTGCTGGGGGCGTTCGTCTATAACACCCTCGGGATCCCAATCGCGGCCGGTATTTTGTGGCCGCTGACCGGTACGCTGCTGAACCCGGTGGTCGCGGGCGCGGCGATGGCGCTCTCCTCCATCACCGTGGTCAGCAACGCCAACCGGCTGTTGCGCTTTAAACCGAAGGATTGAACCTTGTACCCGTACGCGCTAGCATGAACCTTTCCGTTTATGGAGCGCGTATGGGTCTGTTTCATCGTATAAAAACATCGTTTCGCGCCCTTTTCCCTCGCCGTTACGCCTGGCCCGGTCTGGATATCTCGCTTCCCGGCGGGCAACACCTGCACCTGGTCGGCAGTATCCATATGGGCACGCAGGGTATGTCACCTCTGCCGCCCGGTCTGATAAAGCGCCTGAAGCGCGCCGACGCGCTGGTCGTCGAGGCGGACATCTCGGGCCATGAGTCACCGTTTGCCGGGCTTGAAAGCGATCTCCCGCTGGCGGAACGTCTGAATGAGGCCCAGCTCGCGGAACTGACGCGCGTCGCCGAGGAAACCGGCGTATCGCTCTCCATGATTGACACCCTGCCGCTGTGGCAAATCGCAATGGTATTACAGGCCACGCAGGCCCAGCGTCTGGGGCTGCGGGGTGATTACGGCATTGATTACCAGCTGCTGAACGTGGCGCGGGCGCGCCGTATGCCGATCATCGAACTGGAAGGTACGGACAGCCAGATTGCGCTCCTGCGAGAGCTTCCCGACGACGGTCTGATGCTGCTGGATGATACCCTCACCCACTGGCACACCAACGCACGCCTGCTGCAGACCATGATTGGCTGGTGGCTGGATGCACCGCCCGCGGACGGCAGGCTGGCGCTACCGTCGACGTTCAGTGAATCGCTGTATGATGTGCTGATGAATGCGCGTAACAAAGCCTGGCGAGAGACGCTGCATGCTCTGCCAGCGGGGGAATACGTGGTGGCGGTTGGGGCGTTACATTTATACGGCGAAGGGAATTTGCCGTCGTTGCTGAAATAAAAAAATGGCCAATATCTCTATTGGCCCGTCAAAGAGGAATTTCATCGTTTTTATTATACCGAAGTGACCTTCGGCTGAGCCGATTGTCGCTCAAAGTGACCATCACTGCCAACACTATTGCGCAAGATGGTGCTATTTTTTAGACAAACGTCAGGCGTATGCTGGCTGCATGAATTGTCTGTCGTAAGAAGGATAGCTATGACTCCCGCCGTTAAATTACTCGAAAAAAACAACATTTCTTTCCGGATCCACACCTACGATCACGATCCGAATGAAACCAACTTTGGTGATGAAGTGGTGCGTAAGCTGGGGCTGAACGCGGACCAGGTCTATAAAACGCTGCTGGTGGCGGTTAACGGCGATATGAAGCACCTCGCCGTGGCGGTGACTCCCGTGGCGGGACAGCTGGATCTGAAGAAGGTCGCCAAAGCGCTGGGGGCGAAGAAGGTGGATATGGCGGATCCGATGGTGGCGCAGCGCACCACGGGCTACCTGGTGGGCGGCATCAGCCCGCTCGGGCAGAAAAAACGCCTGCCGACGCTGATCGATGCCCCTTCACAGGAATTTGAGACCATCTATATTTCCGGCGGCAAGCGCGGGCTGGATATTGAGCTGGCCGCGGGCGACCTGGCGAAAATGCTGGACGCGAAGTTTGCGGATATTGCGCGACGGGATTGAGAAAATTGCCCGGTGGCGCTGCGCTTACCGGGCCTACGATTCGAATGTAGGCCGGGTAAGGCGAAGCCGCCACCCGGCAACACAACCGCACTACTGCCAGCTCACCTCGCCTTTCGGCTCATACGCATTCACGTCAATCGGCGAATTCTGCTCGATATACTGCTTCAGCACTTCTGCATCGATAAAGCCGGTATTCACGTAGCCCGGTTTATTATCAATATGCGGATAGCCGTCGCCGCCGGTGGCGTTAAAGCTTAACGTCGCCAGACGGTAGGTTTTCGCCGGGTCAACCGGTTCGCCTTTGATCTTCAGGTCGTTAAGCTTGCCGTCTTTCGCTACGAAGCTCACGTTGGCAAACTGCGGATAGGCCCCGGAATCCGGCTTCATCTGCGCCACGGCGGTCAGGTAGTCAATGACCTCTTTCCCGCTCATGTCGGCATAAACCACCACGTTACCGAACGGCTGCACCTTCAGAACGTCTTTATAGGTGATGTTTCCGCCTTCGATGGAATCACGAATGCCGCCGCCGCTCATCACGCCAAAATCAGCCCCGGTGCGCGCCATTTGCGCCGCCAGCACCAGGTGGCCCATGTTGGTCTGCACGAAGCGAACTTTGCTGCGGTCCCCCTCCAGACGACCGTTCAGCGTACCGATTTTCACGTCCAGCTGCGCCTTGCCTTTGTTCTGGAACGGCGTCAGCAGGGAGAGCATCTGCTGGTTTTCTGGAATCTCTGGGGTGTAAAGTACGCGCTCGCTTTTCCCGTCCGGGTAAGTGACTTTCTTCTTCAGGTTGACCGGAATGAGCTGATAGTGCACCAGCTTCATCTCGCCGTTACGGAACTCGAAGTCCGCCCGGCCTACGTATTTGCCCCACTCGTGCGCCTGCACAATCCAGATACCGTTCTGACGGTCTGGCGCACACGGCGTGCCCGGCACGTAGTCCACCTGCTTTTTATTCTCGGATGCCATGCAGACCGGATCCTGTGAGTGACCACCCACAATCATCGCCAGCGAGCCCGCCGGCAGGCTGCGCGCCATCTCCACGTCGCCCGGCGCATTGGAGCCGTGCTCACCGTTGTCGTAGTGCCCCATGTGCGTGGTGGCAAAAATCACGTCCGGCTTTTCGTTTTGCTGCAGCTCCTGAATCACCAGCTTTGCTTCGTCTGCCGGTTTGCGGAATTCGATATCGGTGAAGAACTCAGGGTTGCCAATTTTCGCCGTGTCGTCGGTGGTTAGGCCGATGACCGCGATCTTCAGATCCTGACGCTTAAACAGCGCCCACGGCTTGAACAGGCGTTCGCCGGTGCTTTTCTGGTAAATGTTGGCGGAGAGGAACGGGAATTTGGCCCACTTCTCCTGCTGACGCAGGACGCTCAGCGGATTATCAAACTCATGGTTACCGACGGCCATCGCGTCGTAGCCAATCAGGTTCATGCCGCGAAAGTCGGGCTCGGCGTCCTGCAGGTCGGATTCCGGCACGCCGGTATTGATATCGCCTCCCGACAGCAGCAGCACGCTGCCGCCCTGGGCTGCCACCTCTTTACGAATGCCGTCCACCAGCGTTTTTTGCGCCGACAGGCCATATTCGCCGTATTCACTGCGCCAGAAATGACCGTGGTGATCGTTGGTATGCAGAATGGTGATTTTATAGGTTTTGTCTTTTTCATACGCCTGCACGGGCAGGCTTACCAGCCCCCACGCCGCGATGAGCGCCAGCGCGACGCCCCGCTTCATTAACTTCATCTTCTCTCTCCCTGACCAATAGACAAAGGCAGAAATTACAGTGACTAATAAGAATAGACAAATAAGTTTTCAGAATTGCGACTTTCTTCAAATGTCCCGGGCGGGTATGTTAGTCGGATAATAATTACACCCTGCATCGCTAATAACTCAAGACGTGGTAATTCTCTCTATGGCAATCAGTGAATCAACTCAGCCCGTTCCGGGCGCGCAGACGTCGCGCACCTCCTTTAAAGTCTTAGGCGCAATCAGTCTCTCGCACCTGCTCAACGACATGATCCAGTCGTTGATTCTGGCTATTTATCCTCTGCTGCAGTCCGAGTTTTCACTCACCTTCGTGCAGATCGGGATGATCACCCTGACCTTCCAGCTGGCTTCCTCGCTGCTGCAGCCGGTGGTGGGCTACTGGACGGACAAATACCCGATGCCGTGGTCGCTGCCCATAGGCATGTGCTTCACCCTAAGCGGGCTGGTGCTGCTGGCCATGGCGGGGAGTTTTGAGGCGGTACTGGTTGCCGCCGCGCTGGTAGGCACCGGCTCGTCCGTTTTCCATCCGGAGTCTTCCCGCGTGGCGCGTATGGCGTCCGGCGGTCGTCACGGGCTGGCGCAGTCACTTTTCCAGGTGGGCGGTAACTTTGGTAGCTCTCTCGGCCCGCTGCTGGCGGCAGTGATTATCGCCCCGTACGGCAAAGGCAACGTGGCCTGGTTTGTGCTGGCCGCGCTGCTGGCGATTATCGTGCTGGCGCAGATCAGCCGCTGGTATGCCGCTCAGCATCGGGTGAATAAAGGAAAACCTAAAGCGAAGGTTATCAACCCCCTGCCGCGCAATAAGGTTATCCTCGCGGTTGCCGTCCTGCTGGTGCTGATTTTCTCGAAATACTTCTATATGGCGAGCATCAGCAGCTATTACACCTTTTATCTGATGCAAAAATTCGGATTATCGGTACAAAACGCGCAGATCCACCTGTTTGCCTTCCTGTTCGCGGTGGCCGCAGGGACGGTAATTGGCGGGCCGGTGGGCGATAAGATTGGCCGTAAATATGTCATTTGGGGCTCTATCCTCGGCGTAGCGCCTTTTACCCTCATTTTGCCGTACGCCAGCCTTGAATGGACGGGGATTTTGACCGTGATTATTGGTTTTATTCTCGCCTCCGCGTTTTCCGCCATTCTGGTTTATGCCCAGGAGCTGCTGCCTGGACGTATCGGTATGGTTTCCGGACTGTTTTTCGGTTTCGCCTTCGGCATGGGCGGGCTGGGTGCAGCGGTGTTAGGGATGGTTGCGGATCACACCAGCATCTTCCTGGTTTATAAAATCTGCGCTTTCCTGCCACTTCTTGGCATGTTGACCATATTCCTGCCTGATAACCGCCATAAAGCGTGAATTACGGGTAGCTAAACTTATGCTTTAGCTACCTGATACCCTTATACCATAAGGGTTTCCTCTTCATCCCCGCGCTGAATTTATCAAAATGCGCTTTTTTACGTGCATATTGCTGTTTTATTCAAACTTCAACAATTATTCATAAACATAAGGGTAAAAATTGTCATAAACTATTACTTGGTTTTTTGGTATTCACGCCAAAAATGGAACACTCACCACGAAAGGAGACGGAATGCACCACGCCACACCGCTTATCACCACCATTGTTGGTGGACTTGTGCTCGCTTTTATTCTCGGCATGATTGCCAATAAGCTGCGTATTTCTCCTCTTGTCGGCTATCTGCTGGCAGGCGTGCTGGCGGGACCGTTTACGCCAGGTTTTGTTGCGGATACCAAACTGGCCCCTGAGCTGGCGGAATTGGGCGTGATTCTGCTGATGTTCGGCGTCGGCCTGCACTTCTCCCTGAAGGATTTGATGGCGGTAAAGTCGATTGCCATACCGGGAGCGATCGCCCAGATAGGGGTGGCGACGCTGCTTGGGATGGCGCTTTCGGCCGTGCTGGGCTGGTCGCTGATGACCGGTATCGTATTTGGGCTGTGTCTTTCAACCGCCAGTACCGTGGTGCTGCTGCGCGCGCTTGAGGAGAGACAGCTGATAGACAGCCAGCGCGGACAGATCGCGATAGGCTGGCTGATTGTGGAAGATCTGGTGATGGTTCTGACGCTGGTGCTGCTGCCCGCCGTCGCCGGCATGATGGAAAAAGACAATATCGGCTTCGCCTCGCTGGCGCTGGATATGAGCATCACCATCGGGAAGGTGGTGGCGTTTATTGCCATCATGATGCTGGTCGGTCGCCGTCTGGTGCCGTGGATCATGTCCCGCAGTGCGGCGACCGGATCCCGCGAGCTGTTTACCCTCTCCGTGCTGGCGCTGGCGCTCGGTATCGCCTTTGGCGCCGTTGAGCTGTTTGATGTCTCCTTCGCGCTGGGCGCGTTCTTTGCCGGGATGGTGCTGAACGAATCCGAGCTGAGCCACCGCGCCGCACATGACACCCTGCCGCTGCGCGACGCCTTTGCCGTGCTGTTCTTCGTCTCCGTCGGGATGCTGTTTGACCCGCTTATTCTGATCCAGCAGCCGCTGGCCGTGCTGGGCACGCTGGCGATCATTATCTTTGGTAAGTCGCTTGCCGCCTTCTTCCTGGTGCGGATGTTCGGCCACTCTCCGCGGACGGCGCTGACCATTGCCGCCAGCCTGGCGCAGATTGGCGAGTTCGCCTTTATTCTGGCCGGTCTGGGCATGGCCCTGAATCTGCTGCCGCAGGCCGGACAAAACCTGGTGCTGGCGGGGGCGATCCTGTCAATTATGCTGAACCCGGTACTGTTTGCCCTGCTGGAAAAATACCTCGATAAAACCGAAACGCTGGAAGAGCAGACGCTGGAAGAGGCCATCGAAGAAGAGAAGCAGATCCCGGTCGATATTTGCAATCATGCCCTGCTGGTCGGCTTTGGCCGCGTCGGCAGCCTGCTTGGCGAGAAGCTGATGGCGCAGGGCATTCCGCTGGTGGTAATTGAAACGTCACGCACCCGCGTTGACGAGCTGCGCGAGCGCGGTATTCGTGCGGTGCTGGGCAATGCGGCGAACGAAGAGATCATGGAGCTGGCGCATCTGGACTGCGCCCGCTGGCTGCTGCTGACCATTCCCAACGGCTATGAGGCGGGTGAGATTGTCGCCTCCGCGCGCGCGAAGTGTCCAAACATTGAGATTATCGCCCGGGCGCACTACGACGACGAGGTAGATTACATTACCGAGCGCGGTGCGGATAAGGTGGTGATGGGCGAGCGCGAGATTGCTAACACCATGCTGACGCTGCTGGAAAAACCGCCGGTTGAAGTGGCGGTGACGGGTTAAGTTTTGTGCGGCCTGATGCCCTCACCTACAGGGAGAGGGAACAAACACTAAAAACGGCAACCACAGGTTGCCGTTTTGCTTTTACCTGTCCCAATACGCCTCTTCGAGGCTGTCTTCCCGTTCCGGCAGGCCACGCGTTAAGCGCGGTGAGTGCTGGTTCAGCACCTGATAGCTTACGCGGTTGGCGTACTTGCATACCTGCGCCAGCGACGAATAGGTCAGCCAGCTGAACTTGTGCTTGCTGGAATTTGGCACGTTGGTTTTGTGGTAGGCGTTAGCGGTGATGTCGTGCAGCAGCGCGGCCAGCGCGCCGTCGCCCGCGCCGTTGGTATTCATGATCTTCTCCGGCCCGCCCATATACGGGGCGATGTGCGAGTAGATACGCAGCGGATTAACACAGTCTTTAAAACGCATGCCGCGGCTGAACTCGTACTGGTTGAACTCGGCAATCGCGCCGGGCAGCAGCGGGTGCTGGGTTTTGCGTTTGCTCTCTTCTTCGGTGAAGCCAGCCATATACAGCCCAACCGGACCCGCGGTGCAGAGCACCAGATCCACCCAGTCCAGCGCTTTGTCAGACGCCAGCAGCGGATCGCTTTCACCGGTCAGCGCTTCGGCCTCCTCTTCGTTCATCGCCAGAATCGAGACGTGCTCTTTCAGGAAGGTCTGCCACCACTCCGGGTTATCGGCAATCACGAATTTGGTGCCCAGCGTCAGAACGACGGGCACGTCGTACTTCTTCGCGTACTCAATCGCCTTCATGGTCGCTTCCGGCATCGGCTCGCCCGGCTTGCAGCGCACCAGGTAGGAGGTCAGCACCAGCGCCGAGGCGCCCGCAATCACCTCTTCCGGAATACTCTCGGCGCGCAGCTTGTTCATATGCCCCGGGCTGATGGCAAAGGTCCGCTCGCCGGATTCGCCGATCAGCGTAAAGCAGCGGCCAATCGGGCCGTCGACGCCCTGCAGGTAGTTCAAATCGGTGCGGCTGGAGGTGTTGCACAGATAGCGGTAGGCGTAGCCGCCGATTTCAATGTTGCTGCACATCACGCCGAGCAGCACCGAGCGGTCGTCCGCCAGCACGGAGTAGTTGTGCATGGTGTTGCCGATGGTGCCGCCGGCAAACTGATGGGTAATCAGGTTTTCGCGCACCAGCTCCTGGTACAGCGCTTCGGCAACGTCGTCCTCAATCACCAGCGAGTGACCGGCGCTCAGACCGTAACGGGCGACAAACGCATCATCCACTTTCGCTTCAATGTCCACCAGCGTCTGGTCGATACCGACGACCCACGCCGCGCTGGTTTCATTTTCTGGCTGGATTTGCTGCAGGAGCGGATCGCGGGCATCCACGGGGAAGTAGTGTTTGGATTTGCGTTTACCGGGAAATTTCATGGTCTGAACTGTACGAAGAATATGGGCCGGGAATGGTAGCACAAACCCGGCCCGGAGTGCGATCAGCGACCGTTCGTTACCAGCGAGACCATCATGTCGATATGCTCAGGGGAGTCGTTAAGCGCCGGAATGTACTCGTACTTTTCGCCGCCAGCCTCCAGGAAAAATTCCCGGTTTTGCACCGCGATCTCCTCCAGCGTCTCCAGACAGTCTGCCGAGAAGCCCGGCGACATCACCTGAATGTGCTTCACGCCCTTCTCACCCAGCATTTTGAGGGTTTCATCGGTATACGGCGTCAGCCACGGCTCGCGGCCGAAGCGCGACTGGAAAGTCATCATCACCTTCTCCGGCGGCAGGCCGAGGGCGGAAACCAGCTCGCGGGTGGTATCGCGGCAGCGCTGCGGGTAATCATCCCCTTCATTGGCGAAACGCTGCGGGATGCCGTGATAGGAGAGCAGCAGCAGATCCGGCTCGCCGTGTTTTTCAAACGACGCGCGCGCGCTGTTGGCGAGCGCCTTGATGTACAGCTCGTTATCCGCGTAGTCGCGAATAAAGGTCACGCCCGGAATGCGGCGGCGGGTCGCCAGAATGCGCGCCAGCTCGTCCCAGACGGCGGCCACCGTCGAGCAGGAGTACTGCGGGTAGAGCGCCAGCACCACGATATGGTCCACGCCCTGCGCCAGCAGCGAGTCCACCGCGCTTTCCAGTGACGGTTTGCCGTAGCTCATGCCGAGCGCGACGGGCATATCCGGCAGGCGGGCGGCCAGCGCCTTCTCCTGACGACGGCTGTAGACCATCAGCGGCGAGCCCTCTTCCATCCACACGGACTGATAGAGTTTGGCGACGCGCGGAGAACGGATCGGCAGAATGACGCCACGCAGCAGCGGCCACCACAGCAGTCGCGGAAAATCCACGACGCGCGTGTCGCTTAAAAATTGTCGCAGGTAGCGTTTTACCGCGTCTGATGTAGGTGCTTCTGGAGTGCCCAGATTGGCAAGCAGGATGCCGGTTTTCGCCTGACTCATTCACGCCTCTTAACCATTTGAATGGTTGTCAATTGTAGCGGAAATGCGTTTAAACGAAACCCATTGCTGTAATAGGTAAGATGAGAATTTTTCTCACCCGGTGGCCCGGGTGAGAGAGATGCGATTAGCCGAGGATTTTTTCCAGCTCAGCACGCACGTCAGCCACGGCTTTGGTGCCGTCAACTTTGGCGTATTTGGTGTTACCCGCCTGCGCTTCTTTGGTGTAGTAGCCGATCAGCGGCGCAGTCATCTGATGGTATTCCACCAGGCGCTTGCGCACGGTCTCTTCCTGATCGTCTTTACGGGTGGTCAGCTCTTCGCCGGTCACGTCGTCTTTGCCTTCAACCTTAGGTGGGTTGAATTTGATGTGGTAAACGCGGCCAGAGGCAGCGTGTACGCGACGGCCAACGATACGGTCAACGATCAGCTCGTCCGGTACGTCGAACTCCAGAACGTAGTCCACGTTGATGCCCGCTTCCTTCATGGCGTCAGCCTGAGGAATGGTGCGTGGGAAGCCGTCCAGCAGGAAACCGTTACGGCAGTCTTCCTGAGCAATGCGCTCTTTGACCAGAGCAATGACCAGCTCGTCGGTCACCAGCTTGCCTGCGTCCATGATGTCTTTCGCCTGTTTACCCAGCTCGGAGCCAGATTTAACAGCGGCGCGCAGCATATCACCGGTGGAGATTTGCGGAATACCGTATTTCTCCATGATGAACTGAGCCTGAGTTCCTTTACCCGCGCCCGGAGCGCCAAGCAGAATAATACGCATTGCGAAAATCCCCTCAAAAGTCGTTTCAATTTTTCAAAAGCGCTAAACAATACCACCAGAACGGGCATCGCTCAAGGAAGGCAGGAAGGCTGAAACGGTTAATGGGGGGAGATAATTTGGGATAGTGCGGTCTGGTGCCCTCACCCTGGCCCTCTCCCTCGGGGAGAGGGAGAAGACCAGGAGAGGCGTGGTCAATTACGCCAGCAGCAGCGCATTCACACGTTTAATGAAGAGGTTAGGATCGTCCAGCGTGCCGCGTTCGGCCAGCAGGGACTGATCCAGCAGGAGTTCAACCCACTCGGCAAAGCGGGCGTCGTCCTGGGTATCCGCCGCGCGTTTCACCAGCGGATGATCCGGATTAAGCTCAAAGATATATTTCACTTCCGGCACTGCCTGGCCCGCCGCGGCGAATAGCTTCGCCATCTGGGTGCTCATTTCGTCGGCATCGGTGGTGACAATGGCCGGAGTGTCGGTCAGACGGTGAGTGAAACGCACCTCTTTCACGCGGTCGCCCAGCAGGGTTTTCACGCGCTCAACGAACGGCTCCAGCGCCTTCTCGGCTTCTTTCGCGCTTTCGTCCACTTCATCCGCCAGCTTGTCGATGGATTCGTCCGCTTTAGCAACGGACTGGAACGCCTTCCCGTCGAACTCGGTCAGGTAGTTCATCATCCACTCGTCGATGCGGTCGGAAAGCAGCAGCACTTCGATGCCTTTCTTACGCAGCAGCTCCAGGTGCGGGCTGCTCTTCGCCGCGGCGTAGCTGTCGGCGGTGATGTAGTAGATCTTCTCCTGCCCTTCCTTCATACGGGAGATGTACTCTTCCAGCGACACGGTCTGCGCGGAGGAGTCGGTGTGCGTAGAAGCAAAGCGCAGCAGTTTGGCGATGGTTTCAACGTTCGCCATGTCTTCAGCCGGGCCTTCTTTCAGCACCAGACCGAACTGTTTCCAGAAGGTCTGATATTTTTCCGCATCGTCTTTCGCCAGTTTTTCCAGCATCTGCAGCGCACGTTTGGTCAGGGCGTTGCGCAGGTTACGGGTGACGGTGCTGTCCTGCAGAATTTCGCGGGAGACGTTCAGCGGCAGATCGTTGGAATCGATCAGACCGCGCACAAAGCGCAGGTAGTTCGGCATGAACTGCTCGGCGTCGTCCATGATGAACACGCGCTGCACGTACAGCTTCAGGCCGTGCTTGTGATCGCGGTTCCACATGTCCCACGGCGCCTGTGCCGGGATGTACAGCAGGCTGGTGTACTCCTGCTTACCTTCCACACGGTTGTGGCTCCAGGTCAGCGGGTCGGTAAAGTCGTGGGCGATGTGCTTGTAGAATTCGTTGTACTCGTCGTCTTTAATCTCAGACTTGTTGCGCGTCCACAGCGCCTGCGCCTTGTTGATTTTCTCCCAGGAAACCACGGTTTCACCGTCTTTCTCTTCCTGTTTTTCAATCTCGACCGGCAGCGCGATGTGATCGGAGTACTTGCTGATGATGGAGCGCACGCGCCAGTCGTTCAGGAAATCATCTTCCCCTTCACGCAGGTGCAGGGTGATTTCGGTGCCGCGGTCCGCTTTGGTGATGTCATCAACGGTGTATTCGCCTTCCCCTTTGGATTCCCACAGCACGCCGTTCTCGGCGCTGTCGCCCGCCGCACGGGTGCGCACGGTGACTTTGTCCGCCACGATGAACGCCGAGTAGAAACCGACGCCGAACTGGCCGATCAGCTGGCTGTCTTTCGCCTGGTCAGAGCCCATGGACTCCAGGAACGCCTTGGTGCCGGATTTCGCGATGGTCCCGAGGTGGTCGATCACCTCGTCGCGGTTCATCCCGATGCCGTTATCGGCGATGGTCAGGGTGCGGTTCTCTTTATTAAACGAGACGCGCACGCGCAGCTCGCCGTCGCCTTCGTACAGATCCGGGTTAGACAGCGCGCGGAAGCGCAGCTTGTCCGCCGCATCCGAGGCGTTGGAAATCAGCTCACGCAGGAAAATTTCTTTGTTGGAATACAGGGAATGGATCATCAGGTGCAGAAGCTGTTTTACTTCTGACTGGAAACCACGGGTTTCTTGTCCTTTCATCTATGTCGACCTCAACAATGCCATTTAATGGGGTTTTAAAACGTTGAGGGAGAGATGGGGATACAGGGGGTAATTTTCAAGCGGAGGCGGCGCGCGCAGCCTCCGTTTGGTCAGAAAATAATCTTGTGACGTCCGGCCAGAGAGTGCGACAGCGTGGTGCCGTCGACCATCTCCAGCTCGCCGCCGACCGGCACGCCGTGGGCGATGCGGCTGGCGTCAACGCCATACTGCGAGCACAGTTCGGCGATGTAGTTGGCGGTTGCCTCCCCTTCCACCGTGGGGTTGGTGGCGAGGATCACCTCTTTGATGGTTTCGGACTCGAGACGCTGTTCAAGGCGGTCAAGACCGATATCGTCCGGGCCGATGCCGTCCAGCGGGGAGAGATGCCCCATCAGCACGAAGTAGCGCCCGGAAAACTGCCCGGTTTGTTCGATGGCGTAGATGTCCGCCGGACTCTCCACTACGCAAATCTGACCGTTTTCCTGACGACGCGGGTTCGTACAGATGTTACACACGTCCTGCTCGGTAAAGGTGCGGCAATCCGCACAGTGACCAATTTCTGACATGGCGCGGGTCAGAGCCTGCGCCAGGCGCATCCCGCCGCTGCGGTCGCGCTGCAATAGCGTAAACGCCATGCGCTGCGCCGACTTCGGGCCAACGCCCGGCAGACAGCGCAGTGCTTCCATTAACTGCGTGAGCAGCGGACTGGTTTGCATCAGAACGGCATCTTGAAGCCAGGCGGCAGCTGCATGCCGCTGGAAACGGAGGCCATTTTCTCTTTCTGGGTTTCGTCGATACGGCGAGCGGCATCGTTAAACGCGGCTGCAACCAGATCTTCCAGCATCTCTTTGTCGTCTTCGAGTAGGCTCGGGTCGATTTCCACGCGACGGCAGTTGTGCGCACCGTTGATGGTCACCTTGACCAGACCGGCACCGGACTCACCCGTGACTTCCAGCTGAGCGATCTCTTCCTGCATCTTCTGCATTTTTTCCTGCATCTGCTGAGCCTGCTTCATCAGGCCACCCAGACCGCCTTTTCCACCAAACATAGGCTTCTCTCTTCTTTCACGTTTAAGGATTACAACCGTAAGTCAGACTCACGATCAAATGGGGCGAATACTCTCTTCATCCAGATCGGCGTCGAAGAACCGGCGCAGGGTCTGAATGTTGTTATCCGCAATAATCGCCTCGCGCGCCTGCGCGAGCTTCTCTTCATAAATGGCCTGGCGCCACTCCAGCGGCGTTTTCACTGCCGGATTATCATCTTCAATGATAGTCAATTCAACCGGCGCCCCCTGTAATGTGGCGAGCGCCTCGGCCAGCGCCTTTTGCGCGCCAGGGGAATTGAGGTGTCGCTGGCCCGGACGCAGGTGCAGACGCACCTGATTGCCGTCCTGCTCTTTCCAGGCGTTCAGCGCGACCTGCTCCACCAGCTTCGGCAGCTGGAGCTTACTGACCTCGGCGGCCCAGGCGTCGCGCGCAATGGACTCTTCGGCAAGCTTCGCGGCCAGCTCCGGCGTTTTTTCATGCTCCAGCGCCTTTTTCAGCGCTTTCGGCGTGGCAACCTCTTCCTTCACCGTTTCGGTGATAGTGGTTGCCTTCCAGCGGTAAGCCTCTTCTTTCACCGGGGCTTTCTGCTCGAGTGCGGACGGCGCCGGACGCGACTGTACGCGCTCCGTTACCGAGGCCAGTCGTTCAAGCGCGGCGTTGTTCACCGGCCGCGCTCTTCCTGGCGCTGCCGGTTCACTCTTTTTTGGTTTGGTTACTCCCTGCGCACGCTGCAGCTGGCTGCGCGCGGCAAGCACCGAACTGGTGGCATCCGACAGCGGTACGTTCTGCGGCGGTGGCGGCGTCGGCTGCGGCGGCACCTGCTGCGGTGACATCACCGCCGTCGGCGCAACCGGGGCGAAAGACTGTCGGGGCACGTCCAGCTCCGGCAGCGGCATGCGCGGGTGGAACGCCAGCGCGCGCAGCAGCGTCATTTCAACGCCCATCCGCGGATCCGGCGCAAACGGTAGCTCTTTGCGACCAATCAGCAGCGTCTGGTAATAAAGCTGCACGTCGGCAGGCGGCACGGTGCGGGCAAGCTCACGCATCCGCTGTTCAATGGCGGCCATATCCGCACCAATGGCGGAGGGAGAAAGCTGCAGCATTGCCACCCGGTGCAGCAGGCTGAGCATCTCAACCAGCAGCCCTTCCCACTCAATACCGCGGGCAGCGGCCGCGTTCACCAGCGACATCACGCGTTCGCCGTTAGCGGCAATCATCGCTTCGATAAGCGACAGCGCCTGATCGTCATCCAGCGTGCCGAGCATGGTGCTGACCGCCTCGGTGGAGAGTTTGCCGTCACCGCTGGCAATCGCCTGATCGGTCAGACTGAGCGCATCGCGCAGGCTGCCGTCCGCCGCGCGGGCCAGCAACTGCAGGGCGCGCGGTTCGTGGACAATGTTCTCTTCATCGAGAATGTGCTCGAGCTGCGCGCGGATCTGCTCGACGTCCAGCGCCTTCAGGTGGAACTGCAGGCAGCGCGATAAAATCGTGACCGGCAGCTTTTGCGGATCGGTGGTCGCCAGCAGGAACTTCACGTGCGCGGGCGGCTCTTCCAGCGTCTTCAGCAGGGCGTTGAAGCTGTGGCGCGAGAGCATGTGCACTTCATCGATCAGGTAGACCTTGAAGCGGCCGCGCGCCGGGGCGTACTGGACGTTGTCCAGCAGGTCGCGGGTATCTTCAACTTTGGTGCGCGAGGCGGCGTCGATCTCGATCAGATCGACAAAACGCCCCTGTTCGATCTCCCGGCAGTTATCACACACGCCGCACGGCGTGGCGGTGATCCCGGTTTCGCAGTTGAGACCTTTTGCCAGCAAACGGGCAATAGAGGTCTTACCGACGCCGCGGGTGCCGGAAAAAAGATAGGCGTGATGGATGCGACCTAGCGACAAGCCGTTCGCCAGGGCCGTCAGCACATGTTCCTGACCGACAACGTCAGCAAAGGTTTGTGGTCGCCATTTACGGGCTAACACCTGATAACTCATGGGCAGGCTCTGCAACGCTGGAAGGTGAATTTATGGAGGGGAATGCTATCACAACCTCACCCATTGAGCGAGGTTGTGAAAACCGGGATTAGTGACCCGGGAAAGGCACCAGGCTGTAGCTGGTAATGCCCTGTTTTTCCAGGCGCTGTTCACCGCCGAGATCGAACAGGTTGATGATGAAGGCCGCGTCGGTCACTTCCCCACCCAGACGGCGGATCAGCTTCACGGTCGCTTCAATGGTGCCGCCGGTCGCCAGCAGATCGTCGACCACCAGCACTTTGTCGCCAGGCTTGATCGCGTCAACGTGGATCTCCAGCTGATCGGTGCCGTACTCCAGCTCGTAGCTTTCTGCGATGGTTTCACGCGGCAGTTTGCGCGGCTTACGCACCGGCACAAAACCCACGCCCATTGCCAGCGCAACCGGTGCGCCAAACAGGAAGCCACGGGCTTCGGTACCTACTACTTTGGTGATCCCGGCGTTTTTGTAACGCTCGACCAGCAGTTCAATGCTGAGTGCGTACGCTTTCGGGTCTTCCAGCAAGCTGGTGACATCACGGAAAAGAATGCCAGGCTTTGGGTAGTCCTGGATGCTTTTGATGCTGTTTTTCAGATATTCAAGCTGCTGTGCAGTTGCGGTCATCGGTTTGTGCCTAAATGAAACAGTGTTACTCACAGCGCGCAACGAGTCGGCCAAGGCAACAATTGTTTAACCTTTGACCAGGCGCACCTGTGCTCGAAAACGGTCGAATTTACTGGCTGCGCGTGATAATTGCAACAGCCATGATGAGGCTTCAGTGCTTTTGTTGCTTTTCATCAACCACGGAGATCCGCCACATAAAGATAAGCAGGCAGGAGAGAATGATCAGCAGCAGGATCCGCACCCACATGATTTTCACCAGCCATAATGAAATGGCGAAGGTAATGAGGATCACCGCGATCGCGCGCGGCTTCGCACCAGGCGGCATGGCACGGTGTTTTTGCCAGTGCCGCAGGTAGCCGCCAAACCATGAGCGGTAGAGCAGCCAGTGGTGAAAACGCGGCGACGAGCGGGCGAAGCACCAGGCCGCCAGCAGGATAAACGGCGTGGTCGGCAGCAGGGGTAATACTACACCCAGCGTGCCCAGCACTACCGCAAGCCAGCCAATGATGATTAAAATAGTACGCTGCATAATGCGAATCGTTATCAAACTGAACGGCTACTTTACCACTGGAGAGCGCCTTGAAAACAGCACTGCTTCTTGAGAGGCTGCAAAATCAGCTGATCGCTCTGCGGGCGCAGGCCACGCCGCTGATGGGGCACGCCACGCTGAAGCCGCGCTTTGACCGGCAGCTTTTTCGTACCCGCAGCACCGTCATTCAGGATTACCTGGCTGAAGCGCAGACGAACCTCGACGAGCTTCGCCATGCGGTTGAGAATGAACAACAGGAACAGGTGGCGTGGCTTGCAGAGCATCTCACCGAGCAGATCACCGCACTGCATCGCGAAATCGCCGCCTGGCCGCTGCGCGCCTGGGACAGCGCCTCGCCGGGGCTCGGCAAATGGCAACGCAAGCGTCTTGAGAACCAGGAGTTTGAGCGCCGGCTGTTTGAGATGAAGCGTGAACGCGAGGTGCGTCTGAACAACAGCGAAACGCTGGAAGAGCAGCAGCTATTGATGCGCGAGATTAGCGCGCTGGAAGGACGCATCGTCCGCTGCCGTCAGGCGCTGGATGACATTGAACGCGTCATAGAACGTTTGACCCGTTAACAGGAGCCACACCCATGTCACTGGAAAATGCACCCGATGAGGTCAAGCTGGCCGTCGATTTGATTATGCTGCTGGAGAATCATGAGATCCCCGCCGAGACGGTGCTTAAGGCGCTGGAGATTGTGCGGCGGGATTTTGAGGGGAAACTTCCCCCTCACCCTGCCCTCTCCCCAGAGGGGAGAGGGAAAATAGATTAAGCCGGAGTTGGGTCGTCGCCCTTAATGTCGCGCTTCACTTCCGTATGCTCATCACCTTTCTCGTTACGCAGGTGAACCTCAAGCTGGTTGAAGGCGATATTAATATCGTTTTCACGGCACAGACGATCGATAGAGCGGTTAAGCTCATCCACCGTGTAGCTGCGGTCACGCAGTTCACGCACGTATAAACGCAGCTCGTGATCCAGCGTACTCGGCCCAAAGGTGGTGAAGAAGACCGCCGGGGCCGGATCGTGCATCACTTTCGGATGCTCAGACGCCGCCTTCAGCAGCACCTCTTTCACCTTATCCAGATCCGATCCATAGGCCACGCCCAGTCGGATCACCACGCGCGTCACCGTATCGGAAAGCGACCAGTTGATCAGACGCTCGGTCACGAACGCTTTGTTTGGGATGATCACCTCTTTGCGATCGAAGTCGGTGATGGTGGTGGCACGAATGCGGATCTTGCTGACCGTTCCCGAGAACGTGCCGATGGTAACGGTATCACCGATACGTACCGGACGTTCGAACAGGATGATCAGGCCGGACACAAAGTTACCGAAGATCTCCTGCAGGCCAAAACCAAGACCGACCGAGAGGGCCGCCGCCAGCCACTGCAGTTTATCCCACGAGACGCCAAGCGAGCCAAAGACCGTCATCGCTCCGACAATGATGATGACGTAGTTGAGGATCGTGGTGATGGCGTAGGACGCCCCCTGGCGAAGATTCAAACGTGACAGGAGCAGCACTTCGAGCAGGCCAGGCAGGTTGCGGATCAGCGCCCAGGCGACCACCGACGACACCAGCGCAAACAGCAGGCTGCCCATGGTCACGCTTTTCATGACCGCCGCGCCGGCTTCGGTTCCGTTGTATTGCCAGAGGGTAATACTGTCGAGATAGGCGAAAACGGTAATAAGATCGGACCAGATCGCCCAGAACATCACCGCAAACAGGGCGATCATCACCAGCATGGTGATACGCAGCGTCTGCTGGTTAACCTGCTCCAACGCGATGGTCGGCTCTTCCTGCGGCTCAGCGCCTTCGGCCCCCTCTTTCACCTGATGCTGACGACGCGCGATGGCGCGGCGATAGGCAATGCGGCGTGCCGCCACGCTCAGGCCGCGCAGTACGGTCTGATAGAGCAGGTTCCAGACGATCACCAGATAGACCGTTTCAATCCAGCGCCCGGACAGGCGCAGCGTGGTATAGAAGTAGCCCGTCGCCGTTAGCACCATCAGCGCCAGCGGAATGATCGCCAGCACCGTCACGGTGGCCAGACGAATATTGTGGGACTCTTTATCACGCCAGCTGTCGCGACACATCGGCCACATCAGGATCGCAATCAGCAGCAGGTTCAGCAGGATGACCAGCTGGCCCAGCACGTCATCCATCAGATGCAGCGGGGAAAGCTCAGAGACAACCGACCAGAAGTGCAGCGGCAGCAGCGCCAGGCTGATGCGCACGATCTGACGACGCCAGTGGCTGGTCAGCTGCGCTGGCATGTTGAAATGACGCACCGCCACGCCGTCTTTTTCCAGTACCTTCCAGCACAGGCCAAACACCAGCCAGAACAGCGCCAGTTTTTTACTGAACGCCCACAGCAGATCGCTGACGTTGAGCTGCATAGTGAGCAGAATCAGACCCACAGCCAGAATAATCAGGCACACCGGCAGGGCGCGAATAAGGTCAATCAGAATCGCTTTTGGCGTATGGAGCTGGCTATCGTTGCGCAGCTGCCCTACTTCGGAAGCCAGCTTCGCCTGGTATTTTTTCAGCCAGCCCAGACGCCAGCGGATAAGACCAGCAATCAGCAGCAGCGGCAAACCGGCCAGGAAAGCAATCATTACCGCAGGCCAGGCTTTCTCCCAGTTTACGGTGATCTTCATGCTCTTAATCTGCGTTTTCAGCGTCTCAGGGAAGGATTTAACCCAGTCCCAGTCCATCGGCTTGTTGCTGTTCACCCAGAAAATCTGCTGGGTCAGGATCTCCTGCAGACTTTTCGAGACGCTCACCAGCTGCTGCTGGTTGATTTGCAGGTTAATGGCCATCATCAGCTGGTTACCCAGCTGTTTATTGAGCTGGTCCAGCAGCTCGCGACGCATATCCACGACCTGGAGCAGCGCGTCGTGCACTTCCGGGTTCACGTCGCTGGAATGCCCCTCCTCAATTTTGGCGACAAAGGTATCGCTCTGAAAAAGGGCATCGCGCTGCTGGTTGACGTCAAACTGCTCCAGACGTAAATCCGCAATGCGGTTGGTCATGTCCTCCAGCTCGTCGGCGGACGGAAGCGTCTGCTGCTGCTGGTAGAGAATACGCGACAGCAGGAGGCTGCCCTTCAGGACCGCGATCTGCTCTTTGATGTTGCGTTCCGCCTGCAGGGCGCGATCCAGCCAGTTTTTCACCTTGATATTTTGCTGAACCAGCGAGTTGCCGTTTTCCGTCGCCAGTATCAGGCGCTGACTGAGCTGATGGTTAGCCTCAAGCTCCTGTTTTACCAGCGGGTTGGCCTGAATACGGGCGGTTTCGTCAGGGGATACGGCCTCCTGGGCGGTTTTTTCCGTCAGGGTCAGGCGTTTGCTGTTAACCGCCTCCTGCAATAGCTGAAGCTGATGCTCCAGACGATTAATGTTCGCGGTGACGTAATCACGCTGTTTCTGCAGAGTGTCCTGCAGCACCGTATTCCCTTCCAGGCTTTTACGCTGCTGTTCGATCTGCGCATTGAGCAACGACTGCTGAACCAGCAGCAAGGTTTGCTGCGTCGGGCGCAGCGTGCCTTCGCCCACCGTCGTGCCGTTCAGGCGGTTGCGGATCTGCTGCAGCTGCTGAGACGCGGTATACATCGCATTTTGCACGCGCTCGGGCTGGGTTTGCAGGGAAACAAGCTGGCTGTTGTAGGTCGCGAGATCGGACTGCGCGGTTTGCAGATCGTCGAGCAACTGGGCAACGCGCGATTCCAGCTGGCGTAAGGAGAGCGTGGCGAGCGTTTTGCGCGTTTCGTTGTCGTTATCAACGTCACTCAGGGCATTCAGCGACTCCGTCGCTTTGCGCATGTTTTCAGGGGCCTGCGCCACCTTCTGACGAAGCTGGGCGGTTTCAGCCTTAACGCGTTCAATTTTATCCAGCGTTTCCAGCGTTTCCGTCAGGTCCTGCTGCGTCAGTTTTTCCTGAGGAGAGAGTTCTTTTTGTTTGTTCAGCGTGTCGAGCTGCGACTGAACGTCAGCACGGGTGGGAATATCGTTGCTGTTATCGGCGCGGGCCCAGGTCAGCGGCGCCGTGGCGAAGAAAAACAGCATCGCAAAGAGCAATGCAAAAACAGGATGTTGCGAGCGATTGATGGGCAGCATAGTTGTGAATGATGTCAGAAGATGACCGAAAATAGTCCGGCGTGAAGAATATCACGCTCGTCAGATGCAGAATAGCGCGAACGTAAGCCTCTGAGATAAATCCTGGAAAGGGGTCAGGCCGTTAGCGAAGGCGCGTCGCTGCGCAGCGTCGGGCTGAGCTGTAGCATTTCCAGTAAAATCGCCACGTAGCTGCGGGCTTCCGCTTTAAGATCAAACGATTGCGGTGCAAAAAGCCAGTTTTCCATCAGACCAGAAATGTAGCTGCGCATCAGAATCGCCGCCCGACGGGTCAACAGATTGGCAGGTAGTAGTTTTGCCTCCATACAGAGGTTCAGGTTGTGCTCAATACGGTCATAGCTTTCCAGACTGAGGCTTCGTTGCGCCTGCTACACGACCGCCATCTCGCCCACGAACTCGCATTTATGAAAAATAATCTCCATCATTAATCTGCGACGTTCTTCAACTACCGTTGCTTCAAGGATATATACTAATATTTCTCTCAATACTGAGAGTGGATCGTCTGGGAATTTTGCCCGATACTCACTCTCGAGATCGCTAATGCTGGACTCTGAAAGCTCCCAGATTTCACTGAACAGATCTGACTTGTTTTTAAAATGCCAGTAAATCGCTCCTCGCGTCACACCGGCGGCCTGAGCAATTTGCGCCAGCGAGGTTGCTGAAACACCTTGCTGCGAGAACAAACGTATCGCCACATCCAGAATATGTTGTCGGGTTTCCAGCGCTTGTTGTTTAGTTTTTCGTGCCATAGGTGAGTGAATTTACAGGAGTCAGATTTACATACATTTGTGAATGTATGTACCATAGCATGACGATAATATAAACGCAGCAATGGGTTTTAGACTCAGGACCCTTGATCAATTTGAAATCGGACACTCGAGGTTTACATATGAACAAAAACAGAGGGTTAACGCCTCTGGCGGTCGTTCTGATGCTTTCAGGCAGCTTAGCGCTAACAGGATGTGACGACAAACCGGCTCAACAAGGAGCTCAGCAGGCGCCAGAAGTAGGCGTTGTGACGCTCAAATCTGAACCTCTACAAATCACCACCGAATTACCCGGCCGTACAAATGCTTACCGCATTGCGGAAGTGCGTCCTCAGGTTAGCGGCATTATCCTGAAACGCAACTTCACCGAAGGCGGTGATGTGCAGGCCGGTGAGTCTCTGTATCAGATTGATCCCGCAACCTATCAGGCGTCTTATGAAAGCGCGAAAGGCGATCTGGCTAAAGCACAGGCCGCGGCTAAAATTGCCCAGCTGACGCTGAACCGCTATCAAAAACTGCTCGGTACCAAGTACATCAGTCAGCAGGATTACGATACCGCCCTGGCGGATGCCCAGCAGGCTAACGCCGCCGTGGTGGCAGCCAAAGCGGCCGTCGAAACCGCGCGCATTAACCTGGCCTATACCAAAGTGACCTCCCCTATCAGCGGTCGTATTGGTAAATCTTCCGTCACGGAAGGGGCTCTGGTGCAGAACGGTCAGACCACTGCGCTGGCGACCGTGCAGCAGCTCGATCCGATCTATGTTGACGTCACGCAGTCCAGCAATGATTTCCTGCGCCTAAAACAGGAGCTGGCTAACGGCACCCTGAAACAGGAAAACGGCAAAGCCAAAGTGGAGCTGATTACCAACGACGGTATCAAGTTCCCGCAGGAAGGGACGCTGGAATTCTCTGACGTGACGGTCGACCAGACCACCGGTTCCATCACCTTACGTGCGATTTTCCCGAACCCTGACAAAAATCTGCTGCCAGGTATGTTCGTTCGCGCACGTCTGGAAGAAGGAACGAATCCAACCGCCCTTCTGGTTCCACAGCAGGGTGTGACCCGTACGCCACGCGGCGATGCGAGCGCACTGGTTGTTGGGGCTGATAACAAAGTCGAAATGCGCAACATCACCGCCACCCAGGCGATTGGGGATAAATGGCTGGTGACGGAAGGTCTGAAAGATGGCGATCGCGTGATTGTTACTGGTTTGCAAAAAGTTCGTCCTGGCGCGCAGGTTAAAGCACAGGAAGTGAAATCTGACGATAAACAACAAGCTTCGGCCGCTGGCCAGTCAGAACAAACCAAGTCTTAACTTAAACAGGAGCCGTTAAGACATGCCTAATTTCTTTATCGATCGCCCCATATTTGCGTGGGTGATCGCCATTATCATCATGCTGGCCGGGGGACTTGCGATCCTGAAGCTGCCTGTCGCGCAATATCCAACGATTGCGCCACCGGCGGTGACGATTTCCGCGACCTACCCAGGGGCTGATGCAAAAACGGTGCAGGACACCGTCACTCAGGTTATCGAACAGAACATGAACGGTATCGATAACCTGATGTACATGTCCTCAAACAGTGACTCTACCGGTACAGTTCAGATCACCCTGACCTTCGAGTCAGGTACGGATGCTGACATTGCGCAGGTTCAGGTGCAGAACAAACTGCAGCTGGCGATGCCGCTGCTGCCGCAGGAAGTACAACAGCAGGGCGTGAGCGTCGAGAAATCGTCCAGTAGCTTCCTGATGGTTGTCGGCGTTATCAACACCAACGGCACCATGACGCAGGAGGATATTTCCGACTACGTGGGCGCCAACATGAAGGACGCCATCAGCCGTACGTCCGGTGTGGGTGACGTGCAGCTGTTCGGTTCTCAGTACGCAATGCGTATCTGGATGGATCCGAACAAGCTGAACAACTTCCAGCTGACGCCGGTTGACGTGATTAACGCCATTAAAGCGCAGAACGCCCAGGTGGCAGCCGGTCAGTTAGGCGGTACGCCGCCGGTGAAGGGCCAGCAGCTTAACGCCTCGATCATCGCGCAAACCCGTCTGACCTCCGCGGATGAGTTCAGCAAAATTCTGCTGAAAGTGAATCAGGACGGCTCGCAGGTTCGCCTGCGCGACGTGGCGAAAGTCGAGCTGGGCGGCGAGAACTACGACATCATCGCGAAGTTCAACGGTAAACCGGCTTCCGGTCTGGGTATCAAACTGGCGACAGGCGCGAACGCCCTGGATACCGCCACGGCGATCCGTGCAGAACTGAAGAAAATGGAACCGTACTTCCCGTCAGGCCTGAAGATCGTTTATCCGTACGACACCACGCCATTCGTTAAAATTTCGATTCACGAAGTGGTTAAAACGCTGGCAGAAGCGATCATCCTGGTGTTCCTGGTCATGTATCTGTTCCTGCAAAACTTCCGCGCGACGCTGATCCCAACCATCGCCGTTCCGGTCGTTCTGCTAGGGACCTTTGCTATCCTCGCGGCCTTTGGCTTCTCGATAAACACCCTGACGATGTTCGGGATGGTGCTTGCCATCGGCCTGCTGGTGGATGACGCCATCGTCGTGGTAGAGAACGTCGAGCGCGTGATGGCGGAAGAAGGTCTGCCGCCGAAGGAAGCCACCCGTAAATCAATGGGTCAGATCCAGGGCGCGCTGGTTGGTATCGCGATGGTACTGTCTGCGGTATTTATCCCGATGGCCTTCTTCGGCGGCTCTACCGGTGCGATTTACCGTCAGTTCTCGATCACCATCGTTTCCGCAATGGCGCTGTCGGTACTGGTCGCATTGATCCTGACGCCTGCGCTGTGTGCCACCATGCTGAAGCCGATTCAGAAAGGCGGTCATGGCGAGCATAAAGGGTTCTTCGGCTGGTTTAACCGCATGTTTGATAAGAGCACGCACCACTACACCGACAGCGTGGGCAACATCCTGCGCAGCACCGGTCGTTACCTGCTGCTCTATATCATCATCGTGGCGGGGATGGCGATCCTGTTCGTTCGTCTGCCAAGCTCGTTCCTGCCGGATGAAGACCAGGGCGTGTTCCTGACGATGGCACAGCTTCCTGCGGGTGCGTCGCAAGAGCGTACCCAGAAAGTGCTGGACGAAGTGACGGACTACTACCTCACCAAAGAGAAAGACAACGTTGAATCCGTGTTTGCGGTTAACGGCTTTGGCTTTGCGGGTCGTGGTCAGAACACCGGTATCGCCTTCGTTTCTCTGAAAGACTGGTCTGAACGTCCGGGCAAAGAGAACAAGGTTGAAGCCATTACCGGCCGTGCGATGGGCACCTTCTCGCAGATTAAAGATGCGATGGTGTTCGCCTTCAACCTGCCGGCGATTGTTGAACTGGGTACCGCGACCGGCTTCGACTTCCAGCTGATTGACCAGGGCGGTCTGGGTCACGAAAAACTGACGCAGGCGCGTAACCAGCTGTTTGGCGAAGTGGCTAAGCACCCTGACCTGCTGGTCGGCGTGCGTCCAAACGGCCTGGAAGATACGCCGCAGTACAAAATCGACATCGACCAGGAGAAAGCTCAGGCGCTGGGCGTGTCCATCAGTGACATCAATACCACGCTGGGCGCCGCCTGGGGCGGTAGCTACGTTAACGACTTCATCGACCGCGGTCGCGTGAAGAAAGTGTACGTGATGTCCGAGGCGCAGTACCGTATGTTGCCAAACGATATCAACAGCTGGTTCGTGCGCGGCAGCAATGGTCAGATGGTACCGTTCTCGGCATTCTCAACGTCACGCTGGGAATACGGTTCGCCGCGTCTGGAACGCTATAACGGTCTGCCATCAATGGAGATCCTGGGTCAGGCTGCGCCGGGCCGAAGCACCGGTGAAGCCATGAACCTGATGGAAGAGCTGGCGAGCAAACTGCCTTCGGGTGTTGGCTACGACTGGACCGGGATGTCCTATCAGGAACGTCTGTCCGGTAACCAGGCCCCTGCCCTGTACGCGATTTCACTGATCGTCGTCTTCCTGTGTCTGGCAGCGCTGTACGAGAGCTGGTCAATTCCGTTCTCTGTTATGCTGGTGGTACCGCTCGGGGTTATCGGTGCGCTGCTTGCGGCAACGTTCCGCGGACTGACCAACGACGTGTACTTCCAGGTAGGCCTGCTGACAACCATTGGCTTGTCGGCGAAGAACGCGATACTTATCGTTGAATTCGCCAAAGATCTGATGGAGAAAGAAGGCAAAGGTCTTATTGAGGCGACGCTTGAGGCTGTTCGTATGCGTCTGCGCCCAATCCTGATGACGTCACTGGCGTTTATCCTCGGCGTACTGCCGCTGGTTATCAGCTCCGGTGCTGGCTCCGGTGCGCAGAACGCGGTCGGTACGGGCGTTATGGGGGGTATGATCACCGCAACCGTACTCGCTATCTTCTTCGTACCGGTGTTCTTCGTGGTGGTTCGCCGCCGCTTCAGCCGTAAGAATGAAGATGTTGAACACGCGCATTCGGTAGAACCTCACTGATACCGGTTTCACATGATAAAAAGGCCGCATTAGCGGCCTTTTTCATTTTCAGAAAAAATCATAAATTACGCTTATTGTGATTCAATTTATTTTCTGCCATCTTAATTAGACATATCATAATTAACTGATAACTTAATCGGTGAATTCAGGATTTTTTTAATTTCATTTCCCCGCTTAAGCTATTAGGAATATTCCTAATAAGAAGTTCTGACAACGTGAAGTACGAATCTGAACTTTTCTCGCCATTTTTGCTAAGCCAATGAAACGTAAGGAAGCGATAAAACAGCGCGTTAATTTGGACAAAAAAGGGGTGTCCAGGGTGGAACATTGCGTACATGCTCGCAGTCTCCGGTTTTATTTGTAATTTTTCGTAATAGCGCGATGAAATCCAGGAAGGAGTGGCTTATAGTTAGGTTATCAGGAACACAGCACTCATGTAGCTAAGTCAGTTGTATCCATCCCGACAATGATGTTCGGTGAGTAAGAAATCACTCAGAAGGGGATGCGCTATGGACGAGTACTCGCCAAAAAGGCATGATATCGCGCAGTTGAAATTTCTCTGCGAATCCTTGTACCATGACTGCCTTGCCAACCTTGATGAAAGCAACCATGGCTGGGTAAACGACCCAACGTCTGCCATCAATTTACAGTTGAATGAGCTGATAGAGCATATCGCAACCTTCGCACTTAATTATAAAATTAAGTACAATGAAGATAATAAGCTCATTGAGCAAATTGATGAATACCTGGACGACACCTTTATGTTGTTCAGTAGTTACGGCATTAACGCCCAGGATTTGCAAAAATGGCGTAAATCGGGAAACCGGCTATTCCGCTGTTTCGTCAACGTGAGCAGAGCTAACCCGGTTAGCCTTTCCTGTTAAAATTATTACAATTACTAAGGTGAATTTATGTCTGATAAACCACTCACTAAAATCGATTATTTGATGCGCTTACGACGTTGTCAGTCAATTGACACCCTCGAACGCGTGATTGAAAAGAATAAATACGAGCTTTCTGATAATGAACTGGCCGTATTTTATTCAGCCGCTGACCATCGTCTTGCTGAGCTGACCATGAATAAGTTGTATGACAAAATCCCTACTTCTGTATGGAAATTTGTCCGTTAATCTTTGAAGGGTGTCTGTAGAGTTCTACGCCACGTTCTGAGTTTTTTACCTATCCCGTTTTGTTCCCTGTGCCCAGGCCAGGTCTCCGTGTAAAACGTGTTCATCAGCAACAATGTTGTGACGACAGTCACATCGGCTTTTCGGGAACGTTCCCCTCTCGACCTGTTCCGATTACCCTGCGGTAATCATTTCCAGAGAGGTTTCCTATGAGCGTAGAAAAACAGAAGATGATTGCCGGTGAACATTATCGCCCCGGCGATGAGACGTTACGGGCCGACCGACTGCGGGCCCGCCATCTGGTTTACCGCTATAACCACACCGCGCCCGATGAAAAAACAGAACGCCAGAATATCCTGGCGGAACTTCTGGGGCAAAGCGAAGGCGCTTATATAGAACCGAGCTTCCGCTGCGACTACGGATACAATATTTATCTGGGCAAAAACTTTTACGCGAACTTCGACTGCGTGATGCTGGATGTCTGCCCTGTTCGTATCGGCGATAACTGTATACTCGCGCCGGGTGTGCACATTTATACGGCCACCCACCCGCTGGAAGCAGAGGAACGGAACAGCGGCGTGGAGTTTGGGAAACCGGTCAACATTGGGAATAATGTCTGGATTGGTGGCCGGGCGGTCATTAACCCTGGCGTCACGATCGGTGATAATGTGGTGGTGGCCTCCGGCGCCGTGGTGACAAAAGACGTCCCGGCTAACGTCGTCGTGGGCGGCAATCCGGCAAAAATCATCAAAACTTTATAAGGGCGCGGGGAGCCAACTGTTATGGTCTTTTAGCGCCGGACTGTTACTTTTTTCAGCCCGATGGCTCCCCTAAAATTGGCAGACACCCTGTATTGTCAACTCTTATGAAGGCAAAAAATGACCGAGATACAGCGCCTGCTTACCGCCACCATCGACGATCTTAACCTCCGCGAAAAGCGCGACAATCGCCCGCGCTTTAGCATTAGCTTTATTCGCAAACATCCTGGACTGTTTGTCGCCATGTATGCCGCCTGGCTGGCGACGCTGATTGTGATGCTGAAGTCCGAAACGCTGGTGGACTCCGTCTGGCTGCTGGTTGTGCTGTTTGTGGTCTTTAACGCCTTTTTCTTTTTCGACGTGAATCCGCGCTACCGTTACGAAGATATCGACGTTCTCGATTTCCGGGTCTGCTACAACGGTGAATGGTATAACACACGTTTCGTGCCTACGGAGCTGATCGACAGCATCATGCACTCTCCGGCCGTTGAAACAGCGCAAAAAGAGAAGCTGCAGAAAATGGTCTCCACCAAAGGCCAGCTCTCTTTCTATGATGTCTTTACCCTTTCGCGCCCTGCTGCTGCGTAATTAACGCCTGCAGACGCCGGATCCCCGGCGCAAACTGCGAAGCAGAGGTGTTGCCGTAACCTAAAACCAGACCGGTTTGCCCCTGCTTCGCCTCCAGGTAATACCCGCTCAGTGCAGCGGGTGCCAGCTGAAACGCCCTCGCCTGCGCCACCAGCGTCTGGTCGTCAATATCGTCTATCGCCAGCGTCAGATGCATCCCGCCTTCACCGGCCAGTATACGGTGCGGCGTGTGAAGCTCTGCCCCCAGCACCTCCCGCAGCTGGCGGTATCGCTTACGATAGAGCCGACGCATGGCGGCAAGATGACGGGCATAGTGGCCTTCTTCAATGAACAGCGCCAGCGTACGCTGTTCGGCACGATGCCCGCCCCGCAACAGCGAGCCGATGGCCGGGCGAGCCGCTTTCGCCAGCGCTGGCGGCAAGACCATGAAGCCCATTCTGAGCGACGGAAACAGTGTTTTACTGAACGTTCCCAGATAAACCACGGGCGCGTTGTTGACCATCCCCAGCATCGCCGGAACAGGCTCACCGGCATAACGGAATTCGCTGTCGTAATCGTCTTCTATGATCCACGCGTTCTGCTGCCGGGCCAGTTCCAGCAGCGCCAGACGTCGCCGGGCGCTGAGCACGCTTCCGTAAGGGAACTGGTGCGAAGGCGAGGTAAAAATCAGCGAGGGAGCAGGCGCATCCCGTCCTTCCCAGCACATTCCCTCGTCATCAACAGGGATTCCCGTCATGGTCAGGCCTGTTTTAACAAACGCGCTCTTTGCCCCGCTATAGCCGGGGTTTTCCACCCACGCGACATCGCCAGGCTCACTCAACAGCATGGTGCACAGATTAACCCCCTCAAGCGCCCCTTCCGTTATCACTATCTGGCCGGCGTCGCAGTCGATACCGCGGGACAGGGCGAGGTGTCGGGCAATCGCTGCCCGCAGCGACGGTTCACCGGCCGGGTCGCCATACCCTAGCAGGGCACTTCCCTCCTCGCGCATCACGCGATCGTACAATCGCCGCCACAGCGGTAGCGGAAAATAGTTGATAGCCGGGGTTCCCGGGGTAAACGCCAGCACCGGCGTGTCCCGGGGCACGGGCGCTGGCAGCAGGCCGACCCGCCGGGCGAGCCTGATGGCAGGGTCCGGCAATGTCTGGGCGACAGAGCGGTGAGCGAGCTGTGCCACCCGCGTTCCCTGGCGGTTACGCTGCAAATACCCTTCCAGCGTGAGCTGGTCCAGCGCCGCATTGACGGTATTGCGGGAAAGGGAGAGCTGCTGAGCCAGCGTTCGCGAACCGGGAAGCTGGCTGCCGGACAGTAGCCTTCCGCACAGTATGGCCTCCCGTAACGCAAGATAAAGCGCGCGCTGGCGCGTCTCTTTCCCACGTTTTTGCAGGGCAGCATTGAGCAAGGTATAAAATTCATCACCCGGTATATTCATCTCGCCTCCTCGTGGCACCATCAAAACATAGCGCAGTGGTTCTTTTTAAGGAACCAGCAATTCACTAGTCTGGAACTCTTTTCAACGTCACGGAAATTAAGATGAAGACATTCAATCAGTTCGGACAGCCCGTAGGCGAAGCGCTTAGCGACTGGCAGCCTCGTCAGCACCCGTCCCGGGTCGTGCTTCAGGGACGCTTTTGTCGGCTTGAACCGCTGCGCGTGGAGCATGCCAACGCGCTGTTTTCCGCCTATTCCCTGGCTGAAGATACGCGCAGCTGGACGTGGCTACTGCGTGAACCCGATGCCACCGCAGAGGAGTTTGCCGAATGGGTGGCGAGCGTAAGTGAGTTATCCGATCCCATCCACTTTACCGTGATGGATAACCGGACTCAGTCCCCCGTTGGGACGCTGTCCCTGATGCGGATCGATCCTAAAAACGGGGTTGTGGAGGTGGGGCACGTTCACTTCTCGCCTCTTTTAAGCCGCACGCCCATGTCAACAGAGGCGCAATATCTGCTGATGCGGTATGTGTTCGATACCCTGGGCTACCGGCGTTATGAGTGGAAGTGCAATAGTTTGAACGAGCCTTCCCGCAAAGCGGCACTGCGTCTGGGTTTTCAGTTTGAGGGGCGTTTTCGTCAGGCGCTGGTCATAAAAGGTCATAACCGGGATACCGACTGGTTTTCGATTCTCGACAAAGAGTGGCCGGCGCTGGCAAACGCCTTTGAAAGCTGGCTTGCCACCGACAATTTTACTGCCGATGGCAAACAGAAAAGATCCCTGGAAAGCTGGCGAGAAACGCGCGTTTAGCGTCTTTTTTTACGGCCCTGCACCGCCTTAAAGCGCGGATTGGATTTGCAAATCACGTACAGGCGTCCCTTGCGTTTGACTATCTGGCAATCCGGGTGACGCTGTTTTGCACTGCGCAATGAGTTAAGTACCTGCATGGTTAGCCCCGCTTCGCATTGAGAAAACCGCCAAAACGCTTGCGGAAGCGCGCTGCGCTGCCGTCCGTGGAGAACGTTTTCTGCTTACCGGTATAAAACGGGTGCGATTTTGAAGAAACCTCGATGGTAATGTACGGATACGTTTCACCGTCGAGTTCAATTTCGCGGTCGGTCTTAATGGTTGAACCCACTTTGAAGTATTCATTCGCGCTGGTGTCGTGGAATACCACGGTGCGATACGCTGGATGGATGTTTGGTTTCATCGTAAATCCCTTATGTTTTGTTATAACATAACAAAATAATATCCAGGCCAGGTTAAAAAAACAACCCCTTCCTTCTGACGATATTTTCTGGTTTACCTGAGATAAAATGAAAATCACGCCACCCACGTGCTATAACTATATCATTTCGCGGTAAAATCTTTCTCTTCAGGCAGGGAACTCAGTGCTCAGGAACGGGTATACGAGGAAGGAAACGACAGCATGAAAACCCGACATCTGGTCAGTCTGGTGACTGGCATACTTATCTTTTCCGTGCTGGTCCCCATTTGCCTGAGCATCTGGCTGGCTCATCGTCAGGCGGAAGATAAATTTGTCGATGCGCTGGATAACTATGCCTCACGCGTGCTGATACGTACCGACAAGGTCGTGGATCAGGCGAAGGAAGCGCTCAATCATCTGCAGGCCTTTGAGGGTGTGCCGTGCAGCCCCCTGCAGTTAAGGGAGATGCGACGGGTCGCTTTCTCGTGGCGATATGTGCAGGAAGTGATTTATATCGACAACCTCAGGCCACTCTGCTCCTCTCTTGAACAAACCAGCCATGCCGCCCCTTTCCCCCCGCCGATGCGCGTTACCGAAGATGGTTACAGCGCATGGCTGACCACGCAAAACGATCTGGGGTTTCATCGCTACATGGCCGTACTGGGGCAAGGTCATTACCTGGTTCTGGTCGATCCGGCCTCGCTTGTGGATGTGATCCCCTTCGGCGAGATAGCGATTGATGCTGCCCTGGTAGGAAATACCACACGCCGCATCTTTGCCAGCAGCAATACGCTCGATCCGCATATCCGTGACATGATCATGGGTCAGGAGATGACCAGCATACAGTACGATGGTTCAATGTACGTTATGAAGCCCGTCCCTGAACTGGGGTTTACCGTCGTTGCATGGGCTACGCTCAAACCGCTGGCTGAAACCTGGCACCGGCAGCTGCTTTTGTGGCTGCCCTTCGGCATCCTGATAAGCCTGCTTGCCGCGCTCTTTGTCCTGCGGATACTGCGTCGCATCCAGTCGCCGCGCAACCGCCTGCTCGACGCCATTAACAGCCGCGATTTTGTGGTTCACTATCAGCCCATCGTGGCGCTGTGTAGCGGAAAAATTGTCGGCGCAGAGGCGCTGACCCGCTGGCCGCAGCCGGACGGAAGCAGCCTCTCGCCTGATATTTTTATCCCTCTTGCTGAACAAACCGGGCTTATCTCCCAGCTGACGCAGCTCGTTATCGAAAAGGTGTTCGAGGATATGGGCAGCTGGCTGCATCTTCACCCCGATCAGCATATCTCCATCAACCTCGCGCCCGCCGATTTGACCTCCGGCACGCTGCCGCCGCTGCTGAGTCACTTGCTGAACAAATGGAAGGTCCACCCAGGCCAAATCGCCCTTGAGGTTACCGAGCGCGGCTTTGCCGATCCCAAAATCAGCGCGCCGGCTATCGCCGCATTCCGCCGTTCGGGGCACCCTGTCTATATTGATGATTTTGGTACGGGCTATTCCAGCCTGAGCTATCTGCAGGATCTGGATGTCGACACGCTAAAAATTGATAAATCGTTCGTGGATGCGCTGGAGTATAAAAACGTGACGCCGCACATTATTGAAATGGCGAAGTCGCTGAAGCTGGCGATGGTGGCGGAAGGCGTCGAGACCGCCGGGCAGCTCGCCTGGCTGCACCAGCACGGCGTGCAGTACGGGCAGGGCTGGTACTACAGCAAAGCGCTACCAAAGACGGAATTTATTCTTTGGGCAGAGAATAACCTCGGCACGCACGCTACTTAAGGTAGGATTTCATCACCTGCAGCACCACGCCAAGATCGGCTTCACGCTGCGCCTCTTCGGGCTCTTTCACCACGTGATCGGTAAGGTGCCCTTCAATCACCTGCATCATCATGCCGTTGACCGCTCCACGGATCGCCGCCAGCTGCTGTAACACCTCGGCACATTCGTGTTCGCTGTTGAGCATTTTTTCGAGCGCGGTGCTCTGCCCCTGAATTTTCTTCAGGCGAGTCAGTAACATCTTCTTGTCGCGAACGGTATGTGACATCTCTGTCTCCCTCAGTTTTGGCTTTTAGAGCATATCACGCTCTACTCCCCCTGAGTATTTTTCTACTGGGGGGTAGTATTAAGCTACTGGGGGGGAGTACTATTTGCGCACGCTTCCACTCCGGAAATTTCAATGAACGATTTCGCCTCACTCCTGCAGCAGGGTAATGCCTGGCTGTTTGTTCCCAGCGCTATCCTGCTCGGTGCACTACATGGCCTGGAGCCGGGTCACTCAAAAACCATGATGGCCGCCTTTATCGTGGCTATCCGCGGCACGCTGAAACAGGCGGTCCTGCTCGGCCTGGCAGCCACGCTTTCGCATACGGCAGTAGTCTGGATTATCGCCATGGCGGGTTTATGGTTTGGTCGGGGATGGGATGCGCATACGTCTGAACCCTGGTTCCAGCTGATCTCAGGGGTATTGATCGTTGCGATCGCCCTGTGGATGGCGTGGCGAACCTGGAAAGAGAACCAGCCACACGATCATCATCACGACCATGATCATCACCACCACCATGACCATGACCATGACCATCATCATGAACATCACCACCACGAACACCCGCTGGTTGAAGAAGAGTGGCAGGACGCCCACCAGCGCGCGCACGCGCAGGATATTAACCGGCGCTTCAGCGGCCAAAACGTCACCACCGGACAGATCGTGATGTTTGGCCTGACCGGCGGGCTTATCCCCTGCCCGGCGTCCATTACCGTTCTGCTGATCTGCCTGCAGCTGAAGCATTTCGCCCTCGGCGCGACGCTGGTGTTCAGCTTTAGCATTGGTCTGGCGTTAACGCTTGTCGCTTCCGGCGCGATTGCCGCCTTGAGCCTCAAGCACGCGACCAAACGCTGGCCCGGGTTTAGCGAATTCTCCCGTAAAGCACCGTGGATCTCCGCTGCGCTGATTACCGTGGTAGGTATTTATATGAGCCTGCATGGCCTGAGCGGCATTCTGGCGTAAGCCTGCGGCCACACTCTGTGGCCGCATCTCCAGGGTCAGTTAAGGGTTCTGCTGCCAGCTGAAGGTATAGCGAAGCTGGCGTGTCTGCAGGAGGAATTCCGGCGAGACGCTGGGGCTCCAGGAGTCGTCGCCGCCCACGCCCATATGGAACGCATCGAGATTGAGCCAGCATCCCGGCTCTTCGCGCAGCAGATGGTGATGGGTTGTCTCCCGCAGCTGCTGCTGGCCGTAGCGGCTCACCGAGAAATGGAACCGGCCGTTCAGCTGATGCGTTCCCAGCGCCAGCTCCCGCGTATCACAGCGCAAACCATTTTCCGTCGGGAAGATATACGGCGTGTGCATCTCCGCCAGGGGTAATGTCCAGCGCCCCTGCTGCGCCGCCAGCGTTCTGTCCGGGTAGTTTTCATGCGGCCCCAGCCCCAGCCAGGACACGTTTTCCGGCGTTTCGGCGAGATGAACGCTCAGGCCAACGCGCGCGGGTTCCGGGATATCAGACGCAATATCCACCTGAATGTCGCCGTGCAGAACTCCCCGATCGTCCACCCGCCAGGTTTTACGACTCAGAAACAGCGCGTTGCCGCGATACGCAAGCACGTGCTGGGTTGTGACCACCACCTCGTCTGCGTGCTGCGCTGCCTCACAGTACAGAACGCGCGAGGTGAGATCGTACATGCCCGCCGCTTTCCAGCGCTCAACCCAGGCATTCGGATCGATCTTCGTCGCTTCACTCACCCCAATATCATTGTCCAGCGGCGCACGGCTGACGTTATCCGTCAGAGGCGATATCAGCGTTTCCACGCCATTTCGCCACCATTGAGCCAGGTTTCCGGTTGCGCGATCGAACTGCCAGCGCTGTTGACCATGCGCGATCTCAAGGATGCGGTCGTTTTGCGTCAAAACCGGCGGCTCGCCCGCAGAGGCTGGCGGTGCGACAAACAGCGGAGACGGAAGCAGCCACTGTTCCCACGCGCAGCGATGGTCAGCCGGTGACCACGGCGTTGCCCGCGGCTGGCGCACTTCAACATTCAGCCAGACTTCCCCCGGCTCGGCTTTCAATTCCGGCAGAGCGATCTCCAGACGCTGAACGCCTTCAGGGGCTATCGCCAGCGTCACCTCGCCCGAAGCCAGTACCTTCCCATCCCGGGCAACCGTCCAGCTCAGCACTTCGTTATCGGTATGGCGGAACAGATACCCGCTTTGCACCTCAATCACCAGCGGAGAAGTGCTGACCCGCGTAAAGGTGAAGAACTGCTGCGCGCGCTGCGCCTCGAACAGCGCCGGGTGCGGCGTGCGATCGGGGAAGACCAGGCCGTTGAGGCAGAACTGTCGATCGTTTGGCTTATCGCCAAAGTCCCCGCCGTACGCCCAGAACGCGTTGCCATTTTCGTCTTTCTTCGTTAGTGCCTGATCGACCCAGTCCCAGACAAATCCCCCCTGCAGGCGAGGATGGCTGCGAAACGCCTGCCAGTATTTCGCGAACCCGCCGAAGCTGTTTCCCATCGCGTGGGCGTATTCGCAGAGGATCAGCGGACGCGTTTCATCCGGCATGCCGATCCATTTTTTGATTGACCATTTAGGCACCGCCGGGAAGGGTTGATCCTGATCGACCCGGGCATACATCGGACAGACAATATCGGTCGCCGCCGTGTTCGCGCCGCCGCCTTCATACTGCACCGGACGCGTCGGATCCGTGGATTTCACCCAGCGGTACAGTGCGTCGTGGTTTGCGCCGTGCCCGGACTCATTGCCCAGCGACCAGATGATAATTGAGGGATGATGACGATCGCGCTGCACCATGCGGGTCACGCGCTCGCTCATGGCGGGCAGCCAGCGCGGATCGTCAGCAAGGCGGCTCATCGGCACCATGCCATGGGTTTCGATATTGGCCTCGTCAACGACGTACAGCCCGTAGCGATCGCAAAGCCGGTACCACAGCGGATGATTCGGGTAATGCGAGCAGCGCACGGCGTTGAAGTTGTGCTGCTTCATGATCTCGATATCGCGACGCATCGTCGCTTCGTCCATCACCTGGCCGTTTTCCGGATGATGCTCGTGCCGGTTAACCCCGCGGATCAGCAGCGGTTTACCGTTGAGCTTCAGCAGGCCGTTGCTGATTTCAATCCGGCGGAAGCCGACATCGCAGGCTTCCGTCTCCAGCACGTTGCCCTGCGCATCCAAAAGCGCGATCGTCAGACGATAGAGTTCCGGGGTTTCTGCGCTCCATAACGCCGGGGCTGTAACCGGGATCGCCGCCGTTAACCGCTCGGCCCAGTTGCCGCGCTCGTCCACAATGGCAGATCCGGGCCGTTGGGTAGTACTGCCACACCGCTCGCCGTTGCGCCACAGCGTGATCGCCACCTCGCATTCCGGGTAGTCAGTGCCTGCCAGCGCGACGTCGACTTTGAGCACCGCGCGGTCCAGCTCCGCATTCAGATCGGTGACCACGTGATAATCCGCAATGTGCGTCTCCGGCTTATGCAGCAGGGAGACATCGCGGAAAATGCCGCTCATGCGCCACATGTCCTGATCTTCCAGATAGCTGCCGTCGCACCAGCGCAAGACCATGACCGCCAGGCGGTTCTGCCCGGGGCGTAATGCCGCCGAAAGGTCAAACTCGGCGGGCAATCGACTGTCCTGGGAATAGCCTATCCACTGCCCGTTACACCACAGATGGAACGCCGAGTTCACACCGTCAAAAATAATTCGGGTTTGCCCGCGCTGAAGCCAGGCGTCATCCACGTCAAATGTGAGCGAGTAACAACCTGTCGGGTTGTCCTGCGGCACAAAAGGTGGGTTAACGGGAATGGGATAGGTGACATTAGTGTAGATAGGCGTGTCGAACCCCTGCATCTGCCAGTTCGACGGCACGGGCATCGCGACGGCATCCGCGCAATCTTCGCTGCCCCATGCCTCAGGAACCTGCTCGGGTGCAGAAAAGTAGCTAAATCGCCACATCCCGTTAAGAGAGCGCCTGCTGATAGATCCAGCGTCATCTCTGGCGGAAGATTCATTACGCCAGCTGTGCAACGGCGCGTGTGCGGGCAGGCGGTTCCACTGGGTAACGCCGGGGTTTTCCCAGTCCCGACGGGCCAGGATGTCGCTGAGGGTCAGCGAGGATGTGTTGGACATAGTAACCTCTTTGCGAAGCGCTCACAATTTTGGTTAACATGCCCTGGCATTCTGCGACGGTAAAGCATTCAATCGCAGGCTAGCGAGTCCGATCACAAAAGTCTTATTTGCGGACAAGCTGCTCGGCCAGGAGAGCCAGGCTTCTGAGCTGCTGCGCCAGATCCTCGCGTTCGGCCTGCTGCGGCGCGCGGCGCGCGCTGGAATGGCGGGTAACCAGCGTCACCGGCAGCTGAACCTGCCAGCACGTCTCGCCTTCGGTGGGCGCCAGCAGCCACTCCACGCTACGCTCGCCCGCCTCGCGAAATGCCTGGCGAATGGTCGTCAGCGGCGGGGAAAACCAGGCGCTGTCAGCCGTATCGTCGAACCCGACCACCGACATCTGACCTGGAATCGCGATCCCCTTTTCCGCGCAGGCGCGCATTACCCCCAGCGCCATTTGATCGTTCGCCACCAGAATGGCATCCGGCAATGCGGTACCCGACAGCAGCACATGTCCTTTCTCATAACCGCTGGCCGCGCTCCAGTCTCCGTAGGCCACCGCAGTGGCTTCATGCCCCGCGCGGGCCAGAGCCGCTTTCCATCCCGCCAGACGCGCCCGAGCAGAGACCGAGCTTTCCGGCCCGCTCAGCAGAGCAATATGCTGATGCCCCAGCGAAAGCAGATGCTCAACGCCCAGATGCGCGCCCTGCCCGGCGTTAAACACGAGGCTGTTTACCTGTGCTGAAGGCGAGACATCAAGGAACAGCACCGGAACAGGTGATGCCAGCGCCCTGAGCGCTTCGGCGTCAGGATCGTCGAGCGGCACATTCACCAGCAACGCCTCCACCCGCTGTGCCAGCAGCGCCTGAAGCGCGGCCTGACACTGCTGCGGTTGCTCCACCATGGAAATGAGGACGCTCGCCCCTTTTTCGGCCGCACGTGATTTTACCGCCGACACAATTTGCGAGGGCGCATGCAGGGCCAGATCGGTGGTGATGAGTCCCAGCGTGCGGGTGCGTTTACCCGCCAGCTGCTGTGCCCGCAGGTTAGGCACGTAGTGCAGCTCCGCCATCGCCTGCTGAACCTTTTCCCGGGTACGGGCAGACACATGCTCCGCGTCGTTAATGACGCGAGAGACGGTCTGATAAGAAACCCCCGCAAGGAGGGCGACATCATAGAGAGTGATAGCTTTCATGCATTGTGGCATCGCGTGAGTCGGGGCCCATTATTGTGGCACAGCGACGCCGTTAAAACATGTGAGCGCTTCGCAAAATTAAACAACCCGCTCCGGCTGCGCGATTTCAGCAACCCGCGGCTTCTGGCGGAACCAGGGCAGACAGAGCTGGATAAGCGGGCCAATGGTCAGAGCATACACTACCGTTCCCACCCCAAACGTGCCGCCAAGCACGCACCCAATCAGCAGGACGGAGACCTCAATGGAGGTACGCACGCTGCGAATGGACCATCCCAGCCGGGCATGAATGCCGGTCATCAGGCCGTCGCGCGGGCCTGGCCCAAAACCGGCACCGATGTACATGCTGGTCGCAATCGCGTTCATCACGATGCCCGACACCAGGAAAGCGATGCGCACAGGTAACGAGTCCAGTTCCGGGATAAGCGCCATGCTGGCATCCGCCGCCAGACCGATACAAATCACGTTGCTGATGGTGCCCAGGCCCGGCATCTGGCGCAGGGGGATCCACAGCAGCAGCACCGCAGCACCGGTTAAAATGATCACCATTCCGATAGTCATCCCCAGCTGTATCCCCACCCCAAGGTGAAAAACATCCCAGGGATCGACACCCAAATCGGAACGAATAAACATCGCGGTGGACAGGCCATACAGTCCTAAACCGACATAGAGTTGTAGCAGACGACGTACCATTTTTATCTTCTCCAGTGAACCAGACTTTCATCCTGACCTAAAATGGCACTATGATTAATGTCCAGTTTTCAAATAGTGGACTGCATATGTCGTCACGCCGCTTCGGAAGTCAGTCTCTGGTACGCCTTTTAGGCCACTGGCAACAAGCCTCATCCCGAACCCCGCTCTGGCGACAGCTGGCCGACGCGCTGCGCCTGTTAATTCTTGATGGACGTCTGGCACTGAATACACGGCTACCGGGAGAGCGCGAGCTGGCCACGGCGCTGGACGTAAGCCGGACCACCATCAGCAGCGCCCTCGCCCATCTGCGCGAGGAGGGATATCTTGAGAGCCGCCACGGCAGCGGGTCACGCGTGATCCTCCCGGATACGCGCGCCGTTCCCACGCTTTCCGCGGCGAGTGCCGCACTGGATCTCTCTACTGCCGCCCTCAATGCCGGGCCGGAAATCCACCAGGCGTATACCCACGCGCTCACGGCCATTACGCAGCACCTCGCGCTGACGGGTTACGATCAGCTAGGGCTCCCGACGCTGCGGGAGGCCATCGCTGCGCGCTACACCGCGCGGGGCCTTCCCACCCGCGCGGACGAAGTGATGGTGGTCAATGGCGCCGTCAGCGGCTTCGCGCTGGTCCTGCGGATGATGACCGGGCCCGGGGATCGCGTCGTGGTCGATCATCCCACCTATCCGCTGGCGATTGCCGCCATTCAGGGCGCGCAGTGTCGGCCCGTGGGGGTGTCGCTGCCGGAAACGGGCTGGGATACGGACGGCTTCGCCGCCACGCTTGCCCAGACCGCGCCGCGCCTGGCGTACCTGATGCCTGATTTTCATAACCCCACCGGGCGCTGCATGAATGTCGCGACCCGTCAGGCCATTACCGACATTGCTGCGCAAACCCGTACGACGCTGGTGGTGGATGAAACGATGGTGGATCTCTGGTTTGACGCCCCTCCTCCGCCCCCGCTGGCCTCCTTTAACCCGCAGGCCACCGTCATCACCTTAGGTTCTGCCGGAAAAAGCTTCTGGGGCGGGCTGCGTCTCGGCTGGATCCGCGCGTCCTCGCGCACGATCGCCACGCTTGCCCAGACGCGCGATACGCTGGATTTAGGCTCGCCGCTGCTGGAACAGCTAGCGGCGCTGTGGCTCATCAACAACAGCGAGACGTTTCTACCCGCACGCCGCAAAATGCTGGCGGAACGACGCGATCGATGCGGTGAACTGCTGCGTGAACATTTCCCGGAGTGGACATTCCATGAAGCAGAGGGCGGGCTCTCATACTGGATTGAGCTCCCCGGCATGCTGGCGACGCAGCTTGCCGCGCGGGCTGAGATTCTGGGGATTAATCTGGGGACCGGTACGCGGTTTGGTTTATCGGGTGCGTTTGACCGCTATTTGCGGATGCCCTTCTCGCTCGAGCCGACAGAGCTTGAACAGGCGCTGCTGAGGATTAAACCGTTATGGCTCGCCCTGAATAAAAACGTGCCATCCGTAAAACGCAGCGTCATTTAATAGCAAAAGTTTGAAGCCGATCATAAAAAATAAAAACTGCTGACTGTCATGGATACAGTCAGCAGTTTTCACCAGTCCGGAATTAATGCTGAGCAGGAATAGGAAACCCTTTAAGTGAAATAACGAAGTTTTCACCGTCTTTCTTTATTTTTGCGCCAGTATCACACCAGTCAGACGCAATACGAAAGAACTCATCACTTCCGACATTCCAGCCAAGACGTACATGCTTCACGTAGCCTGAACGCAACAAATCGCAGGCCTCTTTGTAGTCATTGGCAGTTGACAGTTGTTGTTTCATTTTCTCTTCTTCAGAAGTTTACGTAGAGCCTTGATTTCTTTAGGAGTAAATGGAGAAACATTCTCTTCTTCCGTATGCTGATTATCAATATCCTCTTCCGATACTCCCGCCTCTTCTACTGCCTCGAACGCCAGCAGCAGCAGTTTCTCTGTCGTCACGCTTAAATTCTCGTTATTCACTTCCGCATAGTGGCGAAGCCTTTCTTTTAGCGCGTCATCAATCTTAACGTTTAATACCGCTGTAGCCATGTTTATCACTTCCCTTCGGAATAAGTACTTTATTTAATACACGAAGTTAACAATGTTATCCAGATATAAATTTTTTCGAGTTATGGAAGAAAATAGACGTCCAATTATAAAATGACAGTCTATTATTACAGGTTTATGACAATAATATTTCAGCGCGATGAAATATATATTACACGATATAGGCATAATATTATTGTGGGATAGCAGTCAAAAGTGAGAGGTGAAAGCAGGAAGATTTTATGAGGGCGGAAATGGGTAGGGGCCCTGCCAGCTAAGCTTTTTCTAATAAAACCTATGTATTTCAATGCACTAAAAAGCGGTGGGGCAATGATTTTGTATCACCAAAAGTATACACTGGCAAGCCGTTTTCTCATGCGACAGACACAAAAAAACCGGGGCTGACCCGGCTTTGTATGGCTTTTGACCAAACTCCATCTAAGCTACATTTTCCACTACCATGTAGGATCGCCCAACCTCTTCAATCAGTGGTTGGAGGTTCGTATTGCTGCCTTTGACTGTAAATAGGTCTTCTGGCTGTTCATCTTTTACGGCTTTTTTAACATAACCATAATACGGACGACTAACCGCAGTCCTTAAAGATACCGCCGTACAAGAAGATAAAGCGACCACATTTTCCCCTGTGTACCTGAACACTGGCGGCTCATAGTTTTTGATCACGCTTCGGCAAGAGTTCACAAATTGTGTGAACGCTTCAATTTTACCTTCCAGTGCCATACGACGGGCATGTTCGATCTCATCTACCGTGAGATCGGGAGCGGAATATCTGTCGCACAAATGGGTGGGCCCCTGACGGCTAGCTATAACTCTCATTTTCAGTGTCATAGGGTGCGGTCATGCGGGGAAAATAGCGTTACGGATTAGCTTAATGAGATTGCCGATGCGAAAGCATCGCCCGGCAATATTGAATTCAGGGGGAGAAATAAATCGATCAGGATGCAGGAGGCGTTAACGGCTGAACGTCATTGCTATTCACCCAGCCGTGCGTCGTTTTTCCGCTACGGGCGACAAACTCTACCTCTGCCCAGCCAGCCTGGGTTTGTATTACCCCTACTACGTCTCCTTTAACGATCCAGGCTTTACGCCGGGTCGCGGCATCAGGCGTGGAGCTCAGATAAGCCCGCGGGCTGCTTACCTTCATCAGCGTTTGCCACTGTGTCTGCCGCGTCCTCTCCAGTTCCAGACCTGTCGCAATTTCAGGCATCAGCACATTCATACACCCAGCATGGTTTTGCCCATCAGGAATGGCTAATGTGACACCCGCGGTATTCGCGGCAATATGGCCCGCGAGCACAGATGAAGACCATGAAGTGATGGTGTCTGGCTGTTGCGCTGAAACATGGCCTGTCAGAAAGAAATTGCAGGTACGTTTTATGCTGTCTTCAGCCGATTCAGAGTAATACCCGGTGATATTGCCCGTCGGTGAGACGGCGAGTAACAAACCTTCATATACGCCAGACTGTAGCGTCGTGGCATACGAAGAAAACGCCGCCATTAAGACTGAAAAACCGCAAACTATGCGCATCATTTTAATTTTCATCTCCGCCCCTTCTCCAGGCTTTCATACGTTCTGCGAATTTTAACGTCATAATCACCGAAATCGCTTCCGTTATAGTTGAATGCCATATTATAAAAGTCCTTATTTACCATTGCCGACAGTAGTGAGCTGTTCTTATTGCACAAATGTAAAAAAGCATTTAATTGCTTACCGGCATTTGACTTCATATCTTTTAAAAATGTGCCGAGATCTTTATAACCGCACGATTCGTAATTAAACCCCATAATCTGAAACATCCCCCATGAACACGATTTTATCGCAGCTTCGGCATCAAGTGCGTAAGCCTTCGCCAGGGTATTCCATGCAGAAAGCTGGTCGATATTGTTTTTTTGCCATTCCGGACCCGCTTTCTTTACATATTTATAAGACAAAAAAGGGTGGGTTTGATCGTATTTCCTTTTGGTGTATTTACGGAAAATATGCCCTTCATACGCAATAATCGGTAGATTTAAAGCATTAAACCCAGATCGTCCGCCCGACTCCACAATAGAAAAAGCTTTGATGATATTCAGTTCTACCCGACGATTAAGATTTTCCCAGGCTTCAGTAAAGTCCTGTTCCGTCAGCGATACAGCCCCATCAATACCAGGTGCCATGAGCTTGCTTCGCTCAAGGGTTTCATCTGCTACGTTGTAGCGCTCTTTTCTCAGATAATCGTTAACCAGCTGACGGACGCTATTTTCATTGGCAGAAGGTTGCCTAAAAAATGAAGACGTGAAAGACGATTGTTGAGACGCAAGGGGATATTTCATCGCAGCAGCAACTAATCCACGGAAAGTCTTCCCTTCTGGCTCAATAACCCCATCGGGATGCTGGAAACGCAAATGAATGGACTGAAACTGGCTGATGGTTCTGATCAATGTCGGGGAAATAATCCCATCTTCTGGGATGTCATACTGGATGATAGGCTTAATGAAATTAAACAGGTATTGCACGATAATCACGTCGCGCTGAAAGTTTCCTGCTTTACCTGGCGTTCCTACGGCACTTTTCAATAAAGGTGACAAACGTCTGAGAGAATTATCCATTTCTGAGTACTCATAAATGAAAAAATATACGGTTAGTGGGAAACCGCATCTCGTGATCGACAGCATCAAGCTGCTCACATCCAGCAGGCATTGATACGCCACTTGCGCCGCACCAGGTAAACACTGAAAACAGGAGTTATTGGGAGCACAAATGGGTGGGGGCCCTGCCAGCTACATCCCGGCACACACGTCGTCTGCCCTGGCTGCTTCCTTCCGGACCTGACCTGGTGAACAGAGTAGCGTTGCGGGAGAACCAACAGAGCCCCCATTGAGAGCGTTGATAACCAACGCGCTGGCGCATTATCCCTGTGCTAAAGCCCAATTGCAAGTGACCAGGAACCGGATGCTGGTTTCTTGCGCAAACAGGCGCAGCAATCATGAAGATCTTCGTTTACCATAGCGTTCCAGAAACTCCCCCCACAGGTGAAGGTATGGACGAACACGACTCCTTTCCACAGCGCGTATGGCAAATCGTGGCCTCAATACCGGAAGGCTATGTCACTACCTATGGTGATGTTGCGCGCCTGGCCGGTTCCCCGCGCGCGGCGCGACAGGTTGGAGGCGTCCTGAAACGGCTGCCGGAAGGCAGTACGTTGCCCTGGCATCGCGTGGTGAATCGTCATGGGAACATTTCGCTCACCGGGCCGGATCTTCAGCGTCAGCGTCAGGCGTTACTTTCAGAGGGTGTCCAGGTGTCAGGGTCGGGTCAGATCGATTTGCAGAAGTACCGGTGGGTGTACTGACCCCTCTCCCGAAGGAGAGGGGAATAACCACATTACATCTGCGTCGGTGGGGTTGGCAGAGACGGCTGATTGGTTTGCGGTGCGACCGGTACTTCGGTCTGCTGTACTGGCACCAGGTTCAGGTCGATTTTGGTTCCACCGTTGTTAATCGCTTCCTGGACCGTATCGGTGATAAACACCAGCTTACCGTTGATGGTGACCGCTGCGCTCAGCAGAATACGGGCATTAGGCTGCACGTCCGACGGGTTATACGGCAACACGAAGCTAAACGGCGCCTGCTTGCCTTCAGTACGGACGGCACGCTGGGCCACGACTTTCGACGGCGCGTCGGCCAGGGAAGCATCAGACAGCGTCACCGTTAATACCGCATCCGGCGGCAACGCAACTTTCTGTTTAATCCAGATGGTACCGGAAACGTTAGGCTGCTGAATGGACTGCTGCGAAAGGGTATTAATCCCGTTCGGGTCAGCTGCTGGCACTGGCACCTGGGCGCTCTTACCGGCACAGGCGGACAACGCCACCGCAATCGCTACACCACTTAGCATAGGCACGAGTTTCATTGAAGTCTCCTTATCATCAATGCACCAGCGGGATCGATCCCATCCGATGTCGTTTCAATCACATAACGTTTTTAAGTGTGGCACAACTCACTGATTAATGCCTGAAATCATCCCGATATTCAGATTATTCTACCCATCGGACCACTTTCATTTCTGCGTTATACTCTGCCTATCTTTCGCTACGGCGTTTATTGAGGACAACTATGAGTCAGGCACTGAACAATCTGCTGACATTACTGAATCTGGAAAAAATTGAGGAAGGACTCTTTCGCGGACAGAGCGAAGATTTAGGCTTACGCCAGGTCTTCGGTGGGCAAGTCGTTGGACAAGCGCTGTACGCTGCAAAGGAGACTGTCCCGGCAGACCGTCTGGTGCATTCATTCCACAGCTACTTTTTACGCCCTGGCGATAGCGCGAAACCCATCGTGTATGACGTTGAAGTTCTGCGAGACGGCAACAGCTTCAGCGCGCGCCGCGTCGCGGCCATCCAGAACGGTAAGCCGATCTTTTACATGACCGCCTCTTTCCAGGCGCCGGAGCCGGGTTATGAGCATCAGAAAGTCATGCCCCCTGCCCCCTCGCCGGACGATCTCAAATCGGAAACGGATATCGCTCGCGCATTGGCGCATCTGCTGCCGCCGCAGGTTAAAGAGAAGTTTCTCTGCGATAAGCCGCTTGAGATCCGCCCCGTCGAGTTCCACAACCCGATGAAGGGCCACACCGCCGAGCCAAAGCGTCAGGTGTGGATCCGCGCCAACGGCACCGTGCCGGAAGATTTCCGCGTCCATCAGTATCTGCTGGGCTATGCGTCTGACTTCAACTTCCTGCCGGTGGCGCTGCAGCCGCACGGCGTCGGCTTCCTCGAAAAAGGGATGCAGGTCGCGACGATCGATCACTCGATGTGGTTCCACCGTCCCTTCAACATGAACGAGTGGCTGCTCTACAGCGTGGAGAGTACGTCGGCATCCAGCGCCCGCGGGTTTGTGCGTGGGGAGTTTTATACTCAGGACGGCGTGCTGGTCGCTTCAACAGTGCAGGAAGGGGTGATGCGTAACAGAGGTTGATGTAAAAAGCCCGGTGGCGCGATGCTTACCGGGCCTACGTTTTGTGCTGTTGTAGGCCGGGTAAGGCGAAGCCGCCACCCGGCAAGACACTCAGATCATGCGTTATACGCATTCTCGCCGTGGCTGTTCACATCCAGACCTTCGCGCTCCTGCTCTTCCGGTACGCGCAGGCCCACCGTCATGTCCGCCAGCTTGTAGCCGATGAACGCGACAACTGCAGACCACACCACGGTGATAGCGATGCTTTCCAGCTGCACCAGCACCTGATGAACCATGGTGACGCCTTCTGCGTAGCCCACGCCACCGAGCGATTTCGCCGCGAAGATACCGGTCATGATACAGCCGACAATCCCGCACACGCCGTGCACGCCGAACACATCGCAAGGGTCATCCACGCGCAGAACTCGTTTCAGTGCGGTGACGCCCCACAGACCCGCCAGACCAGACACCAGGCCGACCAGCAGCGCGCCGCCGACACCGACATAACCACACGCAGGGGTGATACCAACCAGACCGGCAATCGCACCTGAACAGGCACCCAGCAGGGAAGGTTTACCGCGCACCGCCCACTCGCCAAACACCCAGGAGAGGATTGCACCCGCCGTGGCCACCACGGTGTTCACGAAGGCCAGTGCGGCAATTTCGTTCGCGGCACTGGCTGAGCCGGCGTTGAAGCCAAACCAGCCAAAGTAGAGGATCGCGGTACCGGTAAAGACCATCGGCAGGTTGTGCGGTTTGAACGCTTCTTTACCGAAGCCCACGCGTTTGCCAATCAGGTATGCGCCCACCAGACCCGCGACCGCGGCGTTAATGTGAACAACGGTACCGCCCGCGAAGTCCAGCGCGCCGTGCGTGGCCAGCAGACCACCGCCCCAGACCATGTGCGCAATCGGCACATAGGAGAGCGTTAGCCAGACCACAACGAAGATCAGGACCGCAGAGAAACGAATGCGCTCGGCGAGCGCGCCCACAATCAGCCCGACGGTAATGCAGGCGAACGAGCCCTGGAACGCCACGTGAATATACTGATAGAAGCTGCCCATCAGCGCGGTCAGTTCAATGTTTTTCAGCATCACCCAGTCGAAGTTACCAAAGAACGCGTTACCCGTGCCGAACGCCAGAGAGTAACCGTAAACCACCCAAAGCACGCAGACCAGTGCAAACGTCACGGCAACCTGCGTCAGCATGGAGAGAACGTTTTTGCCACGGATCAGACCGCCGTAGAACAGCGCAATGCCCGGAATGGACATGAACAGCACCAGCGCGGTGCTGATCATCATAAAGGCGTTATCGGCTTTGTCGGCCACCGCAGGGGCAGCAGCCAGCGCCAGGCCCGGCAGCAGCGCCAGCGAACCCAGACCCGTTTTAAGTGTTGCTATCTTCATTTTCTCGATCCCTATCACTGTGTGCCAGGCGTTAATTACAGTGCCGCTTCGTCAGATTCGCCGGTACGGATGCGAATGACGCGCTGCAGTTCGGCAACGAAAATTTTGCCGTCGCCAATTTTGCCGGTGTAGGCCGCTTTGCTAATGACATCAATGACTTCATCAAGCTGATCGTCAGCAATCGCGACATCAATTTTTACTTTTGGCAGAAAGTTAACGCTGTATTCCGCCCCGCGATAAAGCTCGGCATGACCCTTCTGACGACCAAAGCCTTTCACTTCGGTGACAGTCAGTCCCTGAATACCCATTGAAGACAATGCTTCGCGCACGTCTTCGAGTTTGAATGGTTTGATTACAACCGTAACCAGCTTCATAGATCCCCTCCAGTCAGAATTCGGTAATGGCCGCAGCTTACGCGGAAAGTATTGCAAGGGATGTGCCAGAAATGAAAACGTGAGGGAATCGCGGCGCGATGTGCGTTACGCGGTTCTGATAAATGAACCGGTGAAAAAAAACGCACCATGCCGGTGCAGGGTGCGTTTCAGTTTTGCACCAACAGGAATGACTGTTAGCGCGGCGCCTCATTTTAGTGCATCAGGCGCTAAGGGACTCTTCATCACGCACGCTGGCGGCCAGCTCTTCGCCCGCCAGCTGCAGCTGGTACATCTGCCAGTAGCGCCCTTGTGCTTCCAGCAGCTCGCGGTGCGTACCGCGCTCCACGGCCTGTCCGCGATGCAGCACCAGAATCGTGTCCGCGTCAACGATGGTGGAGAGCCGGTGAGCAATCACCACCAGCGTCGTATGGTCGCGTACGGCGGCCAGCGCCTGCTGAATCGCCTGCTCGGTTCCAGAATCTATGCTGGCCGTGGCTTCGTCCAGAATCAGCACCTGCGGCGTTTCAATCAGGACGCGCGCCAGCGCCAGGAGCTGTTTTTGCCCCACGGAGAGATTGTTGCCCTGCTCGCCCAGTTTCGTGTTGATCCCGTCGCTGAACCCGCGCGCCAGCTCTGCCAGCTGCACCGTTTCCAGTACCGCCCAAACCTGCGCCTCCGAATAGTCCCGTCCCAGGGTTACGTTGGCGTAGAAGGTATCGGCCAGCACGACCGGATCCTGCTGCACCATCGCAACGCCTTTGCGTAACACCGTGTGGCTAAGCGACGCGAGCGGACGTCCGTCGAGGCGGATTTCGCCTTGCGTGACCGGATAGTAGCCCATCAGCAGGCTGGCGAGCGTGCTTTTACCGCTGCCGGTATGGCCCACCAGCGCGACGAAACCGCGTGACGGCACATCGAGCGTAATGTCCTGCAGCACCAGACGGTCTTCGCGATAGGCAAATGAGACGTTATCAAAGGTGATAGCCCCGCTTTGCAGAGGTCGCTCGTCATTGCCGTAGGCCTGGCGCGGCCTGTCCATCAGCTCAAAGACGCGCTCACCGGCGACAACCGCCTGTTGCAGCATCGATTGCTGCGTAGTGAGTTCGATCAGCGGCTCGTTAAGGCGTCCCAGATAGCTAATGAAAGCGTACAGCACACCCACTTCAATCGTACCGTTTGCGCTCAGGCCAAAGAGCATCAGCAGCCCGCAAAGCACCAGCGCCGAGAACAGGCTCAGCAGCGGTCGCAGCAGGAAACCGTCCAGGCGCAGCGTCTGCATACGCGCCATATAGTGCGAACGGCTGGCTTCGCCCATGCGCTCGCCAAAGCGCGCCTGCTGGCGGAACTGCTGGATGACGCTCATGCCGTTGATCACTTCGTTGAAGCCATCGTTGATATCGGCCAGATAGGCGCGCACCCGGCGCACAATTGGCGTGCTGTAACGCTGGTAAATCACCATGACGATCAGCACCGCCGGGAAGATCGTTATCGCCACCAGCGCCATGCGCCAGTCGAGGCTGAACATCGCCACCAGCATCGCGCCAATCAGCGCCGCGCTGCGCAGCACGGTTGCCACCACGGTGACGTACAGATCGCGGATCACCTCGGTATCGTTGGTCACGCGCGAAATCACCTGCCCGACCGGCTGGATATCAAACTCGCTGAGCGGCTGGCGAAGCGCCGCGTCCATCACATCGGTACGCAACTGCTGAACAACGCCTACGGCTGCACGGTTAAACAGCAGCGACTGCGCATAGTGCAGCCCTGCCGCCGCCAGCTGCAACCCAACGTAGGCCACGCCTAACCCCGCCACCAGCCCGAGCGGCAGGTAGCTTTTGGCGACCATATTGTCGATGAAATAGCTGATGAGCAGCGGTCCGCTCACTTCGGCAATCGCCGCAATCCAGAGTAAAAGCACGGCCACGGAGAGCGGTTTGCGCCACGGCGAGCCGTAGGCCAGCAGACGTTTGAGCGTCGGCGACATCGTTCCAAGCTTACGCATTGGCGGCCTCCTCATCCTGCTCCGGCGCATCGTCCAGCGCCGCCTCAAGCTGCTGATAGCGGTACATATCGCGATACCAGCCCGGCTGCTCGCTAAGCGTTTCATGCTGCCCGCGCTGGGCAATATGGCCGTGCTGCAAAACCAGAATTTCGCTGGCTTCGGTGAGCGCTGACAAACGGTGGGCACTGATAATTATCGTGCGTCCGTCGCCCCACTGGCGCAGGTTATGCAGGATCTGATGCTCGGTACGGCCGTCCACGGCGGAGAGCGCATCGTCCAGAATCAGGATTTCCGCATTGAGCAGCAGCGCGCGGGCAATGGAGATACGCTGTTTTTGCCCGCCGGACAGCATGACGCCGCGTTCCCCGACTTCCGTTTCGTAGCCCTGCGGCAGGCGCAAAATGTCATCATGTACGCTGGCTAAACGCGCCACATGCTCGATCTCTTCCTGCGTTGCCGCAGGGCACCCAAGTGCGATGTTGTTCGCCACGGTGTCAGAAAAAAGAAACGGCGTCTGGCTGACGACCGCCAGGCGACCACGCCACTCATCCAGCAGCAGCCTGGTCAGCGGAATATCATGGAAACGAATATCGCCCTCGGTAACGTCAAAATGGCGCTGGAGCAGCGAGAGTACGGTACTTTTACCGGAGCCCGTCGGGCCGCAGATGCCGAGCATCTGGCCCGGCTGAAGGGTAAAACTGACGTTCTCCAGTACCGGATGTTCCGTTTGCGGATAGATAAACTTGCGGACGTCGACTTTCATGACGCCGCGTCCTTCCGGCAACGCTTCGCTGCCGTCATTGACCACCGGCGCTTCGGCCAGCATGGCGCGAATACGGCTGTAGGCGGCGCTGCCGCGCTCCACGATGTTAAACATCCAGGCCAGCGCCAGCATCGGCCAGATCATCAGCCCCAGATACATGGCAAAGCTGGTCAACTGGCCCAGGGTGAGCGTGCCCTGCACCACCATCCAGCTCCCGCCGCCAATCGCCAGCATATTTGCCATGCCAATTGCGATATAAATCGTTGGATCAAATCGCGCGTCAATACGCGCGACGCGCATGTTTTTCGCCCCCGTGTCGGCCGCATCGGCGGCAAACAGCGCGGACTGCCGGTCTTCCAGACCAAACGCTTTGATCATGCGTATGCTGGTCATGCTCTCCTGGGTGCGATCGTTCAGCGACGAAAACGCCGCCTGCGCCAGCTTGAAGCGCTCGTGCAGCTGTTCGCCGTAGCGATTGATCGCCAGCGCCATGAGCGGCATCGGCAGCAGCGCCAGCAGGGTCAGCTGCCAGCTGATCTGCGTGGACATGACGATCAGCACCGCGCAGCCCATTACCAGCGAGTCCACCAGCGTCAGCACCCCTTCCCCGGCGGCAAAGACCACGCGATCGACGTCGTTAGTCGCGCGCGCGATAAGATCCCCGGTGCGATGGCGCAGATAAAATTCGGGATGCTGTCGACTCAGCTGGCGATAAAAATCTTCACGCAGCTCAACGGCCAGCTGATAGGACGCACCAAACAGCAGCACGCGCCAGACGTAGCGCAGCAGATAAACAATGACCGCCGTCAGCACCAGCGTGCCAACCCACATCAACACCCGTGCGGTGGTGTAATGCTGTTCGGTGACGCCATCCACGACGTAGCCCACCACTTTCGGCGGGATCAGCTGCAGGATAGCAATGATAATAAGCAGGGCGACTGCACCGAGGTAGCGTTGCCACTCCCGACGAAAGTACCAGCTTAATTGGGCAAATAATCGCACGCGGTTTGTTCCTGAAGGTATTTTACGAAGTTATTCAATGGGTAATGCTGTGGTGTATTTAATCTGTTCCATAGCGAAGCTTGAGGTGACGTCCGATAACCCCGGCACGCTGTTCACCAGCCGCTTGTAGAAGTCATCATAACGCTTCATGTCGGCCACCTGGACGCGCATCAGGTAATCGTACTCGCCGGCCATACGCCAGAAACCGAGCACTTCGGGCATCTCAGACACCTGGGTAACGAAGCGGCAATACCACTCGCTGCTGTGATGCTGGGTTTTTATCAGCACAAATGCCGTCAACCCAAGCCCCAGTTTTTCAGGATCTAACAGCGCGACGCGCCCCAGAAGAATACCGTCATCTTCCAGCTTCTTAAGCCGCTTCCAGCACGGGGTGGTGGTCAGATTAACGGCATCTGCCAGCGCCTGCAAAGAGAGGGTACAGTCACTTTGCAGCAATGAAAGGAGCTTGCGGTCAATTTTATCTAGCATACCCACCTCACAGAGAAAATTTTTCTCCCTTAATTCTATTTTAAAGGCCAGATAGCAACAATTTTTTCTGTGCTTTTCGCTATGCTAGGCACAAAATGACAAACGGATAACGACGATGAATAGCACCTGGGTTAAACATGCGATCAGCGAAATCAATGCCGACTATCAGCGCTCGGCGGATACGCACCTGATTCGCCTTTCCCTGCCGGGATTTGACGGCATTCAGCTCTATCTGAAAGATGAAAGCACCCATCCTACCGGCAGCCTGAAGCATCGCCTGGCGCGCTCGCTGTTTTTATACGGTTTATGTAACGGCTGGATTAAAGAAGGCACCACCATCATTGAATCCTCTTCCGGTTCAACGGCGGTGTCCGAAGCCTATTTCGCCCGCCTGCTGGGCCTGCCGTTTATTGCGGTGATGCCCTCCTGCACCGCAAAACGCAAAATCGAACAGATCGAATTTTACGGCGGTCGCTGCCACTTTGTGGAAAGCGCCTGCGAAATCTACGCCGCCTCCGAAATGCTGGCCCGTGAGCTGAACGGCCACTATATGGACCAGTTCACCTTCGCCGAGCGCGCGACGGACTGGCGCGGTAATAACAACATTGCCGACAGTATTTTCCGCCAGATGACCCACGAACCGCATCCGGTTCCGTCCTACATTGTGATGAGCGCCGGTACCGGCGGTACGTCAGCCACGATCGGACGCTATATCCGCTGTCAGGGTTACGATACCCAGCTGATGGTAGTTGACCCGCAGAACTCCGTGTTCCTCGACTACTGGCAAAACCGCGATGCCGGTCTGCGCAGCCCGGTGGGGAGTAAAATTGAAGGGATTGGCCGTCCGCGCGTCGAGCCCTCTTTCATCCCCGACGTGGTGGACGAGATGATGCGCGTGCCGGATGCCGCCAGCGTGGCAACGGCGCACTGGCTGGAAACGCAGCTGGGCCGCAAAGTGGGCGCCTCGACGGGCACCAATATGTGGGGCGCGCTGCAGCTTGCCGCACGTATGCGCGAAGCGGGACGCACCGGTTCCATCGTCACGCTGCTGTGCGACAGCGGCGAGCGTTATCTCGAGACCTACTACAATGCGGAGTGGGTGCAGGCCAACATCGGTGATATCGCCCCCTGGAAGGCGCAGATTGCTCAACTGCTGAAATAAAAAAAGCCAGACCGAAGTCTGGCTTGCTGGAAGGGTCTCACTATTCGGGGGAATATGGGAGGTTGTTATTGTCCAGCCAATGCGTCAAAAAATGGGACACTGCTTCATTACGGCAGTGACCGATAACCGGCAGATGGGGAAGTTCTGCTTTCAGCTGCGCCATCGCATTCCCCATGATCAGACCGCGACCTACGCTACCCAGCATTTCGCGGTCGTTCATGGCGTCACCGAACGCCATACACTCCTGCAGCGTTAAGCCCAGGTGGTCGCTCAGCACCGCCAGAGCGGAACCTTTGTTACAGCCCACCGGCAGCACTTCCAGGCAATCCACCGCCGAGAAGGTCAGGTGCGCCCGGTCGTCCAGCGCCTCATTCAGTTGGATCCGTAAGCGACAGAGATCGTCGTGATCGCCGCAGAAGCAGATCTTGGTCACCGCATGGGCGGGGATCCGACGCAGATCGATAAGCTGGTATTTAAAACCGCTATACACATGCGCGTGCAATAATTCCGGGATGTCGCTTCCGGTAAACCAGCCCCGATCGTTAAAGACGTGGATGCTGGCCTGCGTGTCCCAGGTACTGTGCAGCACGATATCCGCCACTTCCGGGTTGAGATCCTGTCGGTACAGCACATCGCCTTCTACAGAGTGAATTCGCGTCCCGTTACCGGTGATCAGAAAGGCATCGAGGGCAAACGCGCCCAGCAAATGGCGCATTTCCAGAACATGGCGCCCGGTGGCAAACGTCAGGGTGACATTACGCTCGTGCAGGCGCTTCAGCGTGTTCAGGGTTTTCTCCCCTAAACGGTGATCCGGCATTAACAGCGTACCGTCCATATCAAATGCAGCGAGCCGAGCCATGATTACTCCCGAAATGTGATGCGGTTAACTTGTGCATCAGTATCGTGTGAGATATACGGAAGTAATAGTGAATAGATGAAAATTATTGTTCCGGGTTTCTTATGCGCCAGCTTAACCGTCTTAACCAGTATCAACGCCTGTGGCAACCTTCCGCTGGCGCGCCGCAGCAGGTAACCGTAAATGAACTTGCCAGCCGCTGCTTTTGTAGCGAGCGACATGTCCGTACTCTGCTGCGTCAGGCCCAGGAGGCGGGCTGGCTGACCTGGCGCGCGCAATCCGGGCGTGGAAGGCGCGGTGCGCTGACGTTTCACGTCACTCCGGAATCACTGCGCAACACGATGATGGAAGAAGCGCTAAAAAGCGGGCAGCAGCATAACGCCCTCGAGCTGGCGCAGCTTGCTCCCGAAGATTTGCGTGCGCTGCTGCACCCGTTTTTGGGTGGGCAGTGGCAAAACGACACGCCGACGCTGCGCATCCCCTACTACCGCTCACTGGAGCCGCTTCAGCCGGGCTTTTTACCGGGTCGGGCAGAGCAGCATCTGGCAGGGCAAGTCTTCTCAGGTTTGACGCGATTTCACGGCAACAGCAGTGAGCCTACGGGCGATCTGGCGCATCACTGGGATGTGTCGGATGATGGCCTGCGCTGGCATTTCTACATTCGCTCCACGCTGCACTGGCATAACGGCGATAAAATTGAAACGGCGCATCTCCAGCGGAGCCTGACCGCGCTGTTGACGCTTCCCGCCCTGCGCACCCTGTTTCAGAGCGTCCTCTGTATCGAAACAACGCATCCGCAGTGCCTGACGTTTACGCTGCATCATCCGGACTACTGGCTGCCGCACAGGCTGGCAACCTACTGTAGCCGTCTGGCGCATCCCGACCATTCGACGATTGGCAGCGGCCCCTTTCGGCTGGTCGCCTTTGAACCCGACCTGGTTCGTCTGGAAAGCCATGAGCAGTACCACCTGAGCCATCCGCTGCTCAAAGCCATCGAATACTGGATCACACCCCAGCTTTTTGATCACAGGTTGGGTACCAGCTGCCGTCACCCGGTGCAAATCGCGATTGGTGAGGCCGACGAGCTGGAAAGTCTGCGGCTGGTAAGCAGCAGCACCAGCCTGGGGTTCTGTTACCTCACGCTAAAACAGAGCGCACGCCTGAGTGAGAACCAGGCAAAGCGGCTGATTAATATCATTCATCACTCCAGGCTTCTCCACACGCTTCCGCTAAACGAAGGGCTCATCACCCCCACCGGGGAACTGCTTCCCGGCTGGACAATCCCCGAATGGACTGATTTAACCGATGTTGCCCTGCCTGAAGCACTGACGCTGGTTTACCATCTTCCCGTTGAGCTTCACACCATGGCCAGCCAGTTGAAGACGTACCTGGCGCTACAGGGTTGTGAGCTGACCGTCATCTTTCATGACGCCAAGACGTGGGACGGATGCCAGCAGCTTGCCGAAGCAGACATCATGATGGGCGACAGGCTGATTGGCGAAGCGCCAGCGTATACGCTTGAGCAGTGGCTGCGCTGCGATACGCTTTGGCCACACGTGTTAAGCGCACCGGCGTACGCCCATTTGCAAGCCACGCTGGATGCGGTACAGACTCAGGCCGAAGCTCGGGATCGGCACGCGGGCCTGAAGGCCATTTTTAGCCGATTAATGGAAAATGCTGTGCTGACGCCGCTCTTTAATTATCAGTATCAGATCAGCGCGCCGCCGGGCGTGAATGGGATTCGCCTCAACACCCGCGGCTGGTTTGATTTTACCGAAGCCTGGCTGCCCGCCCCCAAATCGTGAAGAAGCTGGTCGCCGCCACAGGCAGACGGTAACATAACGTTTTTACCGTAACAGTCGAGATGATTTATGAAACGTGCCGTCGTCGTGTTCAGCGGAGGACAAGACTCTACTACCTGCCTGGTCCAGGCTCTTCATCAGTACGATGAGGTTCACTGTGTCACTTTCGATTATGGTCAGCGACATCGCGCTGAGATCGACGTTGCCCGTGAACTGGCCCTGAAACTGGGGGCACGCGCGCATAAGGTGCTGGACGTTACGCTGTTAAATGAACTGGCCGTGAGTAGCCTCACCCGGGACAGTATTCCCGTCCCGGACTACGAACCCGATGCCAGCGGCATTCCGAATACCTTCGTGCCGGGCCGCAATATTCTGTTCCTCACCCTGACGGCAATTTATGCCTACCAGGTAAAAGCCGAAGCGGTGATCACGGGCGTGTGTGAAACAGACTTCTCCGGCTACCCGGACTGTCGTGATGAGTTCGTGAAGGCGTTAAATCACGCCGTCAATCTGGGGATGGCGAAAGAGACGCGCTTTGAAACCCCGCTGATGTGGCTGGATAAAGCCGAAACCTGGGCGCTGGCCGACTACTGGGGCAAGCTGGACCTGGTTCGCAGCGAAACCCTCACCTGCTACAACGGGATTAAAGGCGACGGTTGCGGCCAGTGCGCCGCCTGTAATCTGCGCGCTAACGGGCTGAACCACTATCTTGCCGATAAAGCCGGCGTCATGGCCGCAATGCAGAAAAAAACCGGGCTTAAATAGGGTGACCTGACCGTGCTGTCGCATAACAGGTGTCGACAGCACGGGTAAGCCTGAACCTGTGTTACACGATCATTAGTTCCAGCTTTTCGCGCAATTCCCCTTCCAGCGGCAGCGCTTTCTGCGTTTTCAGATCGATACAGACAAAGGTGATCAACGCATCAGCCACCACCTGCCCTTCGGGATCGAGCGTCACCACCTGGCTTAACACGCCGCTTTTGCCATTGATCTGCTGCACCTGGCTGGTCACCGTGAGCACATCGCCCAACACGGCAGGGCGACGGTAGTTGATATTAATATTGACGACCACGAACGCGATGTTGTGCGCGGTCATCCACTGAAAGCTTTCGCTGTTTTCCAGCCCGTCCCAGCGCGCTTCCTCAAGAAACTCCAGGTAGCGGGCATTGTTCACATGCTGGTAAACGTCGAGGTGAAAACCGCGTACTTTTATTTTTGTCTGCATAGCGCAATAGCCTTTACTGTTATTGTAGGATGAGAGGTCATAACTGGTATGACCTCTTTATCCTGGCAAAATTTTGCCGCTGTGCAAGTAATTGTGAGATTACAACGTCAGGTGTGCGAGGTTGCGCTCAACCAGCGCGCTCCCCATGCCCGGAACCTGCTTGAGATCGTCGACCGTTTTGAAAGGACCATACTCTTCACGATAGCTTACGATGGCCTGCGCTTTTTTCAGCCCGACGCCATTCATCACGCGGGCCAGCTCTTCCGCAGAGGCCGAATTGATGCTGACTCGCGTACCGTCATCATCCACGTTTTTACCAACGTCAGCCGCTTTGGTTTGCCCCTGCCCCGGCGCTGCGGTGTCGTTTTTACTCTGTACCGCCTGTGGTTTAGCGGCAGGTGTCGCTGCCAGTGCGCCCGCGTTCAGCCCGGTGGTGGCAATAGCCAGCGTAATTAACAGTGCTTTGATTCCACATTTCATGCTGTTATCTCCTTGTTTGTAGACAGCCACGTCACGATAGCCGCCCGATAAAAGAGGCACAAACAGCAGAGTGCAGAAATGGAAAAGGCCGCGAAAGCGGCCTTTAATTATTGCAGAGCGTTGCGAAAATCTGCGAGCAGATACGTAATTATTGCTGCTGAGTAATGATATCGCCCAGCTTAATTTTGGCCTCTTTACGCAAGTTGCTCATCATGGCTTCGAAGGCAATCTGGGCATTGTTCTGGGTAATCCCCTGGACCATCGCCTTCTTCTGCGCGTCTGGCAGAGTGCCGGCTTTCACTTCATCCAGCGCCAGCAGAACGACGTTACCCTGCATATCGGTAGTGATGCCGAAGCTTGGCTTGTCTTTCGCCGGCAGAGTCAGGCCAAACGCGGCCTGGCTGATAGGGTCCTGACCAGTACGGCTCAGCGTTTTCGCTTCACCGAAGCTCAGGCCAGCCGCTTTCAGCGCGTCCTGTTTACCCGCTTTCAGATCGGCCAGAATCTTCTCAGCATCCAGTTTCGCCTGCTGTTCCGCTTTGTTGTGCTTAACCTGAGCGACGACCTGATCCTTCACTTCCGCCAGCGGTTTGACCGCTTCTGGCTTGTGCTCGCTGACGCGCAACACAAACGCACGATCGCCATCGACGGTGATGATGTCTGAGTTACTGCCCGGCGTGCCGTTCTCACCAACCAGACCACCGTTGAAGATGGCATCAGAAACCGGTTTGAAGTTCAGCTCTTCCGGCAGGTTGTCACGACCAAACCAGCCCGTCTCAACCGCTTTCACCCCAGCCGCCTGCTCGGCACCCGCCAGAGATTCGTTGTCGTTGCTGGCAGCATCACTCACTTTCTGCTGCAGCGCATAGTAGGCATCCAGCGCTTTTTCCTGCTTCACTTTTGCCGCGATATCGTCACGAACCTCAGCCAGCGGCTTGGTTTTCGCCGCGGTGATGTCATCCAGACGCACGACCAGGAAACCTACGGAGGATTTAATGACGCCAGACAGTTGGCCTTTCTCTTTCAGACCCGCATTTTTCAGCTCGTCCGGCGTGGTCGCGTCTTCCAGCCAGCCCATATCGCCGCCGTTTTTCGCAGAGATAATGTCGGTGGATTTCGCTTTCGCGACGGTCGCAAAATCAGCGCCTTTGTTCAGCTCATCCAGTACCGCTTTGGCATCCGCCTCGGTTTTGGTCTGAATCACGCTGTAGCGGTTACGCTGCGGCTGTGTGAACTGATCCTGATGCTGGTCGTAGTAAGACTGGATTTCCGCGTCAGACGCGCTTTCCTGCAGCGCAGCCGCATCCAGCTTGATGTAGCTCACGCGGAACTGTTCAGGAGAAACAAAGGTATTCTTGTTCTGCTCGTACCAGGCGTTAATGTCAGCGTCGCTCACCTGCTGTTTCGCCGCCAGGGCGTTAACATCAATGGTCGCTTCACGTACAACGCGCTGCTGCGCCACCAGCGCAGCCAGTTCATCCGTTTCGCCTTTGAGCATGAAATCGGTGCCAACAACGGCATTGATGAGCTGCTGGGTGGTCAGTTGGTTACGCAGCGCCTGCGCGTACTGATCGGCCGTCATCCCCATCTGGTTGACGATGCTGTTGTAACGCGCGTTGTCGAATTTACCGTTAGACTGGAAGGCTTGCGTGGAGAAGATGGCTTTTTTCACCTGCTCATCGCTAATGCCAAGGCCGAGTTTTTTGGCATACTGATCCAGCAGCGCTTCGTCGATAAGACGGTTCAGCGTCTGCTGACGCAGGGTCTTCATATACCCTTCGTTTGCTGCCAGTTCAGAGAATTGGTCGCCCAGCTGTTGCTGCATACGGTTACGTTCACCGGCAAAAGCATTCTCGAACTGGCCGCGGCTGATCTCCTGGCCATTCACTTTTGCGGCATAGTTCGCGCCACCGCCAATAAGGTAACTGCTCACGCCGGTCAATATGAACGACACGATAATGATACCGAAAATAATCTTGAGCACGAGACTGTTAGCAGCCGTGCGTAAGCTGTCCATCATGGTGTAACAACACTCCGCTGTAGGTGACTGGTTACCTGACGCTGACGGAAAATCCTGCCCGTCGCGCGTAAAGTCGTATTGTGACAAGAAAACGGGGCGATTGTCAGCCCACAACTCGCATAAACTCGCACAAATCAGGTCTGGACAAACAAAAAAGGCACATCAAAAGATGCGCCCTTGTACTATCCGGCTTCCCTGAAACGGGAAAGCAATCAGTTTACTGCGTCTTTCAGCGCTTTACCTGCACGGAAACCCGGCACTTTAGCGGCAGCAATGGTGATCTCTTTACCGGTCTGAGGGTTGCGGCCAGTACGGGCAGCACGCTCTTTAACAGCAAAAGTACCGAAGCCTACCAGTGCAACGTCGTCCCCAGCCTGCAGAGATTCAGTAACAGAAGCAATTAATGCATCTAACGCACGTCCAGCTGCAGCTTTAGAAATATCAGCACCAGCAGCAATTTTGTCAATCAGTTGAGATTTATTCACTGTTCTCTTCCTCTCTTTATAATTTATATCGCGCCTGAATCCTTCACAACGCGACCGCGCAGCAGTTATATCAGGCCTGCCATGACCTTACAACACCCGTTGTTGATGGCTGACCTAATCAGCAATCTAAATTAGCTATACAAAAAAAGGCTGGCAAGTGCGAAATGACTTACCAGCCTTGTTTTTATTGACGCTCTTTGCGCGAGGTCACTATTTTGCGGTTACAACCTGCATTCCGGACGGTTCATTCTGCAATGCGAGACTAAGTACTTCCTCAATCCGCTTAACAGGATGGATCTGCAGGTCGGCAATCACGTTGTCCGGAATCTCTTCCAGATCGCGTTTGTTTTCGTAAGGGATCAATACGGTTTTGATCCCACCACGATGCGCCGCCAGCAGTTTTTCTTTTAAGCCACCGATTGGCAGAACCTGACCGCGCAGGGTAATTTCACCGGTCATTGCCACATCAGCACGCACCGGGTTACCTGTCAGGCAAGAAACCAGAGCGGTACACATGGCAATACCCGCGCTTGGACCATCTTTCGGCGTCGCCCCTTCAGGTACGTGTACGTGGATGTCGCGTTTTTCGTAGAAATCCGGGTTGATACCCAGTTTCTCCGCGCGCGCGCGCACCACGGTCAGCGCCGCCTGAATGGACTCCTGCATCACTTCACCCAGCGAGCCGGTATAGGTCAGCTTGCCTTTACCCGGTACACAGGCGGTTTCGATGGTCAGCAGATCGCCGCCCACTTCCGTCCATGCCAGACCGGTCACCTGGCCAACGCGGTTTTCGTTGTCCGCACGACCGTAGTCGAAACGCTGAACGCCGAGATAGGCATGCAGGTTATCACCATTAATCGTGATGTGTTTCAGGCTCTTATCCAGCAGCAGCTGTTTCACCGCCTTACGGCACAGTTTAGAGATTTCACGCTCAAGGCTACGCACGCCCGCTTCACGGGTATAGTAGCGGATGATGCCAATAATCGCGCTGTCCTCGACGGTCAGCTCGTTGGCTTTCAGCGCGTTACGCTCAATCTGTTTCGGCAGCAGGTGCTGTTTCGCGATGTTCAGCTTCTCGTCTTCGGTATAGCCGGAGAGACGGATCACTTCCATACGGTCCAGCAGCGGCGCCGGAATGTTCATGGAGTTCGACGTCGCCACGAACATCACGTCGCTCAGGTCGTAGTCCACTTCCAGGTAGTGATCGCTGAACGCCACGTTCTGTTCTGGATCAAGCACTTCCAGCAGCGCCGAGGCCGGATCGCCACGCATGTCCGAGGACATTTTGTCGATCTCATCGAGCAGGAACAGCGGGTTTTTAACGCCCACTTTCGCCATCTTCTGGATCAGTTTACCCGGCATAGAACCGATGTAGGTACGGCGGTGACCGCGGATTTCCGCTTCATCGCGTACGCCGCCCAGCGCCATACGGATATACTTACGTCCGGTCGCTTTAGCGATGGACTGGCCCAGAGAGGTTTTACCCACCCCCGGCGGTCCTACCAGGCACAGAATCGGGCCTTTAATTTTATTCACACGGCTCTGTACCGCAAGGTACTCAAGAATGCGGTCTTTCACACGTTCCAGGCCGTAGTGGTCGGTATCCAGGATTTCCTGTGCCTGACGCAGGTCTTTTTTGACCTTGCTGCGGGCGTTCCAAGGAACCTGCACCATCCACTCAATGTAGCCGCGTACGACGGTCGCTTCAGCCGACATCGGAGACATCATTTTCAGCTTCTGCAGTTCTGCTTCCGCTTTCTCTTTCGCCTCTTTCGGCATCTTCGCCGCGTCGATCTTACGCTTCAGCGCTTCGTTTTCGTCCGGCGCATCGTCCATCTCGCCCAGCTCTTTCTGAATGGCCTTCATTTGCTCATTCAGATAGTACTCACGCTGAGATTTCTCCATCTGCTTTTTCACGCGGTTGCGAATACGCTTCTCAACCTGCAGCAGATCGATTTCGGACTCCATCATCGCCATCAGGTATTCCAGACGTTCGTTAACGTCGGACATTTCCAGCACGGACTGTTTGTCAGCCAGCTTCAGCGGCATATGGGCAGCGATGGTGTCCGCCAGACGTGCAGGATCGTCGATGCTGTTCAGCGACGTCAGCACTTCTGGTGGGATTTTCTTGTTCAGCTTGATATAGCCTTCAAACTGGCTAATCGCGGTGCGAACCAGCACTTCCTGTTCGCGCTCATCAAGTTCAGGCGAATCAAGGTACTCTGCCTTCGCAGAGAAGTGTTCGCCGTCGTCTGACAGAGTGGTAATACGCGCACGCTGCAGGCCTTCTACCAGCACCTTCACGGTGCCGTCAGGCAGCTTCAGCATCTGCAAAATAGAGGCCACGGTCCCGACGGTGAAAAGATCGTTTACACCCGGCTCATCCGTTGATGCTTCTTTCTGCGCCACCAGCATGATTTTTTTATCATGATCCATAGCGGCTTCGAGGCAACGGATAGATTTTTCCCGCCCTACAAATAAGGGTATGACCATGTGCGGATAAACCACCACATCGCGCAACGGCAATACGGGGATTTCAATGCGTTCAGAACGCTCAGGATTCATAGAGCTCTCTCTTAGTTAGTGTCCGCCAGGTAAGCTGGTCATGTCACTGTGCTTCACATAACCATTAACATGTATCCAGTATATGGGGATGTTTCCCACACATTCAACGCTATGAATACGGAAAAAGTAAAGGGGAGATAAAATCCCCCCTTTTTGATTAACTGCTTGTATGATTTGGTGAATTATTCGCCAGATGCCTGCTGGGCTTCCGGTTTACCGTAAATCAGCAGCGGCTTGGTTTGACCGCTGATGACCGACTCGTCAATCACCACTTTCTCAACGTCTTCCATCGACGGCAGATCGTACATGGTGTCGAGCAGTGCCGCTTCAACGATAGAACGCAGGCCACGCGCGCCGGTTTTGCGGCTCATTGCTTTTTTGGCAATCGCATCCAGCGCTTCGTCGCGGAATTCCAGATCAACCCCTTCCAGATTGAACAGCGCCTGATACTGCTTGGTCAGCGCATTTTTCGGCTCTTTCAGGATCTGGATCAGCGCCTCTTCACTCAGCTCATTCAGCGTAGCCACAACCGGCAGACGACCGATGAATTCAGGGATCAGACCGAATTTGATCAGATCTTCTGGTTCAACCTGTGCCAGGAGTTCGCCTTCGTTCGGTTTTTCGGATGTGGATTTCACCGTTGCGCCAAAACCAATGCCGGAGCCGGTTTCAACACGGTGGGAGATGACTTTATCCAGACCAGCAAATGCACCGCCACAGATGAACAGGATCTTGGAGGTATCAACCTGCAGGAACTCCTGCTGCGGATGTTTACGACCACCCTGTGGCGGAACGGCGGCAACCGTACCTTCGATCAGCTTCAGCAGTGCCTGCTGTACGCCTTCACCCGATACGTCACGAGTGATGGACGGGTTGTCGGATTTACGGGAGATCTTGTCGATCTCATCGATGTAAACAATCCCGCGCTGGGCTTTCTGTACGTCGTAATCGCACTTCTGCAGCAGTTTCTGGATGATGTTTTCGACGTCCTCACCCACGTAACCGGCTTCGGTCAGGGTGGTGGCATCCGCCATGGTGAACGGAACATCAAGCAGACGCGCCAGGGTTTCAGCCAGCAGCGTTTTACCGGAACCGGTTGGGCCGATGAGCAGAATGTTACTTTTACCCAGTTCCACGCCATTGCTGGTATCGCCGTTACGCAGGCGTTTGTAGTGGTTATAGACCGCTACCGCCAGCACTTTCTTGGCCTGCTCCTGGCCGATGACGTAGTCGTCAAGGTGATGACGAATTTCATGCGGCGTTGGCAGCGCGCTGCGCTCACGGTGCGGTGCGACTTCTTTAATCTCTTCGCGAATGATGTCGTTACATAAATCGACGCATTCGTCGCAGATATACACGGACGGCCCGGCAATCAGTTTACGCACTTCATGCTGGCTTTTGCCGCAAAAAGAGCAGTACAGCAGTTTGCCCGAACCATCTTTGCGTTTATCTGTCATGAGTCCAAACCTCTTTTTAAGTTCTTTGTGCCGCACATGACGACGCAAATGCCATTCTAAGACGCAAGCTGCATCAAGCAGCGTGCCGCCCTACCTTAGTATAGCGGCACACTCGCGTCGCGGGCATCAATTACGATGGGTCAACACGGAGTCGACTAAGCCGTACTCAACTGCCTCTGAAGCAGAGAGGAAGCGATCGCGCTCGGTATCGCGCTCGATCTGCTCGAGAGGTTGACCCGTATGCTGCGCCATAAGTTCATTCATGCGCGCTTTTACTTTCAGGATTTCGCGGGCGTGGATTTCGATATCCGTCGCCTGCCCCTGGTAACCGCCCAGCGGCTGGTGAATCATCACGCGGGAATTCGGCAAGCAGAATCGCTTACCCTTCGCCCCTGCAGTTAACAGGAACGCGCCCATAGATGCGGCCTGACCCATACAGATCGTGCTGACATCCGGTTTGATGAATTGCATGGTGTCATAAATGGACATCCCTGCGGTAATCACGCCACCCGGGGAGTTAATGTACAGGTAAATGTCTTTTTCCGGGTTTTCCGCTTCCAGAAACAGCATCTGCGCCACGATCAGGTTAGCCATGTGGTCTTCCACCTGGCCGGTCAGAAAGATAACGCGTTCCTTGAGCAGACGGGAATAGATATCAAAAGAACGCTCACCACGTGAGGTCTGTTCAATAACCATTGGCACCAGAGCCATATGGGGTGCAAAGTTATCTCGTTCGCCACTGTATGACATTTCCGTCTCCTGGATCAAAATTGAAAACACCTGCTGTACTGATTGTAACCTTACGGACGGATTATCAGCCAGTCTCATTCATCATGATTACGTACTTATGGGGTTCACAGTGCCCTATTTCAAGCATAACAACCTTTTGTTGTTACGCTAACACCGAAAGGGCGTTTTAGCACTCTTCCTGGGCTCTGGCTGCGATAAAAAAAACCCGCTGCCGCAAGGCAACGGGTTTTCTGTTCAAACTTTAAACCGTTGGGGCGAAATTACGCCTGCTGGTTCATCAGTTCGTTGAAAGAGGTCGCTTTTTCGGTCACTTTCGCTTTCGCCAGTACCGCTTCAACAGCCTGCTCTTCCAGGGCAACGTTGCGCATGTTGTCCATCAGCTCTTTGTTCTTACCGTAGAACTCGATCACTTCTGATGGATCTTCGTATGCAGAAGCCATCTCTTCGATCAGGCCTTTCACACGCTCTTCGTCAGCTTTCAGCTCGTGGGTACGAATCACTTCGCCCAGCAGCAGGCCAACCACAACGCGGCGTTTTGCCTGCTCTTCGAACAGCTCGCGCGGCAGTTCCATCGCTTGCTGCTGGTTGCCACCGAAACGCTGTGCAGCCTGACGGCGCAGAACGTCGATTTCGCTGTCGATCAGTGCAGCAGGAACGTCGATTTCGTTGGCTTTCACCAGACCTTCGATCGCCTGAGACTTCACGCGGTTACGCACAGCACCGTTCAGCTCGCGCTCCATGTTTTTACGCACTTCGGTACGCAGGCCAGCAACAGAACCGTCTTCTACGCCGAAACGTTTGATGAACTCTTCAGTCAGTTCTGGCAGTTCGCGCTCTTCCACTTTCTTCAGGTTGATGACGAACTTCGCTGCTTTACCTTTCAGGTTTTCAGCGTGGTACTCTTCCGGGAAGGTCACGTCGATGGTGAACTCTTCGCCAGCCTTGTGGCCTTTGATACCGTCTTCGAAGCCTGGGATCATACGACCCTGGCCCATTGCCAGTACGAAGTCAGACGCTTTGCCGCCTTCGAACTCTTCGCCGTCTACAGAACCGGTGAAGTCGATGGTTACGCGGTCTTCCGCGTCAACAGCGCCTTCTTTCTCTTTCCAGTTCGCCTGCTGCTTACGCAGGGTGTCCAGCATGCCGTCAACGTCTTCGTCAGTCACGGAGACAATCGGTTTTTCAACTTCGATAGATTCCAGACCTTTCAGCTCAACTTCCGGATACACTTCAAACTCTACGGAGTAGGTGAAGTCTTCGCCCAGTTTGTATTCGCCTGGAACGTAGTTTGGCGCACCGGCCGGATTGATTTTTTCTTTGATGATCGCATCGATAAAGTTGCGGCTCATCAGTTCACCCAGCACATCCTGACGCACGGAAGCGCCATAACGCTGAGCAACAACATTCATTGGTACTTTGCCCTTACGGAAGCCGTCAATACGTACTTTTTTTGCTACGTTGACCAGCTCGCTTTTCACAGCAGTTTCGATGCTGTCAGCAGCGATAGTAATCGTTACACGGCGGCCAAGGCCTTGAGTGGTTTCAACTGAAACTTGCATCTTGTTACCTCAAAAAAATCACAGTGCTCGGTCAACTCTGAATCTGTCTGTTATACCGGGATGCTCTCTTAGTGCAGATTCACATTCCCTGTCGCCAGAATCATCCCGAAGACATTCAATAAGACGCGGCATTATAGCGGCATCACTTAGGTGAGTCGAGAACGGTTGGGGCATGTTGCTGCGGCTTTTTTCACACTTTAAGGCTATTTTTAGCCTTAAAATCGCACCATCCGCTCAAAACTCAGACAAAACAAAACGGCCCGAAGGCCGTTTTGAGGAAATCTGTAAGCAACATACTGGAAAAGCTCCAGCCGTTGCAAATCCGATTTATCAGGCGATAGTGCCTGCACCGCGACAGGGCGGCGATGCGAAAACCGTATCCTGCAAGCCTTCCCATTCCTTAATGGTATAGGTATGCAGTGCCAGCGCATGCACGGTCGTGGAGAGCTCTTCCGTCAAGGTGCTGTAGATCAAGCGATGTCGGTTCAGGAAACGTTCTCCCGTGAAGCGATCGCTAACCAGAACCACTTTAAAGTGGCTTTCAGAACCTGCCGGTACGTTATGACGATAGCTTTCGTCGACGACTTCGAGGAACACAGGGTTGAACGCTGCCCTTAATTTATCTTCTATATGCTCACGTATCATCATGAAATTACTCCTCCGACAACGCCAGGATGTCACCCATCCCTTTAAATATTAGCCGCTTTTACCGTTTCCATTACACATTGACAACAAATATTTAGCTTTCGTCCGATTTTCTCATTCAAACGAATGAAGTTAACTGTGAGGCTCATACCTTTTATCATCCATGAAAGGAGAAAATGAGTGAGCTGGTCAGTTTTCAGACAAGACGATGAATTTACATGCGTTGACCACTTCCCCTGACCGTTGGCGATGTTATGATGGCGGCAATTTTTCTCTCTATTATGCTTACGATTCGTGAGAACTTAAAAATGTTAAAAAAACTCTTCTTTCCATTGGTAGCCCTTTTTATGCTGGCAGGCTGTGCTACCCCGCCTACCACCATTGATGTCTCACCAAAAATCACCCTGCCTCAGCAGGACCCAAGCCTGATGGGCGTCACCGTGAGCATTAACGGTGCCGATCAGCGTCAGGATCAGGCGCTGGCAAAAGTGACCCGCGATAACCAGCAGGTGACGCTCACCGCGTCACGTGACCTGCGCTTCCTGCTGCAGGAAGTGCTGGAGAAACAAATGACCGCTCGCGGCTATATGATCGGCCCAAGCGGTGCGGTTGATCTGCAGATCATCGTCAACAACCTGTACGCTGACGTGTCACAGGGCAACGTGCGCTACAACATCGCCACCAAAGCGGATATCGCCATCATTGCCACCGCGAAGAATGGCAACAAGATGACCAAAAACTACCGCGCGAGCTACTCTGTTGAAGGTGCGTTCCAGGCATCCAACCAGAACATTGCTAACGCCGTTAACAGCGTGCTGACCGATACCATCGCCGATATGGCGCAGGACACCAGCATCCACGACTTTATCAAGCAGAACGCACGTTAATCCTGCTCACTGACCCGGTGTAACACCGGGTCAGTCTTATAAGAACATGTCCAGCCATTACTTACGCATTTTCCAGCAACCGAAATCAGCGATTCTGCTGATCCTCGGCTTTGCCTCGGGTTTACCCCTCGCGCTCACCTCCGGCACGCTTCAGGCGTGGATGACGGTCGAGAACATCGATCTCAAAACCATTGGTTTCTTCTCGCTTGTCGGTCAGGCCTATGTCTTCAAGTTCCTGTGGTCGCCGGTGATGGATCGCTATACGCCGCCGTTCCTCGGGCGTCGCCGCGGCTGGCTGGTGATGACGCAGGTCCTGCTGCTGCTGGCCATCGCGGCGATGGGGTTTCTTGAGCCCACCACGCAGCTGCGCTGGATGGCCGCGCTTGCGGTGGTGATTGCCTTCTGTTCCGCCTCTCAGGATATCGTGTTCGACGCCTGGAAGACGGACGTGTTACCTGCGGAAGAACGCGGTGCCGGTGCGGCCATCAGCGTGCTGGGCTATCGCCTCGGGATGCTGGTCTCTGGCGGGCTGGCGCTGTGGCTGGCCGACCGTTACCTCGGCTGGCAGGGCATGTACTGGCTGATGGCCGCCCTGCTTATCCCCTGCATTATCGCCACGCTCTTTGCCCCCGAACCGAGCGACGTTATTCCGGTTCCCCGCTCGCTGGAGCAGGCCGTGGCGGAACCGCTGCGCGACTTCTTTGGCCGCAACAACGCCTGGCTGATCCTGCTGCTGATCGTCCTTTATAAGCTTGGCGACGCCTTTGCCATGAGCCTGACCACCACCTTCCTGATCCGCGGTGTCGGTTTTGACGCTGGTGAAGTGGGGGTAGTGAATAAAACGCTGGGGCTGTTTGCGACCATTGTCGGGGCACTTTACGGTGGCGTGCTGATGCAGCGCCTGACGCTGTTCCGCGCACTGCTGATCTTCGGCATTCTTCAGGGCGCCTCTAACTCGGGCTACTGGCTGCTGTCGATTACTGACAAACATATGATCAGCATGGCCGCTGCGGTGTTCTTCGAAAATCTCTGCGGCGGTATGGGGACAGCAGCCTTTGTCGCCCTGCTGATGACCCTGTGCAACAAATCATTTTCCGCCACGCAGTTCGCGCTGCTCTCGGCGCTCTCTGCCGTTGGCCGCGTTTACGTAGGTCCGATTGCCGGCTGGTTTGTGGAAGCCCACGGTTGGCCAACGTTTTATCTTTTCTCCGTCGTGGCTGCCGTGCCGGGGATTTTATTGTTGCTGGTCTGTCGCCAGACGCTGGAATATACCCAGCGGACCGAACACTTTATGCCACGAACGGAATATCACCGCGCCTACCGTTTTGCGTTACGTCTGTTAATGATGGGCTGCGTTGCGCTGGCACTCTGGCTTATCGTGCTCATTATTAATGCCAGCACACCACTGGCGCTCCCGTTTGAGGCCCTTCTGCTGGACGCCGGAGCCCTGCTGGCCATCGTTGGGATCCTGACGGGCGGTCTGCTCGATTTCATGGCGTTGCGTAAAACGCAGCTGACCTGAAGAAAAATGCGAAAGGTTATTTCCCGTTGTAATCACCAACCGAAATTATAACGGTGAAATAGCCACCATCGACTAAAAAAAATATTTGTTGTTTTGTGCGGGATAGGATTTGGAAATTATTGGCTCTGGTTCCAAAACGCTATTTTTCATTAAACGATTCAGCATGCGATAGTTTGATTTTTCGTTTTTTAGATGTCTTTTTATTGATAATTAATTGTTAATTTTTTGTTTATTTTTAACAATGGTTATACCAATTGTCCCTTTTAGGGTATGCTTGGGGGTCCTTTCGTTATAAAGCCCATCTCATGCGGCTTCGGTCATAAAAACCGACATAATTTGCAACACTTGTGACACGTGCGGCAGAACCCGGTAACACCTTCCTGACACAGGCCTAATGATGTTTACAGTAATGTAACCTTCCCGTAAAATGCCCGCACACTTTAAACGCCACCAGACTCCCGTGGAATTGAGGTCGTTAAATGAGACTCAGGAAATACAATAAAAGTTTGGGATGGTTGTCATTATTCGCAGGCACTGTATTACTCAGTGGCTGTGATTCTGCACTACTAGACCCCAAAGGACAGATTGGACTGGAACAACGTTCACTGATATTGACGGCTTTTGGCCTGATGTTGATTGTGGTTATTCCAGCCATTTTGATGGCTGTTGGTTTCGCCTGGAAGTATCGTGCGAGCAATAAAGATGCGAAGTATAGCCCGAACTGGTCACACTCCAACAAAGTGGAAGCTGTGGTCTGGACGGTACCTATCCTGATCATCCTGTTCCTTGCCGTACTGACCTGGAAAACCACTCACGCACTTGAGCCAAGCAAGCCGCTGGTTCACGATGAAAAACCGATTACCATTGAAGTGGTCTCCATGGACTGGAAATGGTTCTTCATCTATCCAGAGCAGGGCATTGCCACCGTGAATGAAATCGCCTTCCCGGCGAACACTCCGGTTCAGTTCAAAGTGACCTCCAACTCCGTAATGAACTCCTTCTTCATCCCGCGTCTGGGTAGCCAGATTTACGCGATGGCCGGTATGCAGACTAACCTGCATCTGATCGCGAATGAAGCAGGCACCTACGATGGTATCTCCGCCAGCTATAGCGGCCCGGGCTTCTCAGGTATGAAGTTCAAAGCTATTGCAACGCCAGACCGTGCCGCTTTCGACCAGTGGGTTGAAAAAGCGAAACAGTCTCCAAACACCATGTCTGACATGGCGGCGTTCGAAAAAGTGGCTGCACCCAGCGAATACAACAAGGTGGAGTACTTCTCTAACGTGAAGCCTGATTTGTTCAAAGACGTTATTGGCAAATTTATGGATCACGGCAAGAGCATGGACATGACCCAGCCAGAAGGCGAGCACAGCGCGCACGAAGGTATGGAAGGCATGGACATGAGCCACGCGGAAACCGCTCACTAAGGGGCCGAGGAAGAAAATGTTCGGAAAATTGACACTGGATGCAGTGCCCTACCATGAACCGATTATCATGGTTACGGTGGCTGCAATTATCATCGGTGGCGCGGCCTTAGTTGGCCTGATCACTTACTTCGGTAAGTGGAGCTACCTGTGGAATGAGTGGCTGACTTCGGTTGACCACAAAAAACTCGGTATCATGTACTGCATCGTCGGTATCGTCATGTTAATTCGTGGCTTTGCGGATGCGATCATGATGCGTAGCCAGCAGGCGCTCGCGTCTGCGGGTGAAGCCGGCTTCCTGCCACCGCACCACTACGATCAGATCTTTACCGCCCACGGCGTTATCATGATCTTCTTCGTGGCGATGCCGCTGGTTATCGGTCTGATGAACGTGGTCGTTCCGCTGCAAATCGGCGCGCGCGACGTTGCGTTCCCGTTCCTGAACAACCTGAGCTTCTGGTTCACCGTTGTCGGCGTTATTCTGGTTAACCTGTCACTGGGTGTGGGCGAATTCGCGCAGACCGGCTGGCTGGCTTACCCACCGCTGTCAGGAATTGAGTACAGCCCGGGCGTTGGCGTCGACTACTGGATTTGGGCGCTTCAGCTCTCCGGTGTCGGTACGACCCTGACCGGTATCAACTTCTTCGTGACCATTATCAAGATGCGTGCCCCTGGCATGACCATGTTCAAGATGCCGGTATTTACCTGGGCATCTCTGTGCGCCAACATCCTGATTATTGCGTCCTTCCCAATTCTGACTGTTACCATCGCGCTGCTGACCCTGGACCGCTACCTGGGCACCCATTTCTTCACGAACGATATGGGTGGCAACATGATGATGTACATCAACCTGATTTGGGCATGGGGTCACCCGGAAGTTTACATCCTGGTTCTGCCTGTATTCGGTGTGTTCTCCGAAATCGCGGCAACCTTCTCGCGTAAACGTCTGTTTGGTTACACCTCTCTGGTGTGGGCAACCGTGTGTATTACCGTTCTGTCGTTCATCGTTTGGCTGCACCACTTCTTCACCATGGGTGCGGGCGCGAACGTAAACGCCTTCTTCGGTATTACCACCATGATTATCGCCATCCCGACCGGGGTGAAGATCTTCAACTGGCTGTTCACCATGTATCAGGGCCGTATCGTGTTCCACTCAGCAATGCTGTGGACCATCGGCTTCATCGTGACCTTCTCCGTAGGTGGGATGACCGGCGTACTGCTGGCGGTACCGGGTGCTGACTTCGTTCTGCACAACAGCCTGTTCCTGATTGCGCACTTCCATAACGTTATCATCGGTGGCGTGGTCTTCGGCTGCTTCGCTGGCGTAACCTACTGGTGGCCAAAAGCGTTCGGCTTCACGCTGAACGAAAAATGGGGTAAACGCGCGTTCTGGTTCTGGATCATCGGCTTCTTCGTCGCCTTTATGCCGCTGTACGTGCTGGGCTTCATGGGTATGACCCGTCGTCTGAGCCAGCAGATTGATCCGCAGTTCCACCCAATGCTGATGGTTGCAGCGGGCGGTGCCGTGCTGATTGCCTGTGGTATCGCGTCTCAGCTGATTCAGTTCTACGTGTCTATTCGCGACCGCGACCAGAACCGTGACCTGACCGGTGACCCATGGGGTGGCCGTACGCTGGAGTGGGCGACCTCTTCTCCACCGCCTTTCTATAACTTTGCCATCGTGCCTCAGGTTCATGAACGTGACGCATTCTGGGAAATGAAAGAAAAAGGTGAAGCGTACAAGCAACCTGCTCATTACGAAGAGATCCATATGCCGAAAAACAGCGGTGCGGGCATTGTCATTGCCGCCTTCGCAACGGTATTTGGTTTCGCAATGATCTGGCACATCTGGTGGATGGCGATTGTTGGCTTTGCTGGCATCGTAATCAGCTGGATTGTGAAGAGCTTTGACGAGGACGTGGACTACTACGTACCAGTCCGTGAAGTTGAAAAGCTGGAAAATCAGCATTTCGACGAGATTTCTAAAGCGGGGCTGAAAAATGGCAACTGATACTCTGGCGCACTCAACTGCCCACGCGCATGAACATGCGCACCACGATACAGGACCGACCAAAGTCTTCGGTTTCTGGATCTACCTGATGAGCGACTGCATTCTGTTCTGCTGTCTGTTCGCGACCTATGCCGTTCTGGTGAACGGCACAGCGGGCGGCCCGACCGGCAAGGACATCTTTGAACTGCCGTTCGTTCTGGTTGAAACCGCACTGCTGTTATTCAGCTCCATCACCTACGGCATGGCGGCTATCGCCATGTACAAAAACAACAAGAGCCAGGTTGTCTCCTGGCTGGCGTTGACCTGGTTGTTTGGTGCTGGATTTATCGGGATGGAAATCTATGAATTCCATCACCTGATCATGGAAGGCTTCGGCCCGGATCGCAGTGGCTTCCTGTCCGCGTTCTTCGCGCTGGTTGGCACCCACGGTCTGCACGTGACCTCCGGTCTGATCTGGATGGCAGTACTGATGTTCCAGATCTCCCGTCGCGGCCTGACCAGTACTAACCGTACCCGTATCCTGTGCCTGAGCCTGTTCTGGCACTTCCTGGACGTGGTGTGGATCTGTGTGTTCTCTGTTGTCTATCTGATGGGGGCGATGTAATGAGTCATTCTAACGATCATGGCGCTTCCCACGGCAGCGTAAAAACCTACATGACAGGTTTCATCCTGTCGATCATCCTGACGGTGATCCCGTTCTGGATGGTGATGAGCGGTTCTGCGTCTAAGCCGGTTATCCTGGGTGCAATCCTGGTGACCGCGGTGATTCAGATTCTGGTGCATCTGGTTTGCTTCCTGCACATGAACACCAAGTCCGATGAAGGCTGGAACATGACCGCCTTTATCTTTACCGTGATTATCATCGCTATCCTGGTAGTCGGTTCCATCTGGATTATGTGGAACCTCAACTACAACATGATGGTTCACTAAGAGCGGCGAGTATGTTTAAGCAATACCTGCAAGTAACGAAACCAGGCATCATCTTTGGCAACCTGATCTCCGTGATCGGAGGGTTCCTGCTGGCCTCTAAGGGCAGCATTGATTACGCCCTCTTTATCTACACGCTGGTCGGTGTGTCACTGGTTGTTGCGTCCGGTTGTGTATTTAACAACTACATCGACATGGATATCGACAAGAAGATGGAAAGGACCAAAAATCGGGTGCTGGTGAAAGGCCTGATCGCCCCTTCCGTCTCGCTGGTGTACGCCACCTTGCTGGGTATTGCTGGCTTTATGCTGCTGTGGTTTGGTGCTAACCCGCTGGCCTGCTGGCTGGGGGTGATGGGGTTCGTGGTGTATGTGGGCATCTATAGCCTGTATATGAAACGTCACTCCGTCTACGGCACGCTGATTGGTTCTCTCTCCGGCGCTGCGCCGCCGGTGATTGGCTACTGCGCGGTTACGAACGAGTTCGACAGCGGTGCGCTGATCCTGCTGGCTATCTTTAGCCTGTGGCAGATGCCGCACTCCTATGCCATCGCGATTTTCCGCTTTAAGGATTATCAGGCAGCGAACATCCCGGTTCTGCCGGTCGTGAAGGGCATCTCCGTTGCCAAGAACCACATCACGCTGTACATCATCGCCTTTGCCGTGGCAACGCTGATGCTCTCTCTGGGTGGTTACGCCGGATATAAATATCTGGCGGTAGCGGCTGCGGTGAGCGTCTGGTGGCTCGGCATGGCGCTGCGCGGTTACAAAGTGGAAGATGACAAAGTCTGGGCGCGCAAGCTGTTTGTGTTCTCGATTGTGGCCATCACCTCGCTGTCCGTGATGATGTCCGTGGATTTCATGGTGCCAGATTCACATAACCTGCTGACTTACGTCTGGTAAGCCACAACAGGTAAATAAAGGGGTGCTTCGGCACCCTTTTTTATTCATAAAATCCATTAATAACGCATGTAATATTTGTTAAATAACCCTTTATTTACCCCGCCCCTTCCCCGCACTACACTATGGCCTGCTTTTGAACTGAGGTGGTAATGAACGATTATAAAATGACGCCAGGCGAGCTGCGCGCGACCTGGGGCTTAGGGACTGTCTTCTCGCTACGGATGCTTGGCATGTTTATGGTCCTGCCTGTTCTGACCACGTACGGTATGGCGCTGCAGGGGGCCAGCGAGGCGCTGATTGGCCTCGCCATTGGCATTTATGGTCTGGCGCAGGCGGTGTTCCAGATCCCGTTTGGCCTGCTCTCTGACCGGGTGGGCCGCAAACCGCTGATTGTCGGCGGGCTGCTGGTCTTTGTGCTCGGAAGCGTCATTGCCGCCCTTTCCCACTCCATCTGGGGGATTATTCTTGGCCGCGCCCTGCAGGGCTCCGGCGCGATTGCCGCCGCGGTGATGGCGCTGCTGTCAGACTTAACCCGCGAGCAGAACCGCACCAAAGCCATGGCCTTTATCGGCGTCAGCTTTGGCGTGACGTTTGCGATTGCGATGGTGCTGGGTCCGATAATCACCCATGCGCTCGGCCTGCACGCCCTGTTCTGGATGATTGCCGTGCTGGCGACCCTCGGCATTGCCTTAACCCTGTGGGTGGTGCCGGACAGCAAAAACCACGTCCTCAACCGTGAGTCGGGGATGGTTAAAGGCTGCTTCAGCAAAGTGATTGTCGAGCCGCGCCTGCTTAAGCTGAATTTTGGCATTATGTGCCTGCACATCCTGCTGATGTCGACCTTTGTCGCCCTTCCCGGCCAGCTTGCCGCAGCGGGTTTCCCGGCGGCTGAGCACTGGAAAATCTATCTGGTCACGATGTTGATTTCGTTTGTCTCCGTCGTGCCGTTCATCATCTACGCCGAAGTGAAGCGCAAAATGAAGCGCGTCTTCGTGGGCTGCGTGGCGCTCCTGCTGATTGCCGAGATCGTGCTCTGGGGCGCCGGCCCGCACTTCTGGGAGCTGATCGCCGGGGTACAGCTGTTCTTCCTGGCGTTTAACCTGATGGAAGCCCTGCTGCCGTCGCTGATCAGCAAAGAGTCCCCCGCCGGTTACAAAGGCACGGCGATGGGCATTTACTCCACCAGCCAGTTCCTCGGTGTGGCGATCGGCGGCTCGCTTGGCGGCTGGGTCGACGGCCTGTTTGATTCACAAACCGTGTTTCTCGCGGGCGCGCTGCTGGCAACAGTCTGGCTGCTGGTTGCCGGCACCATGAAAGAGCCGCGCTACGTGAGCAGCCTGCGCGTAGAAATCCCGGATGATGTGGAGATTAGCGACGCGCTGAAACAGCATCTGGAAGCAAAAGAAGGGGTCACGGAGGTGCTGATTGTTCCCGAAGAGCGCAGCGCTTATGTCAAAATTGACAGCAAGGTGACCAATCGCTTTGAGGTCGAGCAGGCGCTGAAAGCGTGAAAAAAAGCCCGGGTAAACCGGGCTTTTTATATTAATCGCGGAAGTTTTTAAACTGGAACGGTTGCCCCAGGTCGCCGCCGCGCACCAGCGCCATCACGGACTGCAGGTCATCGCGGGATTTACCGGTCACGCGAATTTCTTCGCCCTGGATCTGCGCCTGCACCTTCAGCTTGCTGTCTTTGATGAGCTTAACGATCTTCTTCTGCACCGCGCTCTCGATGCCCTGCTTCAGCTTCGCTTCAACAAACCAGTTCTTACCGCTGTGCACAAACTCGTCCGGCACGTCCAGGGACGTCCCTTCGATGCCGCGCTTCAACAGCTTGGCGCGCAGAATGTCGAGCAGCTGATTCACCTGGAAATCAGACTCGCTCAGCACCTTAATGGTCTTATTTGCATCGTTCAGCTCAAACGACGCCTCAACGCCACGAAAATCGAAACGTGACTCAACTTCGCGGGTTGCGTTCTCAACGCCGTTGCGAACTTCCTGGATATCAACTTCGGAAACAATATCGAAAGATGGCATCTTTTCTTCTCCCTTCACTTTTGTTGCGTTGCATAATACCCGCTACGAGGCATAACTCAACAGAAGCTTAGCTGTATAATTAAGCTGTAACACCTGGCGCAGTTGCAGGTGAGGAGGAACAATGAAAATTACGGTGCTCGGATGCGGAGCGCTTGGTCAGCTGTGGCTGACTGCACTGTGCAAGCACGGACATGAGGTTCAGGGCTGGCTGCGCGTGCCCCAGCCTTATTGCAGTGTAAACCTGATTGGTGAAGACGGAAGCATCTTTAACGAATCCCTCACCGCGAACGATCCTGATTTCCTGGCGCAAAGCGACCTTTTACTGGTGACGCTTAAAGCCTGGCAGGTCTCAGACGCGGTAAAAACGCTGGCCGCGCAGCTCCCCCCCACTTCGCCCATACTGCTGCTGCATAACGGCATGGGGACCCTGGATGAGCTGAAAAGCGTTCCGCAGCCCCTGCTGATGGCCACGACCACCCACGCTGCGCGCCGCGACGGCAACATCATCGTGCATGTCGCCAGCGGCGTGACGCACATCGGGCCTGCCAGAACGCAGGATGGGGACTACAGCTATCTTGCCGATGTGCTGCAGAAGGTGCTCCCGGACGTGGCCTGGCATAACCACATTCGCCCTCAACTCTGGCGCAAGCTGGCCGTTAACTGTGTGATCAACCCGCTGACGGCGCTGTGGAACTGCCCGAACGGTGAACTGAAAAACCATCCGCAGGAGGTGGCGTCCCTCTGTGCAGAAGTCGCGGCGGTCGTTGAGCGGGAAGGGCTACATACCTCGGCAGACGATTTACGCTGTTATGTCGAGCAGGTTATTGAGAGTACAGCTGAGAACATCTCCTCGATGCTGCAGGATGTTCGGGCATTACGCCACACGGAGATCGACTACATCACCGGCTATCTGCTAAAACGCGCCCGCGCGCACGGCATCGCGGTGCCGGAAAACGCCCGTCTGTATGACCTGGTTAAACGTAAGGAGAGTGAATATGAGCGCGTCGGCACTGATCTGCCTCGCCCCTGGTAGCGAAGAGATGGAAGCGGTCACCACCATTGATCTGATGGTGCGCGGCGGCATTAAGGTCACCACCGCCAGCGTCGCCAGCGACGGTAATCTGGCAATCACCTGTTCACGCGGGGTGAAAATCCTTGCAGATGCACCGTTGGTACAGGTGGCTGACGGAGATTACGACATCATCGTGCTGCCCGGCGGGCTGAAGGGCGCGGAATGTTTTCGTGACAGCCCGCTGCTGGTTGAGACCGTGCGTCAGTTCCATTTATCCGGCCGCATCGTCGCCGCCATTTGTGCCGCCGCCGGAACGGTTTTGGTTCCACACGATATCTTCCCCATTGGCAACATGACCGGCTTCCCGGGGCTGAAAGACACCATTCCGGAAGATCAATGGGTGGACAAGCGCGTCGTCTGGGATCCCCGCGTCAACCTGCTGACCAGCCAGGGCCCGGGCACCGCGATTGATTTTGGCTTAAAGATTATCGACCTGCTGGTCGGGCGCGAGAAGGCGTACGAAGTGGCGTCATCGCTGGTGATGCCGGCGGGGATTTATAATTACTATGAAGAGTAGTGCATAAAAAAAGCCGGGTGGCGGCTACGCCTTACCCGGCCTACAAATGCACGGTACCGTAGGCCCGGTAAGCGAAGCGCCACCGGGCGAGAAACTACGGACGATACACCTTCACATTGGCAAAGCCCTGCTCGCGCAGATACAGCGCCTGCAGGCGACTCATCACCCCGCGCTCACACCACAGCAGGTACGTTTTGCTCTGGTCGAGGTCGCCAAACTTTGTGCTCAGCTTGTAGAACGGCAGAGAAACCACTTCGACGCCGTCAACCTGCAGCGGCTTGTCATCCTGCTCGTCAATGGAGCGGATATCCAGAATCGCGTCGTTCGCGCCGAAACCGCTCACGGTCTCCACTTCTACCACTTCCTGCTCGGTCTGCTGGGCGATCTCGCGGATATCAATGTTGGACGCTTCTTCCACCACTTTATCCAGAATGCTGAAATCGAAGTTCTCTTCTTCCGCTTCGATCTTCGCCTTCACCGCTTTGACGGTCGGGCTTTTTGAGATCACGCCACAGTATTCCGGCATGGTGCGGGCAAAATCTTCGGTACCGATTTCGCGCGCCAGATCGATGATGTGCTCTTTATCATGGGAGATCAGCGGACGCAGGATCAGGGTATCAGACACGTTGTCGATCAGGCGCAGGTTGGTCAGCGTCTGGCTGGAGACCTGCCCCAGCGCTTCACCGGTGACCAGCGCCTGCACGCCGTAGCGTTCAGCCACTTTGGATGCCGCACGCACCATCATACGCTTGAGGACAACGCCCATCTGGCCGTCGTCCACTTTCTCAAGGATTTCGCCGACCACCGGTTCGAAATTGATTGCCACGAAACGCACGCGGTGAGAGCTGCCGAAGCGGTTCCACAGGTAATGCGCCACCTGACGAACGCCGATTTCGTGCGCCGCGCCGCCCAGGTTGAAGAAGCAGTAGTGTACGCGGCAGCCGCGGCGCATCAGCATATAGCTGGAGACGCCGGAGTCGAAGCCGCCGGAGATCAGGGACAGAACATCTTCCTGAGTCCCGATCGGGAAGCCGCCGATACCTTCATAACGGCCTTTCACCAACAGCAGGCGATCGTTTTCGATCTCCAGATTAACGGTCACGTCCGGGTTGGTCAGACGCACGCGCGCCGTCTCAACGTGCTGGTTCAAACCGCCGCCAACGTAACGTTCCACTTCAATGGAGCTGAATTCATGCTTACCGCGACGCTTCACGCGCACGCAGAAGGTTTTGCCTTCGATCTGGTCGCGGTACTGGACCAGCGCTTTCTCGAAGATGTCGTGCATATCGCTAAACGGGACATCTTCCACTTCCAGGATATGGTGGATACCTGGAATACGGGTCAGCGCGTTGCGAATATCCTGACGTTTGTTTTCGTCTTTTGCACGGACCTCAACGTGGTCCCAGTGGCGCACCACGGCGAGGGTTTCGTCGTAGTGCTTTAAAACGTTACGAATGTTCCCGGTGAGAATTTTAATAAAGCGCAAACGCACAGATTGGCTTTTGATGGTGATTTCAGGGAACAATTTAATGATAAACTTCATGGCGGCAATGTTTCTTAGGCAAGCGTATTAAGGCTTGTAATGGAAAAGAGTACAGCAGCCCACACCCGTGGCTGCATCCAGGCGCGCAAGTATACCACCATCGCGCCGCTCCTGTGCACATTGCGCGTTATTTGATAATTGCCCTGAGTCCGTTACCATGTCGGGGCTGAGAATATAAGAGTCAATTCACTATGCCGAAGAAGAACGACGCACCGGCCAGTTTCGAAACTGCGCTGAGTGAACTGGAGCAAATCGTTACCCGTCTTGAGAGCGGCGATCTCCCGCTGGAAGAGGCGCTCAACGAATTCGAGCGCGGCGTGCAGCTGGCGCGCCAGGGGCAGGTCAAACTGCAGCAGGCCGAGCAGCGCGTGCAGATCCTGCTTTCCGACAGCGAAGACGCGAAAACCACGCCTTTCACACCGGACGCCGAGTAAATGGATTTTGCCAACGAGCTTCAGGCGCGCGTCGTGCGTGCCAACGACGCCCTGCGCCGATTTATTGCGCCACAGCCTTTTCAGAACACTCCTCTGGTTGAAGCCATGCACTATGGCGCACTCTTGGGTGGAAAGCGCCTGCGCCCGTTCCTGGTGTACGCCACCGGCAACATGTTTGGCATCAGCGATAACACGCTGGACGCACCGGCAGCCGCCGTTGAGTGCATCCATGCCTACTCGCTGATCCACGACGATCTCCCGGCGATGGACGACGACGATTTGCGTCGGGGTCAACCCACCTGCCACATCAAGTTTGGCGAGGCGAATGCCATTCTGGCGGGTGATGCCCTGCAGACGCTGGCGTTCTCGATTCTGAGCGACGCGCCAATGGCCGAAGTGGCTGACCGTGACCGTCTGGCAATGATTTCCGAACTGGCCATGGCCAGCGGCGTGGCCGGCATGTGCGGCGGTCAGGCGCTGGATCTTGAAGCGGAAGGACGTCAGGTTAATCTGGAACAGCTGGAGCGTATTCATCGCCATAAAACCGGGGCATTGATTCGTTCCGCCGTTCGCCTGGGCGCGCTGAGCGCGGGTGAGCAAGGGCGCAAAGCCCTGCCGATTCTGGACAGATACGCAGAAAGTATCGGTCTGGCATTCCAGGTTCAGGATGACATTCTGGATGTGGTGGGCGATACTGCAACATTGGGTAAACGTCAGGGTGCGGACCAGCAGCTTGGCAAAAGTACCTACCCCGCCCTGCTGGGTCTTGAGCAAGCCCAACGTAAAGCCCGGGATCTGATTGACGATGCCCGCCAGTCACTGAATGAACTGGCTGCGCAATCGCTGGATACCTCGGCACTGGAAGCGCTAGCGGACTATATAATCCAGCGTGATAAATAAACTATATATCTCGATGAGCCTTTGATGAGTTTTGATATTGCCAAATACCCGACACTGGCGTTAGTTGACTCCACCCAGGAGTTACGTCTGTTGCCGAAAGAGAGCCTGCCGAAGCTGTGCGACGAGCTGCGTCGCTACCTGCTCGACAGCGTAAGCCGCTCCAGCGGCCATTTCGCCTCCGGGCTTGGCACGGTAGAGCTGACCGTGGCGCTGCACTACGTCTATAACACGCCGTTCGATCAGCTCATCTGGGACGTGGGCCACCAGGCCTATCCGCACAAAATTCTGACCGGACGTCGCGATAAAATTGGCACTATTCGTCAGAAAGGTGGCCTGCATCCGTTCCCGTGGCGCGGTGAGAGCGAGTATGACGTGCTGAGCGTCGGCCATTCCTCCACCTCCATTTCTGCGGGCATCGGTATTGCCGTCGCCGCCGAGAAAGAGAACAAGCAGCGCCGCACCGTCTGCGTGATTGGCGACGGTGCCATCACCGCGGGTATGGCCTTCGAAGCCATGAACCATGCGGGCGACATCAAGCCGGACATGCTGGTTATCCTCAACGATAACGAAATGTCGATCTCCGAGAACGTTGGCGCGCTGAACAACCATCTGGCACAGCTGCTCTCCGGCAAGCTTTACTCCTCGCTGCGTGAAGGCGGTAAAAAAGTCTTCTCCGGCGTACCGCCGATCAAAGAGCTGCTTAAGCGTACCGAAGAGCACATCAAAGGCATGGTCGTGCCGGGTACCCTGTTTGAGGAGCTGGGCTTTAACTATATTGGCCCGGTTGACGGCCACGACGTACTGGGGCTGGTCACCACGCTCAAAAACATGCGCGACCTGAAAGGCCCGCAGTTCCTGCACATCATGACCAAAAAAGGGCGTGGCTACGAACCAGCGGAAAAAGATCCGATTACCTTCCACGCGGTACCGAAATTTGACCCGTCCAGCGGCTGTCTGCCGAAAAGCAGCGGCGGCATGCCGAGCTATTCAAAAATCTTCGGCGACTGGCTGTGCGAAACCGCCGCAAAAGACAACAAGCTGATGGCGATCACCCCGGCCATGCGCGAAGGCTCCGGCATGGTAGAGTTCTCTAAAAAATACCCTGACCAGTATTTCGACGTGGCCATTGCCGAGCAGCACGCAGTGACATTTGCAGCGGGCCTGGCGATCGGCGGCTACAAACCGGTTGTCGCTATCTATTCCACTTTCCTGCAGCGCGCCTACGATCAGGTGATCCACGACGTGGCGATCCAGAAGCTGCCGGTGCTGTTTGCTATCGATCGTGCGGGCATCGTCGGTGCCGACGGCCAGACGCACCAGGGCGCGTTTGACCTGTCGTTCCTGCGCTGCATTCCGGATATGGTGATCATGACGCCAAGCGACGAGAACGAATGTCGTCAGATGCTGTTTACCGGCTACCACTATCAGGATGGCCCAAGTGCCGTTCGCTATCCGCGCGGCAATGCGGTGGGCGTTGAGCTGCAGCCGCTGGAGAAGCTGGCGATCGGTAAAGGTCTGGTTAAACGTCGCGGTGAGAAAGTGGCGATCCTGAACTTCGGCACGCTGATGCCAGAGGCGGCGAAAGTAGCTGAAACGCTGAATGCCACCCTCGTGGATATGCGCTTTGTGAAGCCGCTCGACGAATCCCTGATCCTGAGTATGGCTGAGGCGCACGACGTGCTGGTCACGCTGGAAGAGAACGCGATTATGGGCGGTGCGGGCAGCGGCGTGAACGAGGTGCTGATGGCAAACCGTAAAGCCGTTCCGGTACTGAACCTCGGCCTGCCGGACTACTTCATCCCGCAAGGTACCCAGGACGAAGCCCGCGCGGCGATTGGCCTGGACGCTGCCGGTATCGAAGCTAAAATCCGCGCCTGGCTGGACTGATCCCTCCCCCCTTTTCCGCTCCTGCTATGCTTAAACGTATTGTTTAAACAGCAGGAGCGGAACCGTGCAATACACAACATTAGGAAAAACGGACCTTAAGGTTTCCCGACTTTGTCTGGGATGCATGACCTTTGGCGAGCCCGATCGGGGGAACCACGCCTGGACGCTGCCGGAAGAGAGCAGCCGTCCGATTATCAAACGCGCCATCGAGGGCGGCATTAACTTCTTTGACACCGCCAACAGCTACTCCGATGGCAGCAGCGAGGAGATTGTCGGCCGCGCCCTGCGCGATTTTGCCCGTCGGGATGACATCGTCGTTGCCACCAAGGTCTACTACCCGGTGGGGGACCTGCCGCAGGGCCTTTCTCGCGCGCAGATCCTGCGTTCCATTGACGACAGCCTCAGGCGCCTGAACATGGATTACGTCGACCTGCTGCAAATTCACCGCTGGGATTACAACACGCCGATCGAGGAGACGCTTGAGGCGCTCAACGACGTCGTCAAAGCCGGTAAAGCACGCTACATCGGCGCATCGTCGATGCACGCGTCGCAGTTTGCTCAGGCGCTGGATCTGCAGGCGCAGCACGGCTGGGCGCGCTTTGTCACCATGCAGGATCACTACAATCTGATCTATCGTGAAGAAGAGCGTGAGATGTTGCCGCTGTGCCATCAGGAGGGCGTGGCGGTCATCCCCTGGAGCCCGCTCGCGCGCGGTCGCCTGACCCGTCCGTGGGGGGAAACCACGGCCCGGCTGGTATCCGATGAGGTGGGGAAAAATCTGTACGGCGGAACAGAAGCCAGCGATGCGCTGATTGCCGAACGTTTGGCCGGGATTGCCGACGATACCGGCGCAACCCGCGCCCAGGTAGCGCTGGCATGGCTGCTGGGTAAACGCGGCGTCGCGGCTCCCATTATCGGCACGTCCCGGGAAGAGCAGTTGGACGAACTGTTAAACGCGGTGGATATCACGCTGACGCCCGAACAGGTTGCCGAGCTGGAGACGCCGTATCAGCAGCATCCGGTGGTGGGGTTTAAATAAGCCCCTCTTTTGTAGGCCGGGTAAGGCGGAGCCGCCACCCGGCAATACAGAGCGTACAACATCACGCGAAGTGATCGTACCCTTTCCAGTCCAGCGTAACCGGCGCACCGTCTTTCACAAACTTCAGCCCTTCACTCTCCGGCATGATCTGCCCGATACAGGTGAATTTCGCGCCAAGATGCGCTAACGCCACGTCGAGCGTTCCACGGTTCAGCTCCGGAACGGTAAAGCACAGTTCATAATCTTCACCACCGGACAGCGCCCAGCGCAGCGCCTGCTCAGGTTCGACATGACGAAGCAGTTCCTCTGACAGCGGGAACAGATCCAGGTCAACGCGCGCGCCGACACCGCTCGCCTTCAGAATATGGCCAAGATCTGAGATCAGCCCGTCAGAGAGATCGATAGCCGAGCTTGCGCGCTCGCGCAGCGCCTGACCGTGCAGAATACGCGGCGTCGGGCGCAGATGGCGTTTCACCAGATACGCCGCATCGTCAGCGTTCTTCACGGTTAAGCGATCCTGAAGAATCGCCAGGCCCGCGGCGCTGTCGCCCGGTGTACCGGTCACGTAGATCCAGTCGCCGGGTTTTGCACCCGAACGCTTCAGCGCGCGACCAAGCGGTACATAGCCATGGATCGCCAGCGTCATCGACAGCGGCCCGGCAGTGGTATCACCGCCAATCAGCTGCATATCGTAGTAGTTAAGCTGCTCAAACAGCGCATCGCTGAAAGCTTCAAGCCAGGCTTCGTCTACCTCAGGCAGCGTCAGCGCCAGGGTTAACCACGCGGGATCGGCCCCCATCGCCGCCAGATCGCTGACGTTAACCGCCAGTGCCTTATACGCCAGATCGGCAGGATCGATATCCGGTAAAAAATGACGTCCGCACACTAAGGTGTCGGTGCTGATTGCCAGCGTCTGTTTTTCGGGAATATTGAGAAGTGCACAGTCATCGCCGATGCCGGTTTCAACATCAAGACGAGAGGTTCTGACACGGTCGAAATAACGGGCAATCAGGGAGAATTCGCCGCATGCCATACGTTATGCCTCAGCAAATAAAAGAAAAAACCGGAGCCGCACTGCCCGTCAGGCAATGCAGAACTCCGGTTTGCGGATCACTTTTTGTGGGGACGGATCGCAGGTGCTGCTTTATCAAGTACGCCGTTTACAAACTTGTGGCTGTCTTCAGCGCCGAAGGTTTTCGCCAGTTCGATCGCTTCGTTGATGGCCACTTTGTACGGCACATCATCACGTTTAGACAGCTCAAACAGCGCAATGCGCAACACTGCTTTTTCTACCTGACCCAGCTCTTCGAGCAGACGGGACAGGTAAGGTTTCATCAGACCATCGAGATACGCGCTATTAGTCGCCACTCCCGACAGCAGTTCACGGAAGTACAGAACGTCAACGTCTTTCACGTCCTGTTCTGACAGGAACTGGTATTCAACATCAGCGATGTCGTTCTGGGACAACTGCCAGGAGTAAAGTGCCTGGACGGCACATTCACGGGCGCGGCGACGAGCAGCAGGTTTCACGGAATTCCCCTTACAAAAAAATCAGGCCTTGATGGCTTTCAATACATTGATCATTTCAAGCGCGGTCAGTGCAGCTTCTGCACCTTTGTTACCGGCTTTGGTGCCAGCACGTTCGATGGCTTGTTCAATACTTTCGGTGGTCAGCACGCCGAACGCGACAGGAATTTCAGCATCCTGCGCAACGTGTGCCAGACCGTTGCTTGCACCGCCCGCAACGTATTCGAAGTGCGCAGTGCCGCCACGAATAACGGTACCCAGCGCAATCACCGCGTCATATTTACCGGTTTTCGCCAGCGCGCCCGCCGCCAGTGGCAGTTCGTAAGCGCCTGGAACCCAAACAACGGTAATGTTGTCATCTTTAACCTGGCCGATACGTTTCAGGGCGTCAACCGCACCTTCCAGCAGGCTATCGTTGATGAAGTTGTTGAAACGCGCAATGGTGATGGCGACGCGAGCGTCCGGGGTAGCTACAGCAGCTTCAATAATGTTCATACTCTTCCTTTACGGGTTCATTTGGCCCCGCAGGGGGGCGGATTTTATCATAATACTTTGCGCACTGCTTCCCTATTTCGGGAGCAATTACGCTGTCGTTAAGTGGAGGCAGACATCCGGACCTACCGGACGAATCTCGCTAAATTTGAGTTGTGGTGCATCGGCCAGTTTTTCAAGGCCGGGCAGCACAAACAGGCCGCGCGCGTCACTGCCCAACAGTTTAGGCGCAACGTAGACGAGAAGCTCATCCACCAGCCCGGCCTGTAAGAACGCGCCGGCGAGCGTCGGGCCTGCTTCGACCCAGATGCTGTTCACCTGCTGCTTGCCGAGCAGCATCATCAGCACCACCAGATCCAGATGCCCGTTATGTTCCGGCACCGTAATGCTGCGTACGCCTTCCGGCCATGCGCGCGTATCTTCTTTGGTGCGCGCAATCCAGGTTTCCCCTGGCTGCTTGACGATGCGGTGCTCCGGCGTCACGCGGTTCTGGCTATCAATGACAATACGCAGCGGCTGACGCAGGTTCTCCTGCGGATACAGAGCCTGGGTATCGGCATTCAGCTCGTCCCAGCGCACGGTCATGGCCGGATCGTCAGCCAGAACGGTTTCACTGCTGGTGAGAATAGCATGGCTTTGCGCGCGCAGACGTTGCACATCGCGCCTTGCCTGCGGAGATGTTATCCACTGGCTCTCGCCGTTTGCCATTGCCGTACGACCGTCCAGCGAGGCACCCAGCTTAAGCTGGATATACGGGAACCCGGTACGCATGCGCTTCAGGAAACCTTTGTTGAGCGCTTCCGCGTCCTGCATCATCAGGCCATGGCTGACGTCAATGCCTTCCTGCTGCAGACGATACAGACCACGTCCGGCCACCTGCGGATTCGGGTCCTGCATCGATGCAACCACGCGCGACACCCCCGCGGCAATCAGCGCGTCGCAGCACGGTGGCGTACGCCCGTGATGGCTGCAGGGCTCCAGCGTAACGTAGGCCGTCGCACCGCGCGCCTTCTCGCCGGCCATGCGCAGCGCATGAACCTCAGCATGCGGTTCGCCTGCGCGATAGTGAAAGCCCTCCCCCACGATCTCGCCATCGTTAACGATAACGCACCCGACGTTCGGGTTGGGATGGGTCGTAAAACGACCGCGCTGCGCCAGCTTCATGGCTCGCGCCATGTACATCTCATCTTGCATGAGCTTAATCCTGTAAGCGGGCGATCTCTTCGCCAAACTCTTTGATGTCTTCGAAACTGCGGTAGACCGAGGCAAAGCGGATATAGGCGACCTTATCGAGCTTTTTCAGCTGCTCCATTACCAGGTTGCCGATCATCTTGCTGGGCACTTCACGCTCACCCAAACCACGAAGGTAAGATTTTATGTGGTTTAGCGCCATCTCCACGTCGTCCGCGCTGACGGGACGTTTTTCAAGGGCTTTCAGCATTCCGCTGCGCAGTTTCTCTTCGTTAAACGGCTCACGCACGTCGTTACTTTTAACCACGCGCGGCATGACCAGCTCTGCCACCTCAAAGGTCGTGAAACGCTCGTTACACACCAGACACTGCCGACGACGGCGCACTGAAGACCCTTCGCCCACAAGGCGAGAGTCGATGACTTTGGTATCCACAGCGGAGCAGAATGGGCAATGCATACGGTATCCCTGTTATCTGGTTAACTGATTTTCATTTTACCCTGAACTGGCCTGACAACAAAGGAAGAGCTTTTTGAGAAAAAGGATCTATGTCTGACACAATGATGCTGGCTACCATTAGGACGATCCGTTATTTCAAGGAAATAAACGCAATGACAAGACGTTACCTGAAAATATTGCTGGTGGGGAGCCTCTTCACCCTTAGCGCCTGTGCACAGCAAACCGAAGTCCGTCAGATGAAACAGAGCGTCAATACGCTCAATACGGCGATGGACAAGCTAAACAAAGAAACGGTGAAGATCACCCAGCAAAACGCGCTGAACGCGAAATCTACCAGCGGGGTGTACCTGCTGCCGGGAGCGAATACGCCTGCCCTGCTGAACAGCCAGATTGGCACGCTAAAAATGTCTCTGGTGAATGTGGCGGCGAATGCCGATGGTACTCGCGCAACATTACGCATCAAGGGAGAGTCCAACGATCCGCTTCCGGCCTTCAGCGGCACCGTCGAGTGGGGCCAGATCCAGGGCACCACGGAGAACTACCAGGAGGTGAACGTGAAGAATCAGCTCTTCACCGCCCCGGCCAGTGTTTTAGCACCCAGTGATGTGGATATTCCGCTTCAGTTAAGCGGCCTTACGCCGGAACAGTTAGGCTTTATCCGCATTCACGACATTCAACCCGCCGCGCAGTAATCCTCTCTTTTTTAGCGGAGTGAAATGTCACTCCGCTAACATTTACATTTCGTATGGATTGGCAACATAAATGATTGCCGCTACAATCCCGGCCGTTTAAAGTACGCAAACGTGAACGCAATCGATTACGCGTATGAGAGATATGTGAAACAACACATATTTTTGTGAGCAGGGATTCCTATAATAGGCACCGCAGAAACACGAAATATTTAGAAACGCAATTCGCGCATTTTTCACTCCCGGAAGGGAATTTCAATCAGTGGCATGATTATGAAAAAAACATTACTCGCAGCTGGCGCCGTGCTGGCACTGTCCTCTTCTTTCACTGTTAACGCAGCGGAAAACGACAAACCACAATACCTCTCCGACTGGTGGCACCAGAGCGTTAACGTGGTCGGCAGCTACCACACGCGTTTCGGACCTCAGATTCGTAACGATACCTACCTGGAATATGAAGCGTTCGCCAAGAAAGACTGGTTTGATTTCTACGGCTACGTCGATCTGCCAGTATTCTTTGGTGGTAACACCGATGCGAAAGGTATCTGGAACAACGGCTCTCCGCTGTTTATGGAAATCGAACCACGCTTCTCTATCGATAAGCTGACCGGCACCGACCTAAGCTTCGGGCCGTTCAAAGAGTGGTACTTCGCGAATAACTACATTTACGACATGGGCCGCAACGATTCTCAGGAACAAAGCACCTGGTATATGGGTCTGGGTACGGACATCGACACCGGCCTGCCAATGAGCCTGTCTCTGAACGTGTACGCTAAGTATCAGTGGCAGAACTACGGTGCCGCGAACGAAAACGAGTGGGATGGCTACCGTTTCAAAGTGAAATACTTTGTGCCAATTACCCAACTGTGGGGCGGTAACCTGAGCTATATCGGCTTCACCAACTTTGACTGGGGCTCAGACCTGGGTGACAACGATTTCCGTGACCTGAACGGTAAGAAAGCGCGTACCAATAACTCCATCGCCTCCAGCCACATTCTGGCGCTGAACTACGATCACTGGCACTACTCTGTTGTGGCACGTTACTGGCACAACGGTGGTCAGTGGAACGACGACGCCAGCCTGAACTTCGGCAACGGCGACTTCAGCGTGCGTTCTACCGGTTGGGGTGGTTACCTGGTTGTAGGTTACAACTTCTAATCAGTGCGGGTTTCGCCCGGTGGCGCTACGCTAACCGGGCCTACGAGCCAAATGTAGCCGGGTAAGGCGTAGCCGCCACCCGGCTTTTTACTGCCTCACCTTGCGCAAAAAATCCGCCAAAGACCTGTCCGCACTTTCGCTAAACCGCCTTTCCGTAGCCACAATATTGAGGCATCTGTCGAGCCGGAAACAGCGATAGTCATCGCGCCGTTCACACCACGCCGCCAGCAGCCAGCGCTCTCCCCAGAAGAACAGCCCCAGCGGCTGAACCTCACGTTTAGACAACTGTCCTGCTTCATCACGGTAATGCAGCGCCAGCACCTGCTGGGCGGAAATTGCCTGATGGATCCTGTCAAAATCGCTGCGGGAGTGGCTTTGCATGCAAAAATCCGGGGCGTAGATCCGCGTCTGCTCCGCCTTTCGACGACTCTCCTCGGGCAGAATCGCCAGCACCTTTTCCTGAGCCGACTCCAGCTCGCGCGACAGCGATTCCCCGCCCCAGGTTTTGAGCAGGCGAATCGCGACGATCAGCGCCTCGGACTCCTTATTTGTCAGCATCAGCGGCGGCAGGTCAAAGCCCGACATCAGCCGATATCCGCTCCCCGCCTCGCCTTCCACCGGCACGCCGGAAAGCGACAGGTCGCGGATATCGCGGTAGACCGTACGCTCGGACACGCCAAGCCGGTCCGCCAGATGCGCTGCCGTTGTCAGACGCCTGCCCCGCAGGATCTGCACAATCTGAAACAAACGGTCAGCGCGTCGCGTCATTTCTTAGTTCGCTCTCAGGCAGGTTGATGGAGGCCGACGCGGTTACCCTCGCTGTCGGTAAACAAGGCGATAGTGCCAATGCCATGCGGCAGTTCCAGCGGGCCAAACACGCACTCGCCGCCCGCAGAGGCGATGCGATCGAGCGTTGCCGCCAGATTGTCAGTATGCAGGTAAATAATAGCGCCCTGCAAAGACGGTGTAACGCCGTCAAATTTTGCCAGGGCGCCTCCGGTGGCGGGATCCTCATGCGGAAAAACGGCCAGCTCCGCACAGTCCATTTTCTCGCGACGCAGCGCAAGCTGCATCACCGGCTCATAAAATTTGATGGCGCGATCCATATCCGAGACCGGAATTTCAAACCAGTTAATGACGCTTTTCATACATCCTCCTGCCTGTTGTTTGGGTTCAGAAGGAGTCTACGACAGGGCTCCTGACAGCATACTGTCAGGAGTGTTTGTCAGGAGCAGATAAAAAAAATCCCGGTCAACCGACCGGGATTTTGATACGCAGTAAACGTCGCCTTACGGCAGAATGGACGGCTGATCCGCGCCTTCTTTTTCGACTTTCTGCTGGAGCAGGTGCTCACGCTTCATGCCGAGTTTCAGCGCCAGGGCGGACGCAACGTAGATAGACGACGCCGTACCGATGGTGACACCAATCAACATGGTCAAGGAGAAGCCTTCCAGAACCGGGCCACCGAACAGGAACAGCATCAGGATCACCATCAGGGTGGTACCGGATGTGATCAAGGTACGGTGCAGCGTCTGGGTCAACGACACGTTAAAGATTTCGTACGGCGTACCGCGACGGATCTTACGGAAGTTTTCACGGATACGGTCAGATACCACGATACTGTCGTTCAGTGAGTAACCGATGACGGACATCAGGGATGCCACAATCGTCAGGTCAATCTCAATGTGGAACAGCGACAGTATGCCCATGGTGATCACCACGTCGTGCGCCAGAGCGATAACCACACCGGCCGCCAGTCGCCACTCAAAGCGGAAACCGACGTACACCAGGATGGAGATCAGCGCCACCAGCAGCGCCATCGCGCCGGTCTGCGCCAGGTCAGCACCTACGCTTGGGCCGACGAACTCAATACGCTTAACCGCCGCGTTCTGGCTGGTTGTTTCGTTAATCACGCTAACAACCTTACTGCCCAGCTCCTGGCTGCCGTTGGCATCGTGCACCGGCGGCATACGCACCATGATGTCGCGGCTGCTGCCAAAGTTCTGCAGCAGCGGCTCTTCAAAGCCCGCTTTCTGCAGCGATTCGCGCATCTGGTCCATATCGACCGGTTTTTCCAGGGAGATTTCAATTACCGTACCACCGGTAAAATCGAGACCCCAGTTAAAGCCTTTCACGCCCATAATGACGATGGACAGAATCAGCAGGAAACCTGAAATGCCGAAGGCCCAGTAGTCCCAGCGCATAAAGTCCCAGACTTTACGGCCGTGGTTCAATTGTTCAACAGTATATTCCTGTGCCACAACGCACTCCTCAGATAGACAGCTTTTTGACGCGCTTGCCGCCGTACAGCAGGTTCACGATGGCACGGGTGCCGACAATAGCGGTAAACATTGACGTTGCGACACCGATACCGGTTGTAATCGCAAAGCCTTTGATCGCGCCAGTACCCACTGCATACAGGATAAGAACCTTAATCAGTGTTGTTACGTTCGCATCGAAGATAGAGCTGAACGCGCCTTTATAACCTTCATCAATCGCCTGCTGAACAGAGCGACCGTTGCTCAACTCTTCTTTGATACGTTCGTTAATCAGTACGTTGGCGTCGACCGCCACCGCAAGGGTCAGAACGATACCCGCAATCCCCGGCATGGTCAGCGTCGCTCCCGGCAGCAGGGACATGATGCCGATAATCAGCACCAGGTTCGCGATCAGCGCGGAGGTCGCAATCAGACCAAACTTCTTATAGAAGAAGATCATGAACAGGATAGAGACCACCAGACCGGCCAGACACGCTTCCAGGCCCTGCTGGATGTTTTGCATACCCAGAGTTGGACCAATGGTACGTTCTTCAACAATCTGAATTGGCGCTATCAGCGCACCGGCACGCAGCAGCAGGGAGAGCTGACGCGCTTCGTTCGGGTTGTTAATACCGGTAATACGGAAGCTGTTACCCAGACGAGACTGGATATTGGCGATGTTAATCACCTCTTCCTCTTTCACCAGCACAGCACGGCCGTTTGCATCTTTCTTACCGCTGTCTTTGTACTCCACGAACAGGGTCGCCATCGGTTTACCGATGTTGTCCTTGGTGAAGTTAGACATGATGTTACCACCCGCGCTATCCAGCGAGATGTTAACCTGCGGCTGGTTGTATTCATCCTGGCTCGACGTGGAGTCGGTGATGTGGTCACCGGTCAGAATCACGCGTTTGTACAGCACAACCGGCTGACCTTCGCGGGTCTGTTTCACTTCGGAGTCACCCGGAATACGGCCAGAGGCGGCAGCAGACTGGTCAACGTTGGTATTCACCAGACGGAATTCCAGCGTTGCGGTCGCACCGAGAATCTCTTTCGCACGCGCGGTGTCCTGGATACCCGGCAGTTCAACCACGATACGGTCAGCACCCTGACGCTGCACCAGCGGCTCGGCCACGCCCAGTTGGTTTACACGGTTACGCAGAATGTTGATGTTCTGCTGAACGGCATATTCACGCGCTTCTTTCAGGCGCGCATCGGTCATCACCGCGCGCAGCTGGTTGCTGCCCTGCGAGGAGATCACCAGGTCACGATGACGTTGGGTCAGGTAATCTACAGCCTGATCGCGCGCCGCGCTGTCGCGGAACGTGATGCTCATGCCGTAGTTATCTTCTTTACGCACGGTGGTGTAAGCGATGCCTTTATCACGCAGATCGCTGCGCAGGCTGTCGATATTCTGTTCCTGCAGCTTGCCGAGCGCGGTATCCATATCCACCTCCATCAGGAAGTGAACGCCGCCACGCAGGTCAAGACCGAGTTTCATTGGCTCTGCATTCATCGCAGCCAGCCAACGCGGGGTTGCAGGGGCAAGGTTAAGCGCCACGACGTATTTATCACCCAGCACGCCCATCAGCGCTTCACGTGCGCGGAGCTGCGTGTCGGTGGTGTCGAAGCGAGCAAGAATTGCGCCCTCTTCCAGTGCCACAGACTTAGCGGTAATTTTTTCTTCTTGTAACGTTTTCTGGACCTGGATCAGCGTTTGCTCACTGGCGGCGACACCGCGCGCGCCAGTGATTTGAACAGCCGGATCCTCACCATACAGGTTGGGAAGCGCGTACAGCAGGCCGACGAGAATCACGACGACCAGCATGATGTACTTCCACAAAGGATAACGGTTTAACACGGCAGTTCCCTTTGGGAAAAGTTGGGATTACAGCGCCTTCATGGTGCCTTTCGGCAGAACGGCAGCTACGAAGTCACGTTTGATGACCACTTCAGTGGTGTCGTTCAGGGCGATTGCAATGTAGCCACTTTCAGCCACTTTGGTTACGCGACCGACCAGACCACCGTTGGTCAGCACTTCATCGCCTTTCGCGATGGAGTCCATCAGCTTTTTGTGCTCTTTGGTGCGCTTCTGCTGTGGGCGCAGGATCATGAAATAGAAGATCAGACCGAACACAACCAGCATCAGAATCAGAGACATTGGGCTGCCCTGCGCTGGAGCGCCTGTTGCTGCTACCGCATCAGAAATAAAAAAGCTCATTCAAATTCCCTCATTATTAAAATTAATCAACGTTCAACGGTGGAACATCCCGCCCCTGACGTTGGTAGAAATCGGTCACGAAGCTCTCTAATTTACCCTCTTCGATAGCCTTACGTAAACCAGCCATTAAGCGCTGATAATAACGAAGATTATGAATGGTATTGAGACGCGCGCCCAAAATCTCGTTGCAACGATCGAGATGATGCAGGTACGCGCGAGAATAATTGCGACAGGTATAGCAATCGCACTCGGAATCGAGCGGGCTGGTGTCACTCTTATGCTTCGCGTTACGGATTTTCACCACGCCATCGGTAACGAACAGATGGCCGTTACGCGCGTTGCGGGTTGGCATGACGCAGTCGAACATATCAATGCCGCGGCGTACGCCTTCAACCAGATCTTCCGGTTTGCCCACGCCCATCAGGTATCGTGGTTTATCCGCCGGGATTTGCGGGCAGACGTGCTCCAGAATGCGGTGCATGTCTTCCTTCGGCTCACCCACAGCCAAACCGCCGACAGCGTAGCCATCAAAACCTATCTCTACCAGACCTTTAACAGAGATATCGCGTAAATCTTCGTAAACGCTGCCCTGGATAATGCCGAACAGCGCATTTTTGTTCTGCAGGGAGTCAAAACGGTCACGGCTACGCTTCGCCCAGCGCAGAGACATCTCCATGGAACGCTTGGCGTAGTCCCAGTCGGCCGGATACGGCGTGCATTCGTCGAAGATCATCACGATGTCAGAGCCGAGATCGTACTGAATCTCCATTGATTTTTCGGGATCGAGGAAAATCGGATCGCCGTTGATCGGGTTACGGAAGTGAACGCCCTGCTCGGTGATCTTGCGGATATCCCCCAGGCTGAAGACCTGGAAACCGCCGGAGTCGGTCAGGATAGGGCCTTTCCACTGCATGAAGTCGTGCAGGTCGCCGTGGAGCTTCATGATCTCCTGACCCGGACGCAGCCACAGGTGGAAGGTATTGCCGAGGATAATCTGCGCGCCAGTGGCTTCAACTTCTTCCGGCGTCATCCCTTTTACGGTGCCGTACGTGCCCACAGGCATAAACGCGGGGGTTTCCACCACGCCGCGATCAAACACCAGGCGACCGCGGCGCGCGCGACCGTCGGTGGTATCGAGTTCAAATTTCATTTTTTCTCCGACGTCAGAAAAACAGTCCAACGTTGTAAAACGGTGCCGCGGACTTATTCCCCGACACGCTCATTCAAAGCCTGCGGATTGTACGTGATAAACATCGCGTCCCCGTAGCTAAAAAAGCGATATTTTTGTTCTACCGCAGACTTGTAGGCATTCATCGTATGCTGATATCCCGCGAACGCAGAGACCAGCATAATCAGCGTCGATTCAGGCAGATGGAAGTTGGTCACCAGCGCGTCAATCACTTTGTACTGGTAACCCGGGTAGATAAAGATCTGCGTATCGCCAAAGAACGGCTCAATCAACTCGCTTTTCGCGGCCTGCGCGGCGCTCTCCAGCGAGCGCACAGACGTCGTACCGACCGCCACGACGCGGCTACCGCGCGCTTTCGCCGCCAGCACCGCGTCCACGACATCCTGCGGCACTTCAGCATACTCAGAGTGCATGATGTGGTCTTCAATGCTGTCCACGCGCACCGGCTGGAAGGTTCCCGCCCCGACGTGCAGCGTTACAAACGCCATCTCAATGCCTTTCGCGCGCAGTTTTTCCAGCAGCGGTTCATCAAAGTGCAGGCCTGCCGTCGGGGCCGCGACCGCGCCAGGCTTCTGGCTGTAGACGGTCTGGTACAGCTCGCGGTCAGCCTCTTCGTCCGGACGCTCAATGTACGGCGGCAGCGGCATGTGGCCGATGGCGTTCAGAATATCGAGCACCGTGCGCTCGTCGTTGAACTCCACCTCGAACAGCGCGTCGTGGCGCGCGGTCATGGTCGCCTTGATGCTCTCGTCATCGCCCAGCAGCAGCTCCGCGCCCGGCTTTGGCGCTTTGGATGCGCGAATATGTGCCAGAATACGTTTATCATCGAGCATACGTTCGACCAGCACTTCAATCTTGCCGCCGCTGGCCTTACGGCCGAACAGGCGCGCCGGGATCACGCGGGTATTGTTAAAGACCAGCAGATCGCCAGGGTTGAGCTTGTCGAGCAAATCGGTGAAAGTACCGTGCGTCAGCTCGCCCGTTGGCCCATCCAGTGACAGTAAACGACAGCTGCTGCGCTCAGGCATGGGATAGTGAGCAATCAGGGATTCAGGTAGTTCAAAGGAGAAATCGGCGACGCGCATGACGTATACTCGTGACTTAAAAACAGGCGGCATAGTCTAGTGCTCACACCCTTTTGCTGCAACAACTAGCCGCCCCCGGACAAATAAAACGCATGAATTTTCTCGCTCACCTGCATCTCGCTCACCTCGCTGACAGCTCCCTGTCCGGCAATTTGCTGGCCGATTTCGTACGCGGCAACCCCGCGGAAGCGTACGCCCCTGAGGTTGTCGACGGGATTTTTATGCACCGCCGCATCGACGTGCTGACGGATAAGCTGCCGGAAGTGACGGAAGCCAAAGCGTGGTTTCGGCCGGAAACGCGCCGCGTCGCACCGATCACGCTTGATGTGATGTGGGACCATTTCCTGTCGCGCCACTGGGCACAGCTCTCGCCGGAGCTTCCCCTGCCGGAATTTGTGCGTTATGCCCATCAGCAGGTGTCGATCATTCTGCCCGACTCGCCGCCGCGCTTTGTGAATCTGAATAACTACCTGTGGTCAGAGCGCTGGCTGGAGCGCTATCGCGAGATGGATTTCATTCAGAACGTGTTGAATGGGATGGCGAGCCGTCGCCCGCGCCTGGATGCGCTGCGGGATTCCTGGTATGACCTGGATGAACATTACGATGCGCTGGAGACCCGCTTCTGGCGGTTTTACCCGCGCATGATGGCGCAGGCGAAAAACAAACAGCTCTAACAGAATTCGTATTGATAGGTAAAAGCTGGCGGAACGATTGTCACCACCTCTTTGTCTTATCCATGAACACTCTCTATACTGGCTCGCGTTGCGTTCCAAATAACCTTAGTATCTACAGGAGAATCATATGGTTCTGGTAACTCGTCCGGCTCCGGATTTTACAGCTGCAGCAGTTCTGGGCAACGGTGAAATCGTTGAAAACTTCAACTTCAAACAGCACACCAACGGTAAAGCGACCGTTCTGTTCTTCTGGCCAATGGACTTCACTTTCGTTTGCCCGTCTGAGCTGATCGCGTTCGACAAACGTTATGAAGAATTCCAGAAGCGTGGCGTGGAAGTGGTTGGCGTCTCCTTCGACTCTGAGTTTGTACACAACGCATGGCGTAACACCCCTGTCGACAAAGGCGGCATCGGTGCGGTGAAATACGCAATGGTTGCGGACATCAAACGCGAAATCCAGCAGGCTTACGGTATCGAACATCCGGACGCTGGCGTTGCGCTGCGCGGTTCCTTCCTGATCGACGCGAACGGCATCGTTCGTCACCAGGTGGTGAACGATCTGCCGCTGGGTCGTAACATCGACGAAATGCTGCGCATGGTTGACGCGCTGCAGTTCCACGAAGAGCACGGCGAAGTGTGCCCGGCTCAGTGGGAAAAAGGTAAAGAAGGTATGGCTGCTTCCCCAGACGGCGTAGCTAAATACCTGTCTGAGAACGTATCCAGCCTGTAATCGGCACGGTTTACGAGAAAGGCCCGCTTATGCGGGCCTTTTTTTATGCCTTGCGCTGCGTTTCCCGCCAGATGCGCCAGGCCATGCCCGCCAGCAGGAGCACGCCCGCGATCAGCACGCCCCACACCAGCAGGGCGTTCATCCAGCTCGCCCGCTCGCCTGCAGAGGTGGCGTTTAGCCGCCCCTCACCGCCCAACGCGACATCATCCAGAATATCGGCCTGCGGCAGGTTCGCCATATCATAGGTCTTGCGCAGATCGGCTGGGATCAGCATGTCAGGTTCCACCTGTGCAGGCTTTGCGGCGCCGTTGCCCCAGGCGAGCACGTACGGCGCTTTACCCTGCGCGTTGAACACCAGGTCATAGCGGTCGCGATGCCCCGTGACGCTCGGCAGGTATTCTGGCAGACGCGCATTCAGCGTCGTGATTTTCACGGCCTGCACCAGGTCCCCGTTTAGCGAAACCGGTCCGGATGTTTTCCCCTCCAGGCGGTAAATCACCTCTTTTTTCAGGGGATGCCATGTGTCTTTTTCCGTACGCCGCCACGCGATCTCCACGGGAAGGACGCCATCGCCGTTCAGCGAGATGCTAACAGCGCTCAGCGGCTGCGGACGCGTCCAGCGCCACTGCGCTTCGGTTGTCGATAACTGCTCCCCTTCCCCCTCAAGATTGATCTCTTCCGGGGCCGCCTGCGCAGGTGCGCTGATTGCGTTTACGCCGGTCAACGTTACCCCCTGGCTCTGCGTATTCAGCACCACCATGAGATAGCGATTCGCCTCGGGAGATAAAACCGTGTCGGTATCGATCCGATCGAGCTTAAGGCGATCCTGGCCGCTGGCGACGTCCAGCAGCGGCATATCTTCGCGAAGGGTATACCAGCGCTTAAGATCCTCGCTGTAATAGACCGACGCCGTTCCCTGCCACGGCGTCTGCGGGGTATTCCAGAGCAGCTGCAGCTGGGATATGGCCAGCTCACCCGTCGTCTGCTCCGGCAAGCTCAGCAGGTAATGCTGCCCGGCTGCGGCGGCTTTTTGCCCCTCCAGCACAATCTCAACGCCGTTTCGGGAACGGAGCCGGATCTTATCGCTGTCACCGGCGTCTGAGGCAGCCGCGAGCGGCGAGGCATCCAGCGGAAAGAGGCGCAGCGCCGTGGATTGCACTATGGCCTGCGGGCGCGTCGCGGCGATCAGGCTAAAGGGAACCGGCTCACCCGACTGGTTAAAGACGCGAACATCATGCAGATCCGCGGATGTGCTCTGCTCATAGACGGCAAGCGGCAGCATCACTCGATACCACCGGGAAGGAACGGACGTGTCGAGTGAACGACCAAAGGCGTAGTCCCGTGGCGATTCCGCCGGTACCTCGTCGCAGAACGCCGGGCCGGAAAGCGCCAGCAGCGCGGTACACGCTACCGCTTTCATCCATTTCATTTTTTATCTCCTGTTTTTGGCGGTAGCGGCGAGAAATAGCCCACTATCAGTACCAGTATCGCCACGCCGATAAACGCCACCGCGCGCGACAGACCGCCTCCGCCCGCGCTGTCCACCAGCATCAGCTTAACCATCACCACACCCAGCAGCGCGGCCCCGCAGAGCCACTCCTGCCGGGAAGCCCGACGGGTGGCATGGATCATGACCACCAGCGCACTCAGCATCCAGAACAGGGCAAAGCTGGTCTGGATAAGCCGCGAATCCCACAGCGATGCCATATTCCAGGCCACGTCGCCGTACCAGGCCAGGGCTCGCATCAGCGCACCGTTCAGCCACCAGAAGCCAAACGCCATGAGCGCGACGGCAGGCCACGGACGCGCTTGCGCAAGCAATGCCGGGTAGTAGCGATCCACCGCCCGATAAAAGACCACCAGCCCCAGCAACGCGAACGCTGCGCCTTCCTCAAGCGGGTTTACCAGCGGGAGCCAGGTTTGACGATAGACCACGCCGTCCTGGAAATTGGTCACCACCAGCAATACCAGCAGCGCCACGACGGCAGGGATCGGTGCCAGACACGCATAGAGCGCAGGCCATTCCCGGAACGGCCACGCGCGACGCCGTACCGCAGCAGAGAGCGCCATAATCACCCCGCCGCCTGCTGCCATCGCTAATCCGCTGCCCCAGGCCGCCATGCCCCACGGCAGAGACCGGGCAAACCAGTAAAGCTCGGCGGCCAGCGCCAGTAAAATCATCCAGCACAGCGACAGGTGTAGCCCCATCGCGATACGCGGCAGAACCCTTTCACCATCGCGCCGCAGCAGCATCAGCGCGGCAGGAAGCGCAACGCACCAGGCCAGGTTTGACCAGCCGGCGGCAACGATCTGCTGATGCCAGATCTGATACCCCACCATCAGCAGCATAACCGGCCACAGCAGCCATTTGCTGGCGTCCAGCTCTCGCCACGCCAGACGAGCGGCCACCTGCCGCCAGCCCCAGACCGACGCCGCCGTCAGCGCCAGCACGCCCGCCAGAATCGGTAATTCTTTCGTAAGTACAAGCTGCGACGCACCCAGCTGCGCTACCAGCCAGAACAGCAGCCCGCCTGCCAGCAGCGCCCAGCTGACCGGCAGAAAAAGAGTCCGCCACAGCCAGGCCGCTGCCAGCCAGCAAAGGCTGAGGATGGCGAAGATAAGGAGCAGGCTCAGCGACGTAACGCCGTCCGTTTGCGCCCACAGCGCGCTGCCGAGGGCCAGCACCAGCAGCGCCGTACCGCTATAGCTCATGCGCCGCTGGTGCTGCTGCACGCCCAGCCAGAGAATACCCAGCCCCTCCAGCGCCCAGGCCATTGCCGTCCAGCGCGCCGACAGCGCCAGCGGAATGGCGAGCGTGGCAAACCCGCCGCCGATCGCCAGCGCTGCCATGACCAGCGGCCGTCCGAGGGAGGGATAGCGCCGCAGCGCGAGGTACGCGAGGGTGAGATAAAATGCGCCGTATCCCAGCGCGCTCAGCGCCGGGCCATATTCCCAGTGTCGGGTCATGCCGTACTGCATCCCGAAGCCGATCAGCGGCGGGGCAAACAGCAGCACGCCGTCAACGATCTGCTTCCCTTTCTCCTGCGCCCGCAGCGACAGCGCCACGCTCAGCACGCCGAAGATCAGCGTATTGGCAATCAGGAACAGCTGGCAGATCCAATAGTCTTCAGGCTGGTAATCACTCAGCCCCCACAGGCCGCCCACGCCGAACGTGAACAACAGCCCGAGCAGGTTCAGCTCGCGCCAGTGCTGCCAGATACTGATGGCAAGAATGCCGATAGACAGCAGGAGATAGAAAGAGAACAGCGCGACAAAGCTGCCGCCCCCGGTAGACAACAGCAGCGGCGCAAGGTAGCCGCCGAGGCTCGCCAGCATGGCCAGGCTCAGCGCCTTCTGCAGCACCGCCAGCCCGACGCTCGCCGCGCAGATCACCACCAGCAGCGCAAAAGCCAGCGTCATCGGCAGCATTTGCCAGAGCCGGAAGGCACCAAACACCGTCAGGTAGAGCACCCCGGTCGCCCCGCCCTGGAGGATCAGCGCATAGACCCGCTGCCTGTGCCGCAGCCGCCACCCAATCGCCAGCAGAACAACGGCAAACAGCGCCGCTGCCACGAGGCGCAGCTCAAGCGGGAACAGGGAATGTTCGACGGTATAGCGCAGCAGGAAAGAGAGGCCGAGGAAGAGCAGCAGAATGCCCAGCTTCGCCAGCGGATTGCCCTGCATGAACCAGCGCGCCAGCGACGTCAGGATGCCGCCAAAGGCTGAAGGCTGTTTTGCCGCAGGGGTCGGGGCCTGGGAAGAAGCGGGTTCTGCCACCGCTGCGGGAATATCGGGTCGCCAGGGGTCGACAGGCGGGAGAGCGTCCTCCACCACTGGCGCGGTAATTGCCTCCGGCGCGGCGGTCTGCACCGGTTCCGACGCGTTCTCAGGCACGCCGCGCTGCTCAAGCGCCTCTATGCGCTGGCGTAGCCGGGCGATCTCCTGCTGCGCCGCCGTACTGCGATTAAACCCGATAACCGCAAGCACGGGCGCAACCAGCAGCGCAAAAACCAGGAATAAACAGCCAAGGATGTAAAGCTCGTCCATGTTTCCACCTTCACCGTAAACGATCTGTTAAGATTGACACAAATCGTTGCATTTGCGCCATCTTAAAAGGTGGAAACAAACGCGTATTAGCTGCCGAACCAGATCGTCGCGGATATTGCAGGCAGCGCCAGCACGCCGTCCTGTATTGTCGCCTTGCCCTCTTTGCTCTTCCACGCAGCGACATTCAGCAGCGGTGAATCATCCAGCACCACTTCGCAGGCCTCGCCCCGGTTGATCGCCACCAGCACGCGCTGCTGGTTATAAACGCGGGCAAAGACCACGACGTTATCATGAGCGTATACCACCTGGCAGCCGCCGTAGCGCAGGGCAAGACTCTGCTTACGCAGCTTCGCCAGCCGCTGATACAGGCTGAACAGCACTTTGTCCTGTTTCTCTGGTGACCACGGGAAGGTTTTGCGGCAGAACGGATCGTTGTTGCCGTCCAGCCCCACCTCGTCTCCGTAGTAGATGCACGGCACGCCCGGCCAGGTGAAGAGCCAGGTGACCGCCAGCGGCAGACGCGCGACATCCTTGCCCAGCAGGGATTTAAAACGCGCGGTATCGTGGCTATCGAGCTGGTTAAACATCCGCAGCTGCTGCTGATGCGACAGCCCGGCGCGGTAGTTCTCCATCCACGCCATGCAGGTTTCCGCGTCGATATGATTTGGATCGTAGGAGATATCGGTGTTGGCGAGGAATCCCCACAGCGGAAAGGTAAAGCCGCGATAGTTCATCGCCGCATCTTCCGCATCATTCTGCAGCCACTGGCGCGCGTCACCAAAGTGCTCGCCAAAAACGAACGCTTCCGGCTGTGCGGCTTTTGCCGAGCGCGTTATGCCGGCGACGTGCTGAAGGTTATTCCGCGCCCCGCCCGCTTCGCCGAGCATATGCACCACGTCCAGACGCCAGCCGTCCATATTCCACGGCGCCTTCAGCCAGTGTCGGACGATGCTGTCTTCGCCGCCGTAGATTTCATTAACGAGCGTTGGCGACTGGAAATCCAGCTTCGGCAGGCTCGGGTAGCCCAGCCAGTCCAGCGCGCGGCCCTCCTCGTTAAAGCTGTACCAGTCGCGCTGCGGCGAATCCGGGTTATGACATGCCCCGCCCATCGACTGGTTATGCCGATCAAACCACGCATGCGAATCGCCGCTGTGGTTGAACACGCCGTCCAGGATCAGGCGCATCCCCTCTTTTTGCGTATTCTTACGCAAGCGCAGCAGCGCCTCGTCGCCGCCAAACTGCTCATCAACGTGGCGATAATCTTCGGTATCGTATTTGTGTACGCTCGGGGCTTTAAACACCGGGTTGAGGTATAGCGCCGTCACGCCCAGTTTTTTCAGGTACGGCAGCTTTTCGCTGATACCGTCGAGATCGCCGCCGTAGAAGGTCGAGCCGCCCGCCTGCGCGGTTAACGGCTCATCCCACGCATTCAGGATAATGTCGTGGCCCGCGGCATGGTGGTAATAGATCTTATCCTGGTCGGCAGTGCGCTTTTCGCTGCGCGCAAAACGGTCCGGGAAAATCTGGTAAAAGACCTGATCGTTAACCCACTGCGGGCCGTTATCCGGATAATCGACCGCAAACTGCTCCAGCCGTGCAGGCGGGAAACGGCTAAACCCCTGCGGGGTAAACCACAGCTGGCGGTTGTTCCACAAAAGCTTAAAGCTGTAGCGGCGGCGCGGCTGTCCGCTACTCAGGTCGATATTCGCCCGCCAGGCGGTGATCCCCGGCTGCGGCTGGCTGCGCAGCTTGTGCATTTTCAACCCGGTCTCTTCGTTATCGATTTCGGCGCGGAGCGTCACGCGATCGGGCTGGTTTTCCCCCGCCAGCCAGAGCGTAATCACAAGGTTGTCTTTGTTTTGCTTAACAAATGGGGCAACCGGAAGGTGCCAGGCGTTTAACATCACGAATCCCCTCTGATGAAATTGACGTCACCTTGCCACAGGGTGGTTAAGGATAGCTCACCATGATGGGATTTATTGGGGGAGGAGGACGGGGGAGGAGTTTTTTGGGGGGTAAAAGGGAGTGTAGGCCGGGTAAGCGCAGCGCCACCCGGCATTTTTACCTTACTGCGCTTCCGCCAGCTGACGGTCGCGGCGGCATTTGAACACCCAGCCCACCAGCAGCAGCACGATCCACGCGCATCCCACGTAGAGCGAAATGCGGGTGTCCGGATGGTAGCCAATCAGGCCAATGATAAACACCAGGAAGATCAGCCCCACGACGGTGGTCGCCACCCCGCCAGGTGCTTTGAACTTCAGCGCTTTCGCCTCATCCGGCGACAGGCGACGGCGGAAGGCAATCTGCGACAGCAGGATCATGATCCACACCCACACCGTCGCGAAGGTCGCCAGGGATGCAATCACCAGGAAGACGTTCTCCGGCATGATGTAGTTCAGATAAACCGAGAACAGCAGCGCCACGGTCATCACCACAACGGTCACCCACGGCGTGCCGCGGCGCGAGGTTTTGGCGAACACCTTCGGCGCGCTGCCCTGCTCTGCCATGCCGTGCAACATACGCCCCACGCCAAAGACGTCACTGTTGATCGCTGAAAGCGACGCGGTCAGCACCACAAAGTTGAGAATGCTGGCGGCAAACGCAATGCCCATATGCTGGAAGGTCAGGACAAACGGGCTACCGTTGGTACCCACCTGATTCCACGGGTAGATGGACATGATCACAAACAGCGTACCCACATAAAACACCAGAATACGCATCGGCACCGAGTTGATGGCGCGCGGAATGGATTTCTCCGGGTCTTTCGCTTCCCCGGCAGTAATACCGATAATCTCGATACCGCCGTAGGCGAACATCACCATCTGCAGGGACATCACCATGCCGAGCCAGCCGTTGCTGAAGAAGCCACCGTTGCTCCAGAGGTTATGGATCCCGGTCGGCTGCCCGCCGTTGCCAATCCCCCAGATGATGATCCCGAAACCGGCCACAATCATGATGATAATGGTGGCGACCTTGAAGAAGGAGAACCAGAACTCCAGCTCGCCGAACACCTTCACGCTCATCAGGTTGACGGCGCAAATGATCAGCACCACGCTCAGCACCCAAATCCAGTGCGGCACCGCCGGGAACCAGACGCCCATATAGATGCCAAACGCCGTCACGTCGGCTATTGCCACGATCAGGATTTCGAAGCAGTAGGTCCAGCCGGTGATAAACCCGGCCAGCGGGCCGAGGTTTTCCTGCGCGTAGCGGGAGAAGGAGCTGGCGGAGGGGTTATGAACCGACATTTCGCCGAGGGCGCGCATGATGATATACGCCGCCACGCCGCCGATGATGTACGCCAGCAGCACGCTTGGACCGGCCATTTTGATGGCATCTGCCGAGCCATAAAAAAGACCGGTGCCGATAGCCGAGCCCAGCGCCATAAAGCGGATGTGGCGCGTGCTCAATCCACGTTTAAGTTTGTTAGTGCTTTCCATTTAAATCTTGCCATTCAACACGAAAAAAACAAAAAACCACGGGGCCTTAAGCCCCGTGGTTAAACAGTTTGTTGCCGTTGATTAATGGGCGTTCGATGCGACCTGACGCCCTGCAGCACGATCCCAGATAACCGCCAGAACCAGTGCAACAACGGTAGGCATCAGCCAGGCCAGACCCTGCTCGGACAGCGGCAGACGCTGTGTCCAGGCTGGCAGAATTTCAGCGAACGCTGATGCTTTAATCCCGTCAAGGATACCAAAAATCAGGCTGATAAACATGGCTGGCGCAATAATTCGTGAGGAGTTGTTCCACCACGGGCGGGTGAAGCTCAGCACCACCAGCACGATGCACGGCGGATAGATCGCCGTCAGTACCGGAATAGAGACCTGAATCAGGTGGCTCAGACCGAGGTTGGATACCGCCATGGAGAAGATACCAAGGATAAACACCAGGGTGCGGTAAGAGAGCGGCAGGTACTGCGCAAAGAACTCAGCACAGGCGCAGGTCAGGCCAACCGCGGTAACCAGGCAGGCCAGGAAGATGAGCGCCGCCAGCAGCATACTGCCTGCACCACCGAAGGTGTGCTGGACGTAGGCGTGCAGGATAGCCGCACCATTCGCGTTTTGATCGACCAGCATCGCGCTATCGGAGCCCAGGCGGAACAGCGCCAGATACAGCAGCGTCAGGCCTACACCGGCCATCAGGCCAGCCCAGATGGTGTAGCGGGTCAGCAGACGCGCTTCGGTCACACCGCGGGAACGCGCGGCGTTAACGATAACGATACCAAACACCATCGCGCCCAGCGTATCCATCGTCAGGTAGCCGTTCACAAAGCCGTTAGAGAACGCGGCGTTTTTATAGGCGTCCATCGCGTCGCTAATCGGGCCTGCGGGCCAGACGATAGCCGCCACCGCCAGAACAATCAGCGCCACAATTTTCAGCGGAGCCAGGAAGTTACCCACGGTATCCAGCAGCTTGCCCGGATAGAGGGAAACCAGAATCACGATAGCGAAGTAGATCAGGCTGTAGATGAACAGCGGCATCGCGCCGTCACCGGTCAGCGGAGCAATACCCACTTCAAAGGAAACGGTCGCGGTACGCGGGGTGGCAAACAGCGGACCCACGGCCAGGTAGCAGACGGTAGCCAGCAGAACGCCCGCCACTTTGCCAATCGGGGTGCTGAGGCTATCCACACCGCCGCCGACTTTCGCCAGCGCGATGACGGTCAGCACCGGCAGACCCACGGCAGTAATCAGGAAACCAAACGCGGCGGTCCAGACGTGTTCACCCGCCTGTAAGCCAACCATTGGAGGGAAAATGATGTTGCCTGCGCCAACGAACAGCGCAAATGTCATAAAGCCCAGCGCGATGATGTCACGCGATTTTAAGTGATGGGTCATAAAACCTTACTGCCTGTGGATGTGGTGTTGAAAACATTGAGATTTTCGCTGCCCCTGACGGGACGATACAGCCGAAAATTTGCTCAATTTTAGCGGGATATGCTCCCGTCCTGGCGTGGAGAAGAATAGTTTTTCGATTTACCACGCAAATACAGTCGGTCTGACAGTATCTGGGGGGCAATTTAAACGCTTATAACGTTTAAAGGCAAGGTGGGATCGTAAAACCAGAACAATATGCCAGCATGAAAATACACTCCAGCACAATACGCTAATTATAAGAAAAACCCATGGCTAATCATGCGAACAAAAAACAGCCAGCCGTATAAAATTCACACGCGTTTCGCTTGACTGCAAAGCAAACGGGCCAGCGATGGCTGACCCGTGGAAAGGTAAAATGACACGCCTGCCGTCAGGCGATCTTTTTGGCAATTAATCGTTCCGGGATCACGAAGCTGAAGCGGGTTCCTTTACCCAGGGTACTCTGAATATCGAGACGGCTTTCATGGTGATTCACCGCGTGTTTCACAATCGCCAGCCCCAGGCCGCTTCCGCCCGTCTGCCGCGATCGCGCTTTATCCACGCGATAGAAGCGCTCGGTCAGACGCGGAATATGCTCCGGCGCGATCCCCGGCCCGTTGTCTTCCACGCTAAACTCGGCCCCCGTTGGAGTATGCTGCCAGCGCACCACGATCTCCGTCCCTTCCGGCGTATGGTTTACCGCGTTATACACCAGGTTGGAGATAGCGCTGCGCAGCTCATCTTCACTGCCCAGCACCTTTAGCGTGTTGTCGACCTCAAAGGTCAGGTGGTGCTTTTTGTGGCTTAACGTCTGCGCTTCACGCTCCACGACCCGCAGCATCATTGGCACATCAATGGTGTCATTCAGCGCGAGCGTGGGTGCTGCTTCAATCTTCGAGAGCGTCAGCAGCTGCTTCACCAGGCCTTCCATCCGGTGCGTTTGCTCGCGCATGGTGTGCAGCGCTTTTTCACGCGGCGCACCTTCCAGCGTTTGCTCCTGCATCATCTCCAGGTAGCCCTGCAGCACGGTCAGCGGGGTACGCAATTCGTGACTGACGTTGGCGAAGAAGTTGCGGCGCGCCCCTTCCAGCTGGTGCATCTGGGTGACATCGCGCGCCACCATCAGCCACTGCTTATCGCTGTAGGGCATCACGCGGATCTCCAGATGGCGACCGTTATTGAGCTTGAGATTGTGCGGACGGGTAAAATCACGCTTTTTCAGGTACAGCGTAAACTCGGGATAACGCAGAAGGTTGAGGATATTCTGGCCATTATCATCCGGCCAGCGCAGGCCCAGCAGCTGCTGCGCCAGGCCGTTACACCAGAAGATCGTCCCTTCTTCGGTGGTCAGAATGACCGCATCCGGTAGCGACTCCGCACCGCTGCGAAAACGCTTAATCAGGCTTCCCAGCTCGCGGCGGCGCTTTTTATTTCGCATCTGCATCTGGTGCAGACCGTACAGCAGCGGCTCCCAGCTGCCGCTTCCGGGCGGCGGCGTCATGCTTCGATCAACCCACAGCCACCAGGAGAGGCGCAGCAGGTTCCAGAAATGCCAGATCAGCAGCCCGGTGACCGACGCCAGCAGAAACCACGGCAGATGTCCAAGAAAGGCCCCCAGAATGAAGGCCGGAATACAGCATAAGATCAGTTCAAAGACAAGCCTTTTCCATGACAGACGTTCCAGCACGCGTCACACTCCTGTCATTGTTCAGAAACGGGTAGAAAAACGATAACCCGTGCCGCGGACCGTCTGCACCATGCGATCGTGGCCGCTCAGTTCCAGCGCTTTTCGCAGGCGGCGAATATGTACGTCAACCGTCCGGTCTTCGACATACACGTTAGTTCCCCAGACGTTATTCAGCAACTGCTCGCGGCTGTACACGCGTTCCGGGTGGGTCATAAAGAAGTGCAGAAGTTTAAATTCGGTAGGCCCCATGTCGAGGGGATTTTCACCGGTCATCACGCGGTGAGAAGTCGGATCAAGGCTCAGCCCCTGCATCTCAATCACCTCTTCCACCGCCATCGGCGAAATACGGCGCATCACGGCTTTAATGCGGGCCACCAGCTCTTTGGGGGAGAACGGTTTGGTAATGTAATCGTCCGCGCCGGTCTCCAGACCGCGCACACGATCCTCTTCTTCTCCGCGCGCCGTAAGCATCACAACCGGGATGTCGCGGGTCAGCGCTTCACGCTTCAGGTGTTTGATAAACTGCAGTCCGGAGCCGCCGGGCAGCATCCAGTCCAGCAGAATCAGATCGGGCCAGGGTTCATTCAGCTGGTTCACTGCGCTGTCATAATCTTCCGCTTCAACCGGCTGGAAGCCGTTTTGCTCGAGCACGAAGCACACCATTTCACGAATTGGAGCTTCATCTTCTACGACCAGAATACGTCTCGCCATACTTTGCCCTGTCTTATCTTATTTACGTTACAAGTTTGTAATTCGGCGCCATTATGCGTCAGATTTATGACAGATTTATGAAAAACAGAACCACTATAAATGGCAAACTGTTGTTTTATTACAGCGGTTATTTTCCCTTCTCTGAACGTTTATAATCCTGCTTTCTCTTTTTTGCCACGGATCAGCTATGCGCATACTTCACACCTCGGACTGGCATCTGGGTCAAAATTTTTACAGCAAAAGCCGTGCGGCTGAACATGAAGCGTTCCTGAACTGGCTGCTGGAAACGGCCCGGACGCATGAGGTGGACGCGATTATCGTGGCGGGAGATATTTTTGATACCGGCTCGCCGCCAAGCTATGCCCGTGAGCTGTACAACCGCTTCGTGGTGAATCTGCAGCAAACCGGCTGTCATCTGGTGATTGTCGCCGGCAACCATGATTCCGTCGCGACGCTTAACGAATCCCGCGACATCCTGGCGTTTCTCAATACCACCGTCGTCGCCAGCGCCGGGCACGCCCCGCAGATCCTGAAAAAGCGCGACGGGTCGCCCGGGGCGGTACTGTGTCCGATTCCCTTTTTGCGTCCGCGCGACATCGTGCAAAGCCAGGCGGGGCTGTCGGGCGCGGAAAAGCAGCAGCATTTGTTACAGGCGATCGCCGACTATTACCGCCAGCAGCACGCCGAAGCCTGTGCCCTGCGCGGTGACCAGCCGATTCCGGTGATTGCGACCGGGCACCTCACCACCGTCGGGGCCAGTAAAAGTGACGCCGTGCGTGACATCTATATCGGCACGCTGGATGCCTTTCCGGCGCAGCACTTCCCGCCCGCCGACTACATTGCGCTCGGGCACATTCACCGGGCGCAGATCGTCGGCGGCTGCGAGCACATCCGCTACTGCGGCTCGCCCCTTTCGCTCAGCTTTGACGAAACGGGCAAAGCCAAATCCGTACATCTGGTGACCTTCTCCGACGGAAAACTCAGCGCCGTCGACACGCTGGAGGTGCCCGTAACTCAACCGCTGGCGGTGCTGAAAGGCGATCTCGATGTCATCACCGCCCAGCTGGAGCAGTGGCGCGGCGTCGAGCAAGATCCCCCCATCTGGCTGGACATCGAAATCACCACCGACGACTACCTGCACGATATTCAGCGGAAAATCCAGGCGCTGACCGAAGACCTGCCGGTAGAGGTCTTGCTGGTGCGCCGCAGCCGCGAGCAGCGCGAGAAAATTCTGCTAAGCGCTCAACGCGAAACGCTCAGTGAACTGGGGGTCGAAGAGGTATTTGAACGCAGGCTCTCACAGGAGGAGATTGACGATGCGAAGCGCGCAAGGCTCAGCGAACTGTTCAGCCATACCCTACGTGCGCTCAATGATGAGGAAGAAAACGCATGAAAATTTTGAGCCTGCGCCTGAAAAATCTCAACTCCCTCAAGGGCGAGTGGAAAATTGACTTTACCGCTGAGCCGTTTGCCAGCAACGGGCTGTTTGCCATCACCGGCGCAACCGGGGCAGGTAAAACCACCTTGCTCGACGCCATCTGTCTGGCGCTTTATCACGAAACGCCGCGCCTGAATAAAGTCTCCCAGGCGCAAAATGACCTGATGACCCGCGACACCGCCGAGTGTCTGGCGGAAGTGGAGTTCGAGGTAAAAGGCACCGCCTATCGCGCCTTCTGGAGCCAGAACCGGGCGCGCAACCAGCCGGACGGCAACCTGCAGGCGCCGCGCGTGGAGCTGGCGCGCTGCGAAGATGGCAAAATCCTGGCCGACAAAGTGACGGATAAGCTGGAGCAAACCGCCGCACTCACCGGGCTGGACTACGGGCGCTTTACCCGCTCGATGCTGCTCTCTCAGGGGCAGTTTGCCGCCTTCCTTAATGCCAAACCGAGCGATCGCGCCGAGCTGCTGGAAGAGCTGACCGGCACCGAAATCTACGGTCAGATTTCCGCCATGGTGTTTGAGAAACACAAAGCGGCCCGCAGCGTGCTTGAAAAGTGCGAGGTGCAGGCGGCGGGCGTCGTGCTGTTGAGCGAAGAACAACAGCAGCAGTTACAGCAAAGTTTGCAGGCACTTACTGACGCAGAGAAAACCCTGCTGGAACAGCAGCAAAACCAACAGAAACATTTTCAGTGGCTTACGCGCCATGATGAGCTCGTGCGCGAGCAACAGCGCGTCGCCGCAATGCAGCAGCAGGCGCAACAGGCGCTGACGGACGCTGCGCCTGAGCTGGCAAAGCTCCAGCTCGCTCTGCCCGCCGCCCAGCTTCGCCCGCTCTGGGAACATCAGCAGGAGCAAACCGCGCGTCTGGCACAAACGCAGCAGCGAATTATCGAAGTAAATACTCGCTTACAAGCCAGAACCGCGCTGCGTTCACGTATTCGCAATACCGCCCTGCGTAACCACGAGCCGCTTCAGACCGAACTGACGGCGCTGGCGCAGTGGCTGACGGAGCACGAGCGCTATCGTCTGTTGGGCCAGGAGATTGCAGGCTGGCGCGCCCAGTTCTCTCAGCTTAACCGTGATAAAACGCAGTTAGCCTCGCTTGCTGCGCGGATAGGTGAATTACGCAACAGGCTGGCTGCGATGCCGGAAAACGCGCTGACGCTGACGGCGGATGAGGTCAGCGCGGCCATGGAGCAGCAGTCCAGGTCCCGCACGCTGCGCCAGCAGCTGACGTCGCTGCATGCCCGCTATCAGCCGCTGCAAAAGCGCCTGCGCCAGAGCAGTGAAAGCGTGCAGAAGGCGCAGGCCGAACAAAATAAACTCAATGAAACGCTGACGCTGCGCCGCCAGCAGTACAAAGAGAAAAACCAGCACTATCTCGACCTGAAAGCCCTGTGCGAAACCGAAGCGACAATTAAGAAGCTGGAGCATTACCGCTCCCGGCTTGAGGCGGGCAAACCCTGTCCGCTGTGCGGTTCCTGTGAACATCCCGCCGTTGAGCAATATCAGTCGCTTGAGCTGACGGATAACCAGCGCCGCCGTGATGCCCTGGAAAAAGAGGTCGTCGCCCTTAAAGAGGAAGGCCTGCTGGTGCTGGGACAGGTCAATGCCCTGACTCAGCAGATCCAGCGCGAGACAGACGACGCGAAGACGCTTTCTCAGGAAGAGCAAGCGCTCACTAAAGAGTGGGTGGCAGCCTGCACGTCCCTGAACATTACCTTGAATATTCAGGACGATATCGCGCCATGGCTGAACGAACAGGAACAGTACGAGCGCCAGCTTTATCAGCTCAGTCAGCATCTCACCCTGCAGAACCAGCTCAACGAACAGGACGCGCAGGAGCGGCAGTATCAGCAGCAGCTGGCGGCCACGCGGCAGGCGCTGGAACATGCCCTGCTCGCGCTCTCGCTTAACGCACCTGAAGAGGGTCAGGAAGCCGCCTGGCTTCAGGCCCGTGAAGCTGAATTCGCGCAGTGGCAGGAGAAGCAAACGCAGCACGGCGTGCTTCAGGAACGCATAAACGCCCTGAAGCCGCTGCTCGACGCGCTTCCGGCAGCGAACAGCGAAGACGCCGAACCGGTTATTCCTGATAACTGGCGCACCATCCACGACGAGTGCGTGTCGCTGCAAAGCCAGCTTACCGCGCAACAGCAGCAGGAAGCGCTGGAGCGAGAGCGCCTGCAGCAGTCGCAGACGCAGTTCACCGCGGCGCGCTCGGCGAGCTGCTTTGCCGACCAGGACGCGTTTCTTGCCGCCCTGCTGGATGACGATGCCATTCACCATCTCGAACAGCTGAAACAGTCTCTGGAAAACCAGATCCAGCAGGCCGCGGCGCTGTGCGGGCAAGCTAACCAGCAGCTGCAGTCTCATCTGGCGCTGCGCCCGGAAGGGCTCGACGCCGATGCCGCCACGCTGCAAAGCCAGCTGCAGGAGCTGGCGCAACAGCTGCGCGAGAACACCACGCATCAGGGCGAGATCCGCCAGCAGCTTAAGCAGGACAGCGATAACCGGCAGCACCAGCTGGCGTTGATGCTGCAAATTGAAGAGGCCGCGCGCCAGGCAGATGACTGGGGTTACCTGAACGCACTGATCGGCTCCAGCACCGGCGACAAGTTCCGTAAGTTCGCCCAGGGGCTGACGCTGGACAATCTCGTCTGGCTCGCAAACCAGCAGCTTAACCGCCTGCACGGGCGTTATTTATTGCAGCGTAAGGCCAGCGACGCGCTGGAGCTGGAAGTGGTGGATACGTGGCAGGCGGATGCGGTCCGCGATACCCGTACCCTCTCCGGCGGCGAGAGCTTCCTGGTCAGCCTGGCGCTGGCGCTGGCGCTTTCCGACCTGGTAAGTCATAAAACGCGGATCGATTCCCTGTTCCTGGATGAAGGGTTCGGCACGCTCGACAGTGAGACGCTGGATACGGCGCTGGATGCGCTCGACGCGCTGAACGCCACCGGGAAAACCATCGGCGTGATCAGCCACGTTGAGGCGATGAAAGAGCGTATTCCGGTACAGATCAAAGTGAAGAAAATTAACGGGCTGGGGTACAGCAAGCTGGATAAAGAATTTGCCGTGCAGTAAAGGTCCACTCCACATGTAGGCCGGGTAAGGCGTAGCCGCCACCCGGCTTTTTTATTGTGGCTACCTGAATTCGCCCGGTGGCGCTTCGCTTACCGGGCTTACAGAGCCGTTTATTCTGGCCACAGCCACGCCGCGCCGCGCACGCCGCTGGAGTCCCCGTGGACGGCTTTGCGGATCGGCGTTTCACACTCGCCGCCGAAGACCCACTGCTTCACCAGGTTCGGCACCGTGGCGTACAGCCGGTCGACGTTGCTCATGCCGCCGCCCAGCACAATTACGTCCGGATCGAGAATATTCACCACGTGCGCCAGGGATTTCGCCAGCCGCATTTCATAGCGGCTCAGGGCCAGCTCCGCCACCGGATCCTGCGCTTCGACCAGACGCATGATCTCATTTCCCTTGAGCGGCTGGCCGCTCAGGCGGTGGTAATCGGTCGCAAAACCGGTACCGGAGATAAAGGTCTCAATACAGCCCTGCTTTCCGCAGTAGCACGGCACTTCGGTGCGGTATTTGAGTTCGTCTTCATCCATCCACGGCAGCGGGTTGTGCCCCCACTCGCCCGCGGTGCCGTTACCGCCGATATGGGCGCGCCCGCCGAACGCTACGCCCGCACCGCAGCCGGTGCCGATGATCACGGCAAACACGGTCTGGGCACCGGCCGCCGCGCCGTCGATGGCCTCAGAGACCGCCAGGCAGTTGGCGTCGTTGGCCAGACGCACTTCCCGCTTCAGGCGCGCGCTTAAATCTTTATCAAACGGCTGACCGTTGAGCCAGGTGGAGTTGGCATTTTTAACCACGCCGGTATACGGCGAGATCGACCCCGGTATCCCCATCCCGACGCTGCCGGTTTGCCCTGTCGCCTGCTCGGCCATCTCGACCAGCCTGGCAATCGTCTCGATAGTCTGGTGATAATCATCGCGCGGCGTTGGCAGACGATGGCGGAACAGCTGCTCCCCCTGCTCGCTCAGTGCGATGACTTCTGTTTTGGTGCCGCCCAAATCGATCCCAATACGCACAAGACTCTCCTCATTATTTTGATTATCAACAGAGTAGAAGCACGCTTCCCGATTAGCAATGCAAGCGATGCGACAATTCGTTATCATGCCCGCTGATTTAACGACAAGGCCGTGGAAATTATCATGCTGTGGTTCAAAAATTTGATGGTTTACCGTCTCAGCCGCGACGTTTCGCTGCGTGCAGAAGAGATGGAAAAACAGTTAGCCGCTTATACCTTTTCCCCTTGCGGTAGCCAGGATATGGCGAAAACCGGTTGGGTTCCGCCAATGGGTTCACAAAGCGATGCACTGACCCACGCCAGCAGCACGGGTCAAATCATCGTCTGCGCCCGTAAAGAAGAGAAAATACTGCCGACGCCGGTGGTTAAGCAGGCACTCGAAGCGAAAATTCTCAAGCTGGAAGCCGAACAGGGCCGCAAGCTGAAAAAGACCGAAAAAGATTCGCTGAAAGATGAAGTACTGCACTCCCTGCTGCCGCGCGCCTTCAGCCGCTTCAGCCAGACCATGATGTGGATCGACACCGTTAACGGGCTGATCATGGTGGACTGCGCCAGCGCCAAGAAAGCAGAAGATACGCTGGCCCTGCTGCGTAAAAGCATCGGATCTTTACCGGTCGTTCCGCTGGCGCTGGAAACGCCGATCGAGCTGACGCTGACCGAATGGGTACGCAGCGGTGCTGCGGCTCAGGGTTTCCAGATCCTTGATGAAGCCGAGCTGAAAGCCCTGCTGGAAGATGGCGGCGTGATCCGCGCGAAGAAGCAGGATCTGGTGAGCGATGAAATCGCCGTCCACATCGAAGCGGGTAAAGTGGTCACTAAACTGGCGCTCGACTGGCAGCAGCGTATTCAGTTTGTGATGTGCGACGACGGCTCCGTGAAGCGTCTGAAGTTCTGCGACGAGCTGCGCGATCAGAATGAAGATATCGACAGGGAAGATTACGCTCAGCGTTTCGACGCGGACTTCATCCTGATGACCGGCGAGCTGGCGGCGTTGATTCAGAATCTGGTGGAAGGTCTCGGCGGCGAAGCGCAGAGATAACGGGCAAACCGTAGGCCGGGTAAGCGTTAGCGCCACCCGGCTAATTTTTTATTTCAGGTAGCGGCACAGATAAGAGGTAGGTTCAGCCACCTGCAGATGGAACTCACTGTGGCCAGGGACGTTGAAAACCTGTCCGGCTGCGTAAACTTTCCATTCCGTTTCACCCGGCAGTAAGACGTTCAGCGCCCCGCTGACGACCGTCATCTCTTCCGCTTCCGCCGTGCCGAAGGTGTATTCCCCTTCCGCCATGACGCCAACGCTGGCGCGGCCAGTGCTGCTGCTGGTAAAACCAATGGATTTCACTTTACCGGAAAAGTATTCGTTACTCTGAAGCATGAACTGGCCCTTATATTTTTAGATAAAAATTCACTATAGGGGCCATGCTCATCACCTGTCACGCAAAATCATTACATGAGCAGTTCCGAGGCCAGGCGAGCCATCAGAACGTTGGATAACAGCACCGGCACATCCAGCGCTTTTTGCAGTAAATCACGATGATGCTGGTGGAACCCCAGGCAGTCCAGAATCAGGACATCGGCCCCTCTTTCCAGCAGTTCCTTCCCGGCCGCAATGAGTTTGGCCTCGCTGTCCCAGAACGGATTGGCCAGCGCGTACAAGGGCACTTTTTCCAGCACGTGCCATTTTGCCTCCTGGTTATCCATGAGCTCCTCGATGGGGACAATCACCCCCACCTGATGACCATCCACGATGGAGGCCACCAGCGGCGGAATGATGCGCATCGGTTCCAGCAAAATCGCATTGCGCGCCGTAAGTCCCTTTATGGGGGCGGTGCTCATCAGCAAAATAACGTCATAGCCCTGATTATCGAGCACTTCTATTACGCCCTGCAGCGAGCGCTCGATCTTCTGGCGGGAAACATGCGCCAGTTTACCGTCACTTAATAACGTCGCCAGGGGATCCTCCCCCGCCTCGACAGCGTAGTCCTCCATGACCTCTTCCCGACTCATCTTGCCCAGCAGGCTGAGATGCGTAATCTGTTGTTCAGATACATGCTCGGTTAAGAGCGGTAACACTTCGCTTACAGGGACCACACCAATGGTGAGGATCGCCAACGTTGCCTTCATCTTTATCGCCTTCCATTACTCCAACATCGTGCACACAGGTACAGGCTCACTACGCTGCACAGTTCGTTTTTTCAACAAAACAGCACCAAGCGTAGCAGGTGATCCCGACACCGAAATGTAAAGATCGCCTGCCGATACCAGAGTTACTTGTATTAACTAAATATTAACTCCTGCTTAACTTTTACGATGAGTAAAAAGTGTGATTCAGGCACGATCCTGGAGCGTTTAGGAAACCGCTCAGGTTATGTCGGGATCTTCATAGCGCCGCTTCGCATCCAGCGCTTCCTGTTCCGTCTCGTGTTCACTGATCAGCGAGTCGGGTTTGGGGTGATCGGCACGTAGTTGATACCAGGTCACAGTGTGACCTGTCTGGCCTTTTTCAACGGTCACAATGCGCGCTTCACGCGGATAGGGAGGTCTTGTTGGCATAGCTCATCCTTTTTTTATGTCTGAGCTATAAGTATAGACGCCGCTTAGCTGGCACACGCCAAACGCAGGGCGGTAATAATCTGAATCACAACGTCTTCGGGAGAAGCGGACGCATCCACCACGTGGTGAGCCGCTTCGCGGTATAACGCATCGCGTTCGGCCAGCACTTCACTCACCTCTTCGTTCAGCGGCCTGGAGGTCAGCGCAGGGCGTTGCCCCTCTTCCGGAAAGGCTTCCAGACGCCCAACCAGGGCCGACACCGGCGCGCTGAGGTAAATCACAATCCCCTTTTCGCGCATAAAGTGACGATTACACTCCGCCAGAACAATGCCACCGCCGGTGGCGATCACCGCGGACGGGGTCGTGACCGCTTTCAGCGCGGCCGTTTCGCGTGCGCGAAAGCTCTCCCAGCCTTCCTGCTCAACAATTTCGGCGATGGTTTTTCCGGCCTCGGTTTGCAGCCAGTGGTCGGTATCCACAAACTGGCGATGACACACGCGTGCCAGCTCCAGGCCAACGGTGGTTTTCCCACAGCCGCGGGGGCCAACTAAAAAGATGGGTTGGGTCATAGCCAGGTGTTCCCCTTGATGCCGGAAGGCTGAAGAGTGTAAAGAAATAATTGCAGAAGATGTTGCGATTACTTTACTGCAAAGCGGTACGGGATGACAACCCTGTGGAGGCCACACTGTACCACACATTGACAATAATTATCATTTCGCTGTACGGCGCTTCACTTCCAGCAGCCATTTATCCAGCTCGGCAGCAAACTGCTGGCGATCGCGCTGTGACAGGCTGTCCGGCCCACCGGTCTGCACGCCGCTGGCCCGCATGGTATCCATAAAATCGCGCATCGTAAGCTTCTCGCGGATGGTCGACGGCGAGTATCGCTCACCGCGCGGATTGAGCGCCGCCGCCCCTTTCTCCAGCACGTCGGCCGCCAGCGGAATGTCCGCCGTGATCACCAGATCTTCCGCGCTGCACAGGCGGACAATTTCGTTGTCCGCCACGTCGAATCCGGCAGGCACGCGCAAAGAACGAATGAAGCGCGAAGGCGGCACGCGAATGTTCTGGTTCGCCACCAGCGTCAGCGGCATCTGAACGCGCTCGGCGGCGCGAAATAAAATCTCTTTAATCACGTTCGGACACGCGTCCGCATCAACCCAAATCGCCATATTGTCTCCCCATAATGACTCTGCCGACTATTGTCGCCTGCATTTCGTTGTTAAGCTATCAATCAGAGAAAACAACGCATAATGACGGAGGATCGTGATGGACAAGAAAATCGGGTTTATCGGCTGCGGTAACATGGGCAAAGCCATTCTGGGCGGCCTGATCGCCAGCGGGCAGGTGCTGCCGGGTCAGATTTGGGTCTATACCCCGTCACCGGACAAGGTCGCCGCGCTGCGCGATCAATACGGGATTAACGCCGCCGAAAGCGCGCAGGAAGTGGCCCAGGTCGCCGATATCGTCTTTGGCGCCGTCAAGCCGAACATCATGATCAAAGTGCTGAGCGACATCACCTCCAGCCTGAATAAAGAGACGCTGGTGGTGTCGATTGCCGCGGGCGTGACGCTTGACCAGCTGGCGCGCGCGCTGGGCCATGACCGCAAAATTGTTCGCGCAATGCCCAATACCCCCTCGCTGGTTAACGCCGGCATGACCTCCGTCACGCCTAACGCGCTGGTGACCCCGGAAGACGTAGCCGATGTGCTGAACATTTTCCGCTGCTTCGGCGAAGCGGAAGTGATTGCCGAATCGATGATCCATCCGGTGGTGGGCGTGAGTGGTTCTGCGCCTGCGTATGTCTTCATGTTCCTGGAAGCGATGGCCGATGCCGCCGTGCTTGGCGGAATGCCGCGCGCCCAGGCGTATAAGTTCGCCGCGCAGGCCGTCATGGGCTCCGCCAAAATGGTGCTGGAAACCGGCAAACACCCGGGTGAACTGAAAGATATGGTTTGCTCCCCGGGCGGTACCACCATCGAAGCGGTGCGGGTGCTGGAGGAGCGCGGATTCCGCTCGGCCGTCATTGAAGCAATGGCAAAATGCATGGAAAAATCAGAGAAGCTGAGTAAATCCTGATCGTTTCAGTCGGGCGTCAGGCGGCCACTTCGGTGCGGCTGCGCCCGGCATTTTTCGCCCTGTACAGCGCCACGTCAGCCGCCTTTAGCCATTCCCGATAATGTGCAAACTGCGGCCCCCAGGGGGCAACGCCCACGCTGATGCGCAGCGCCTCTTTTGGCGCGCACGGTAGCGACAGCGTTTCCAGCCGCTCATGCACCCGGGACATGACGGCGATGGCGCTTTCCGCTGCGGTCTGCGACATAATCACCGCAAACTCATCCCCGCCAAACCGGCCGATGGCATCACCTGACCGCACCGACATCTGAAGCTGGCGCGTGATGGCAATGATCGCCTCATCCCCCACGGCGTGCCCCCAGGTATCGTTGATATTTTTAAAGTGGTCAATATCAATCAGTAAAATCGTGGCGGTGCAGCGATCGCGGCGGCAATGCTCAAATTCATTTCGCAGCAGCATTTCCCAGTGTCGGCGATTATAGACCCCGGTCATGCCGTCGCGGGTGCTCATCATTTCCAGCCGCTGCTTGTGCTCAGCAAGCCTGACGGCGGTGCGGTGGCTGAGCCAGGCAAACAGCATGGGATAAAGCACCAGTACGGGAAGCGTTAAGCTCCACTCCACGAGGTCGGGGTTGAAGACGGCCACGCGCCCAACAAGCGGCAGCGTCACCAGCGCGGAGAGCAGAGTCAGCAGGACCCCCGGGATAAACAGACGACAGCCCCCGGAGCCCATCATATTCATTCCGACCATCATCACCAGCGCTGCCGAGGGTAACGCGCTCATCCCCATCACGCCGATCCAGAGCCCGGCGATAATGGCATCGATCTTAAGATTGAACTCTTCCTGCTGATGAGGTGACGCGGCCCGGCAGGATAACTGCCAGGCGAAATGGGGCCAGACGAACGCCCACCCCACCAGTAAAAGCCACCAGCCTCCGGGTAAAAAATGGGTGACCAGCATGCCCGCAACCGGGAAAAACATCGCTGCCAGCCCCACGGCGCGCGCCAGCCGAACGCGCCGGGCAAACTGAATGCCGGCGCGGTGAGGGTCATCCTGAGAAAGGGTTAAATTCCACTCTTCCCGAATGCGCTTTGTGTTGTAATACGTTTCATCATTCATCATTTTTGGGAATATTCTGAAACATTTTCCCAAATTATAGAGAGGGGGTCTGCGGGGAAAGTATGAAATTTCGGGTGAGCCGCCGGAGCCGCTCACCCGTTCGAACTACACTTTTTTCTTCAGGCAGGCACTCATGAACTTGCTGCGGTCATCCCCTTTCAGGGACTGCTCGGTTGCCTTGGCATTACACTCGCGCATCTTTTGCTGCTGAGGCGTCAGGCTTTTTTCAGCTGGCTTTGAAGCGCCGTTTTTGAGGCAGTCGCTCATGTAGGTCTTGCGGGCATCGCCCTTCAGACTCTGAGACGTCGCCTGTTGATTACAGGTGGTCATACGCTGCTGCTGCGGCGTTAATGTTTTCTCTTCCGCGTTCGCCGATGCGACCAGGAACAGGCCGGAGAGCAGAGTAACCAGTAATGTTGTTTTCATTGCACCATCCTTTTGTGAACATTCCCTGTAAGTCTGGTTCGTGACAGGAAAAAAACCACCCGGCAGATGTGATTTCCGCCGGGAATTTATCATTTCAGACCCAGCGCCGCCTTCATGGTGTAGAACAGATCCGTTTGATCGGTCAGGCCTACCACGTTGGCCGCGTGCGGGCCGTAGGCGGCAATGCGCAGCTGGGTGCCGGTGTGCTCCATAGACTCTTCTTCAGAGTTGCCGTAGCTCATCACCATGACGGCGCCATCTTTGGTGTTGAGCGCCTGCGTCAGGCCAGGGGCTTTGGTATCTGGCGGAACGATCTGGCTGGCGTGCGCGTGATCCGCAGTGACGATCACCAGGGTGTTACCGTCTTTTTTCGCGAACGCGAGCGCCTTCTGCACCGCTTCGTCCAGATCGACGGTTTCGCCAATCTGACCGCACGGATTTGCCGCATGATCCTGCTTATCGATTGACGCCCCCTCAACCTGCAGGAAGAACCCTTTTTCGCTCTTGCTCAGCAGATCGATCGCTTTATCGGTCATCGCCGCCAGCGTCGGTACGCTGTCCGTGCGTTTAGGGTTAGGCGTACAGGTCACCGCTGGCTTATCGATATTGCCGTGATATGAGGCTTTTGGACCTTCCCAGCGCACGGGCATGTTGCCGTCAGAGAACAGCCCCAGCAGCGGTTTGTCCTGGTTCGCCTCGGTTATCGCCGCCAGCGAATTTGCGTCACTCACCAGCTGATAGCCGCGCGCCTGCGCCTGCTCGCGCAGCGTTTTGCCCTGCCACTCGCCCGCCGTCGCGGTTTCCGCGAAGGTTTTCGCGCCGCCGCCCAGCGTCACGTCAGGACGCGCATTCAGCAGCTGTTCCGTAATCGAGCCTTTGCCACCTTTTTCCAGCGCGTTCGTTGGGCATTTTTCGCTGGTCACTGACGGGCCGTAGCATTTACGCGAGGTCACGTGTGCCACCAGCGCCGCAGGCGTCGCATCCTGAAGTTCAGCGGTGGAGACGTTACCGGTCGCCAGGCCCGCCGCTTTTGCCATCTCCAGAAGGGTTTGACGATCTTTTTCGTGAATATCCACGCCCAGCGCGCCATTATAGGTTTTCACGCCGGTGGACCACGCCGTGGCCGAGGCCGCAGAGTCCGTTACGTAATCCGGTTTACCGGTTTTTTTATCCAGCGCGTAGTGGGTATATTGTCCGGTCAGCGGTAATGCGTCGATACCTTTAAAAAAGCCGCCCGCCCCCTCGGCATAGTTTCGCGCCGCCGTGATTTCGGAATCACCCATTCCATCGCCAATCAGCAGAATAATATTTTTCGCCGGTTTTTCATTAAGCGAAGCGCGAATGGCGGCGGTTTGATCTTCCGACAATCGGCGCGCGCCGCCGGGCTGGGTGATATCCCCTTTTGCCGCACGATTATCCAGGACGCTGGTTTGCGTCGTGTCAGCATAAATGGCAGGGGTAATTAACAGAGGAAGTAATGCGATGAAAAGTGCGCTCTGTTTCAATTTATTTTCTCCATGTAAAAATACATAAAAATAAAAACAGAGCGACTATAGGCATCCTGCATGACAATTCTATGACACGTCGTTACGTCCTGTGACGGTTTAGCTGCGCGGATGCCTTAACAGCTTCTTTACGTACTGGTGGAGCATCTCAGCATCTTCAACCGGTACCTGCGATTCAGGCCTGACGCTCTCCAGCGCGCCTTCCACGCTCTCAATCAACGCCTGCTGATCGGTTTTCGCCATTTGTCGCAGCAGCGCGGTGACCACAATTTCAAGCGCTTCGACCTGGGCCACCAGCTCTTTTGACTCTTCTTCCTTTTGTGCCAGCTTGACCAGCAATTCAGCAATGAGGTTTTTCATCGTGCCAGTTCCTTTTCAGTTTTATCTGACGTTATCACTCTGAATCCATAATGCAAAGAGAAGAAATTAATTATGGTATGCAAAAGTGATACAGAAACGGAAATAAAGAGACCTCGCCGTGAGTGAAACGTTTTTCTATAAAAAGACGCCGCATTTTGTTATATAAAAATGCGGCTACCATAAGAATATATAATACATCTGCGAAAGCGTTATCTCGCCGATTTCGCCTCCGCCATTTGTCTGCGGCGTCGCAGCGCAATAGCCAGCTGGATAATATTGATTAAAACGACAATCGCCGTCGCCGCAAATACCCAACGAAAACCGGCCATCGCGGAAACGGAGGCGCCAATAAGCGGACCGGCAACATTCCCCAGATACATAAATGACTGGTTATATCCAAAAATACGCCCCGTCACCTGGTCGCTGGAATATTTGACCAGCAGGGTCTGTACCGCAGGCAACATGGCGCCATCGGCAAAGCCGAGCAGAAATCGCAGTACGCCAAGCTGAAGCGGAGAGGTGACGAACGACATCGCAAAGAAGAGCACCACCGCAAAGATCAGCGTCGCCATCAGGATGCGCGCCGTACCGATCCTGTCACCCAGTTTTCCGAGACGCGGCGCGGAAATCAGGGCGGATACGCCCGGCACGGCGGCAATCATGCCGCTTAAAAAAGCGATGTTCGTGCTCTCCGGCTCCATTGACTTGATAAACAGCGCCAGTATCGGCCCCACCGAACCGTTACAGAGCTGGATCACCATGGTGGTGACAAACAGGCTGATCATCAGCCCCGGATAAGGCAGCGAGGCGAAAACGGCCTTGCCGCTCAGGCGTTCAGATTTACTGATAACCGGGCGGCCTCCCTCTTTAATCAGAAAGAGCGTGACCAGAAAACTGACCACCAGCAGAACCGCAGTGATGATAAATACCGCGCGCAGTCCGACGTGGTCCGCCAGAAAGCCCCCCAGCAGCGGGCCACCGATGACGCCGCTGATCTGCGCCGTGGAGAGCGTGCTCAGCGCCCAGCCGCTCCGCTCGCGCGGCACCTGAGAGGCGACCAGCGCCATGGCGTTTGGAATATACCCGGACGTCAGCCCCATCACCGCCCGCAGGAAGAACAGCTGCCAGACGTTGGTGGCGAAGGCCTGCAGCAGAATGGCTATCGCCATCCCGAGCGAGGCGCGCAGCAGCATCAGTTTTCTGCCTTTTCGATCGGCCAGGCTGCCCCACATGGGTGACACAATCGCGGAAACCAGAAAGGTGACGCTGAACGTCAGGCCGGACCACATGGAGAGCGCTTCGTGCGAGGTGACCCCCAGCTGCGAGACGTACAGCGGCAGGAACGGCAAAATCTGGCTGATGGCCAGCCCGGTGAAGAAGCAACCGAACCAGACCGAGATGAGATTAACTTTCCAGGATTCCATACAGAATAGTCTTCATTTTTAGGCGAATTCGCCGTCAGATTAGCAAGTTACGCGTGTTAACGTCGCACCAGAGATGCGGCCTGACCGACTTTGGTGTTTTATCTTCCCAGTCATCATATTTGTGAAATAAGTCACAATTCATCCATTTTCTGGCGGAATATTATGCTTCACCGGCACAGGCCAAAACCGCGCATTCCGAGATGAAAATGGTTGGCATGCGCCGCGTTGTACTCTGGCCCCAGACCGTTCCCGTAGTACCCGCAGCTTGCCGCCAGCATCGCCTTCAGCCAGGGCTGCGTCGTGGCCGCCTTCCAGCCGTTCAGCACCGTGACGCGTTCGCCGTTCGCCAGACGAAAAGCGGCAATATCCAGCGCCTCCGCCGTGGCATGTTCACTGCGGCGCGCGTCAGGGCGGTGGTAAATATTGCGGCAGGCAAAGCTGCCGAGGTGATCGATACGCGCGAGGTCGCTGCCCGTATAGCGTTTTGTCAGCGGCCGGGCCTGCTGGCTGATAAAGAGGGCTGAGCTGAGCGCCAGCGGACAGCTGGCAAGAAAGCTGCTGTTCAGGCCGACAGGGCCGAAGTCACGCACGCGCACGACGTTACTCAGCGGGCATTCCCCGGCGCTGTCAGCGACCGGCTGGGTGCGGATGAGATCGCGTTGATTAGCCTGCGCAAGCAGGCTTGCGCAGGCCTCGGGCGTTAAGCGCCGAAGCTTATACTGGGTGATTCGGCCTGGCGGATCGTCAAGCGCCAGCGGTATGAAAGGATTGTAGTAAGGCGGCAACCAGCGGTAACCCACCGTTGCGACGGCGATAAGAATCAAAACGGTCAGCAGCGTTTTTCCTTTCACTCGCCCCCCTGTACATTCCCCCAAACATTATGGCAGAAGGTCGCGAAACCCGCCGGGCATCGTGGTATGTTATTGGCTTTTCGTCAGACTGGAAGAGAGTGAGATGGCTAAGCAGCGCGTAGGTATTGTCTTTGGGGGAAAATCAGCGGAACACGAAGTGTCATTGCAATCGGCTAAAAATATCGTTGATGCGATCGATAAAAGCCGTTTCGACGTGGTGCTGCTGGGCATTGATAAACAGGGTCAGTGGCACGTTAACGATGCCAGCCAGTATCTGCTGAATGCTCACGATCCGGCCCATATCGCCCTGAATCCTTCAGAAATTAGCGTCGCCACCGTACCCGGCGTCGCGAAGGGGCAGCTTATCGATGCAGGCAATGCACAGGCTCTCGCCCAGATCGACGTGGTCTTCCCTATCGTTCACGGTACCCTGGGGGAAGATGGTTCCCTGCAGGGGATGCTGCGCATGGCCAACCTGCCGTTCGTCGGCTCGGACGTACTCGGCTCCGCCGCGTGCATGGACAAAGACGTCACCAAACGCCTGCTGCGCGACGCCGGGCTGAATATTGCCCCGTTCGTTACGCTCACCCGCGCCAACCGAGACAAACACACCTTCGCGCAAATCAGCGGAGAGCTGGGTCTGCCGCTGTTTGTGAAGCCAGCAAACCAGGGCTCCTCCGTGGGCGTCAGCAAAGTGACCAGCGAAGCTGAGTTCACCCAGGCCGTCCGCCTGGCGTTTGAGTTCGACCATAAAGTGGTGGTTGAGCAGGGCATCAAAGGCCGTGAAATTGAGTGCGCCGTGCTGGGCAACGATTTTCCACAGGCGAGCACCTGCGGCGAAGTGGTCTTAAACAGCGACTTCTACTCGTACGACACCAAATACATTGATGATAAAGGCGCGCAGGTTGTCGTGCCTGCGGATCTCGATCCGGCGGTTAACGATAAGATCCGGGCGATCGCCATTCGCGCTTATCAGACGCTCGGCTGCTGCGGCATGGCGCGCGTGGATGTGTTCCTGACGGCGGAAAACGAGGTGGTGATCAATGAAATCAACACGCTGCCGGGGTTCACTAACATCAGCATGTATCCGAAGCTGTGGCAGGCGAGCGGCCTCAGCTATCCGGAACTGATCACCCGCCTGATCGAACTGGCGCTGGAGCGTCACGCCGCCGACAGCGCGCTTAAAAGTTCCGTAAACGGTTAATCGGCGCGCTTCGCCGACGCTGCCTCATCCGCTGTCGTCTCTTCAGGACGGCGGCGGATAATCAACCCCGCCAGCCAGAAACTGATAACCCAGGTCACCAGCCCAACGGCATAGGTTTGCCAGCCTTTTGCCTCAAACCCCAGCAGGCCCACGACACCGTTAAGAATAAAGATCAGCCCGATAGCGAAGGCGTAGTAGTGCCAGTCACGGCGTAGTTTGGACGTGAGCTTCATAACAACTCCGGCAGGAAAAAAAGACATCCTCTCACAGTTTTACGGCCAGGTCTGTGGCAGATACGGAAATTCTGAAACGCGACGCAATTTCACTTAAGTTAATAAATTGTGACGTGCTGCAGAAATCAACAATCCAGGAGGATTCCGGCGCGTAAATTACCACGATTCTGATATTGACAAATGCGATGACCTGTCAAACTCACCCTGTACGAAGCGTATTAACAGAGCGATTTATCCGGAGGTCATCATGGCTGACTTTACATTGTCGAAACCGATTTTTGGCGGAAAACCAAAAACCTCCACGGCGGGTAATATCGCGTATGCCCTGTTTGTTCTGTTCTGCTTCTGGGCTGGCTCGCAGCTGCTCAATATGCTGGTCCATGCGCCTGGCGTTTATGAACATCTCATGCAGGTACAGGATAACGGACGCCCGCGAGTTGAGATTGGCTTTGGCGTCAGCACCCTGTTCGGCCTGATTCCCTTCCTCGCGGGATGTATGATTCTGGGCGTTGTGGCATTAGTGCTGCGCTTTCGCCGCCGCCGTTAAAGCCCCATACAGCGAGCCCGGCGATCGTCCACGCGTTTCGCGAACCACGCGGTGGTCAGGTTACGCGTGATCTTCGGGCTTTCCAGCTGGATGCCCGGCAGGATAGCCCTCGGTAACGTTTTCCCGCTTTTCTTATCGGCAAGCGCAAACACTTTCTTGTAGAGATCCGTTTTCTCAAAGGCCAGGCTGTCGCCTTTCTCAAGCTGACGGCGAATGTCGCTGTTGCTCATATCAAGCGTTGTCGATAATTTCCGGATCGCCCGCTCGGTGCTTCCCGCCTCGCTGCTGCCGTAGGCGATAAGATCGCCGTCCAGCGCCAGCTTAACGCCGCTTGCGCGGCTGACCGCACTCTGGAATGCCGCATTACGGCTGGCATACCAGCCTGCGTTAAAGTCGGCAAAGCGGTACAGCGGCTCATCGTAGTTTGCCGGGTAGTTCAGCAGATGATACGTGCCGAACCACAGTCCGCCGCGCAGGGAGAAGACCTCCTGGCGCACCGTACCGTCGATTTTCCACGGATAGCCGTCGGTGTGTTTCTCCGCGAACGCGATGCTTACCTGCATTGGGCCACCGGTGTGGACCGGGTTCAGTGAGCCAAACAGCTTCTGCCCCATCGGCACCATGTTGATGAAATCATCGAAAATAGCGCTAAGCTGTTTTTCGGTTTTCACCGTGTCCAGCCGTTCGCTGTAGCTTTTGCCGTTCGGCGAGGTGATTTTAAGCGCGGTATGCACGAGGAACACCGGGATATGCATGGACTCCGCGCGGCGGTCGATCTCTTTCCAGGCGATTTTATTCAGCCCCGGCACAGCCGGGTCTGACTGATACATCGACTCCTGCTGCGCCACCGCCAGCACCGAACAGATGTTCTCCTCGGTCGGCGCAATCTTTTGGCTCTCAAAGGTTTTTGCCAGCGCGTCTGCCCACGCATTGCGATCCTTCACGCTGGCGGGCATTTTCTGCCGCACAACGCTCGCCACATCAACGGGCTTCTCGCCCTTTTTGAGCGGAGCGGCCCCCTTTTCGGCACAGCCTGCCAGCACAAAAGCGGCCAGTATGGTCAACGGTAACGCGCGCGGTACGGCAAAAGGCATAGCAACGTCCTGTATTAGCTAAATGTGTTGGTGACTTCCTGCAGGTCACGATCGTCCAGCTCGCGTTCAAAGCTGCGCAGACGTTTGTAGATGGACATCAGTTCCACCAGCGTGGTCCAGGAGCTGATCAGGTACTGGAACGACCCACGAACCTGACCGAAAACGTTGGTGATCTGCGTCATCAGACCGAGCGTAATCGTACCCGCAACAATGGACGGAAACAGCAGGAACAAACCGAAAACGTTATCCACCTGCAGATACAAAATACGCGCAATGTTGAAATACATATAGTGGAAGTAAAGACGGAAATAGTTACGACGCACGGCGCCAAACAGCTCGCGGACGGTCGGCGGCGAGGCGCGGTTGGCATCGTCTTCACCGTACACCAGCTCTTTACGGTATGCGGCTTCGACGCGTTGATTTTTAAACTCCAGACCCGGCAGTTTAATCCCAACTACCGCCAGCAGGCCCGTGCCCATCAGCGACCAGACAATCGCGGCAATCACCAGACCATACGGAATATGACCGACAATCGGCAGATCCGGCACGTGCGCCGAGAGCGTCACCAGCACCGGCAGGAAGGCAATCAGCGTCATGATGGCGTTGATAAAGCTGACGCCCATGTCTTCAAGCGTGGAGGCAAAACGCATGGTGTCTTCCTGCACGCGCTGTGCGGCACCTTCGATATGACGCAGGTGCTGCCAGTGCGCCATATAATGTTCGTTCATCGCGGTACGCCAGCGGAAAACGTAGTGGCTAACGAAGAAGTTGTTCATCACGCCGATGATCACCGCAATCAGGGCGATGCCGAGGAAGACGCCGACCTCATGGTAGAACTGATTGATGGTCACCTTGTGTGGCGAGCTCAGCGCGGTCTGGATCAGATCGTAGAACGGTGCATACCAGGCGTTAACCGCTACGCCCACTTCCACCAGGAACCAGGTCACAAAGATAATCAGCGATGTGCCAAGGATCGACCAGTACTGCCAGCGGTGGGGTGAATAGACAAACCAGAACAGGGCAAACAGCCCTACGCACACCATGTAGTAGGCGTAAAACAGCAGGTAGCTCAGCGACCAGAAGCGCGCCGCGCTAATCGGCACCTCACCTGTCGCCCCCGTGATGCGCGTCAGCCATGCGCCGCCGCCCGCCTGCCAGAAAATGACAGCGATCAGTGCCCAAATAAATGCCGACAGGAAAAAAGGCCCCGGCTTTGGGAAAAAAGACTTAAACATAATGCTTGTAGATTCAAT
>NZ_CAMFKT010000011.1:0-160006 GCF_945957325.1 Enterobacter sp. PL1
CCTAAACTATAAGTATAGTCAGCAATACCTGAAAATAATCCTCTGGTCCTGACAAACATCCCTTTTTGTGTTTGCCAGACGTGCATCATTTCATGCATAAATCTATGCTTCTTAACTAAGTCGTCCTCTAATGAGAAATCAGGTGAATAAGTTTCTTCTCTAAACCACATTTCACCATTGGGACTCATCGCTATATCGACAGGCTGGAGATTAAAAGGAAGATAACTTTCCCTGTGCACCCACACCAGATGATAATGGATACTGTAACCGTAAAGCGTCTTCGCGAGGGCTATCTCACCGATGGTGAGTTGTCGGATACCGCCTGGGTTAATCGGGGTTCCTGAGGTGGGAATAATGCGTTCATTTACCGGCATTATAAATCCATTGTAATAATATGGTTATTGAGTTTTTATCCTACTCCTGTCGAAATGGAAAAGAAGATTGATATATTCCTAAAAAACGATTTTTGCGTTGTGAGAAATAAATCAAATATGGACTGAAAGAAGATTTTCGAAACCTGATGAGCGTTACAGCAAAGTGATCGCGTGGTAGCCATGAAGCAGCCAGTGAAGTGTAAATAGAGTTCCTACTTTAAACTCAGCCTGTGGGTAGGTCAGCGCCAGCGTGAGTGTTTTCTCATTGAGTCTTGTTATGCGGGCACAGTCAAAACCCATGTAAATCTTCACCCGTGGGTAGAGCGCCTTAAACAGACTCTCTTTGGCGCTGAATGCAAGCGTCAACGCCAGCGCAAAGGGGTAGCCCGAGCGCGTCAGGCACATCGCTTCCTGTGCATTAATGATGCCGTCCTGGATTTCTCGGGCTTCTCGGTCAGGAAGAATGGCTTCGCAATCAATACCCACAAGCGCGTCTGGATAACGGACGGCAACCGCCATCGCCTGCGTGCCGCTGTGGGTGATGCTCCCTGAAACGCCTTCCGGCCAGAGCGGTTCACCGCTGGGGCCGATGCCGGGCACGGTGTGGTCAGGTAAGGCATGCGCGGCGGCGATGCGGCCTGCCAGATGCTCGGCTTTGCGTTTGCGCCCGGCGTTTGCAAGCTCAGCGTGGTGGGGGAGCCAGAGGAGATCGGCGTCGGTGAAGGTGGTTGGGTCGAAGGTGACGTGGTGTACGGTATGGCCGGCGAGAATGAACGTGCGGTGGGTGGTGTGCATGGTTTCCCCTCTATCAATAAATAGTCCGGCCTGATGCCCTCACCCAGCCCTCTCCCACAGGGAGAGGGCTGCGTTGTTGCCTTTATCAGAATCGCGTATTCACGCTCATATACCACGTACGGCCTGGCTCATTATAGGTATAAGCCCCCGCGCCGTACATATACGCGCCGGTGGTGGCGTTCCCGGTCGTCTGGGCATTACCCGCACGCCACTGGCGCTTGTCGAAGACGTTATCCACGCCGCCGGTCAGGCTGACGTTTTTGGTCATGTCCCAGGTCGCGCTCAGACCAACGATGCTGTACGGGCTGACCTCGTCTTTTTCAGACCCGGTCACAGGCTGACCTTTGTAGTTGTACTTCTTCGGCTGCTGCTTGCCGTACCAGGTAAAGGTCGACTGGAGCGACACGTCCTGATGAACCTGCCAGCTCAGGGTCGAGTTCAGCGTGTACTCCGGAATGATCGACAGACGGTCGCCGGTCTCCTTGTTCTTGCTCTGCAGCATGTAGGTGATGTTGTTGGTCCAGTTAATGGTGTCGCTGACCGGCACGTTCAGGGAGCCTTCCAGCCCTTCAACCACCGCTTTCGGTACGTTTTCCCACTGGTAGATATCCGTCTGCACTTTACCAGATGAGGTGTGGCCGATCGGCGCGTAGCCCGCTTCGATCTTGTTGCGGTAGTCGTTGCGGAACCAGGTCACGCCCGCCAGCCAGCCGTCGCGCTTCCACTCCAGACCAATCTCTTTGTTGATGCTGGTTTCGGCCTTAAGATCGTCGTTACCCATCATGTAGCAGCCCACGCCGTCGGAGCTGGCGTAGCAGCCCTGACCTTTGCTGTAGAGCAGGTAGTTCGGGTTGGTCTGATACAGGCTTGGCGCCTTATAGGCGCGGGCGATACCCATCTTCAGCGTGAAGTCATCCCCCAGACCCTGCGACAGGTTCAGGGACGGGCTCCAGTTGTTGCCGACGATGGTGTGGTGGTCGAAGCGCAGGGCAGGGGTCAGCATGGTGCTGTCGGTCAGCTCCATGTTGTTTTCGGCGAACAGGGAGAAAATCTCTGCCGACGTGTACGGGCTCCGATCGTTACTCATGCCCGGAATGGTGCCGCCCTGCAGGGTTTGCGTGAAGGAGGTGGAATCTTTCATGCGCTGCTGGTTCCACTCGGTACCCAGCGTCAGGTTCTGGTTAACGAGGAAATCAATCGGCAGGTTGATTTCGCTGTGCAGCATCACGTCGGCCAGATCGGTGTCGGTGAATTTATTGCTGTTGAACAAGCCTTCCGTACCGCCCGCCAGCCCTTCACCCAGACGGGAGTTGCGGGTGTGCTCGTACTGCGCCCAGTTGCTGGTGGTAATGCCGTTATCCCAGCCGCCGTTCCAGGTCACCGCGAAGTTCTGGCGATAGATACGGTTGGTCTCTTTGCCGTAGTTCTTTTTCACCAGGCCGCTGGAGCTATTGTCGTTGTTGGTGTTCTGGGTATCACCGGCGTAGAGGTTGTTCTGGCGGCTGTAGCCCGCCTCAAATTCCAGAGACTGCATCGGCGCAAAGTCCCAGCGCACCACGCCGTTGATGTCTTTATTTTCTACACCCTCGCGGCCCGCGGGCAGCGTGTCGGCGTAGGCACCGGTACGGTCAGACTGGTGACCCTGGTTGATGTCCCACGCGTCGGCCTGGGTTTTGTCCAGGTTACCGAACATGCGGAAGCTGAAGTCGCCGCCCAGCGGGCCGCTCAGGCTGAAGTTGGTGCGTTTGGTGGAACCTTCATCCTTGTGCTCAGGCGCATTCAGGTAGGTGTTCCAGGAGCCGTGCCATTGGTCGTCGAATTTTTTGGTGATGATGTTCACCACGCCGCCTGCCGCGCCGTTGCCGTAGCGCGCGGCGGCCGGACCGCGGATCACTTCGATGCGCTCGATCATCTCCGGCGGCACCCAGCCGGTATCGCCGCGGGTGTCACGCTCGCCGCGCCAGCCCAGACGGATGGAGTTACGGCTGGTCACCGGCTTGCCGTCGATCAGGATCAGGGTGTTTTCTGGCCCCATGCCGCGGATATCAATCTGACGGTTATTCCCGCGCTGGCCGCTGGTGGAGTTACCGGTCAGGTTAACGCCCGGCATGGTACGAATGATTTCCGCCACGTCGCGCGCGGGCGGGTTTTTGCGGATCTCATCGGCGGTGATGGTCGATACCCCCGGCGCCTGCAGATTCTGCTCGGCGGCGGTGATCACCATCGTATCTTCGTGCTGCGCAGAGGCGGTGTTGTCGTCTGCCAGAGCAGGCAGCGCGACGCCATAAATCCCTAAATTGACCAGCAAGGCCAGAGAGTGAATCTTCTTATTCATTGTACGTCCTGCTTTTGTGGTTGTTTTATGAGCGCTTCCCACAGCGCGGGCACTACGCTATTGCAAATGCAAATAGTTATCAATAATATTATCAATAAAATTTGCTCTGAAACAAAAAAGACTGTTAAACATGAGGTTATAAGGGTGACGGCGTTAACAACGGGAAGTGAAGCGTGGTGGCAGTCGAAAAACGGGCCTGAATGGACGCCGGAAAAGGGAAACTATCGCGTCACGTTCTGGTGGCGTGACCCGGCAGGAACGCAAAGAACGTCACCGATCAAACGCGTCTGGCTCTACGTCACCGGCGTGACCGATCACCATCAAAATGCCCGCCCGCAGTCCCTCGAACGCATTCCCGATACCGACGTCTGGCAGTGGCAGGGCGAGTTCAGCCCCGAGTGGCGCGGAAGCTACTGTTTTATCCCTTCCGTGAATGAAAACGATTTTGCCAGCGTCGTGTTTGAAGGTGAGCAGCCGGAGCGCATGGCGCTGCGCGAAGGGTGGCGCAAGCTGCTGCCGCATGCGGTTTCTGACCCGCTGAACCCGCAGAGCTGGCGCGGCGGGCGCGGCCATGCCGTCTCCGCGCTGGAGATGCCGCAAGCACCGGTTCAGCCGGGGTGGAATCATCCCGATACGCCGTATCAGCCGCCAGTCTGCATTGAGTGGGAAAGCGTGCGCCTGAAAAATCGCCGTCGCGTCTGGATTTTCACTACCGGGGGCGACGACCCGGAACGTCCGCTGGCGGTGCTGCTTGACGGGCAGTTCTGGGCCGAAAGTATGCCGGTCTGGCCTGCGCTGGCGTCGCTCACCAGCGAGCGCAAACTGCCGCCTGCGGTCTACGTCTTAATCGATGTTATCGACATGGAGCATCGCAACCGCGAGCTGCCGTGCAATTCCGATTTCTGGCTGGCGGTGCAGGAAGAACTTCTCCCCCTTGTTAAAAAACGCGTGCCGTTTAGCGACCGCGCCGACCGTACGGTGGTCGCAGGGCAAAGCTTTGGCGGTCTCTCTTCCCTTTATGCCGCACTGCACTGGCCGCAGCGTTTTGGCTGCGTGCTTAGCCAGTCCGGCTCCTACTGGTGGCCGCACCGCGGCGGCCAGCAGGACGGGCTGTTAATCGAACAACTTAAAGCCGGCGAAATATCCCCTCGCGGGTTACGCATCCTTCTTGAGGCCGGGCGCAACGAGCCGCTCATCTTCCGCGCGAATCAGGCGATTTATGCCGAACTGCACACACACCAACCGGTTATCTGGCGTCAGGTTGACGGCGGACACGATGCGCTTTGCTGGCGCGGTGGGCTGACGCAGGGGCTTATCACCCTCTGGCAGCCGCTTATTCACTAACGGAGTCTGTATGGAATTCAGCAATCCTTTCGATAATCCGCAGGGACAGTTCGCCATTTTGCAAAACGACCAGGGGCAGTACAGCCTGTGGCCACAGCAGTGCGAACTGCCGGCAGGGTGGGGCGTGGTGTGCGAAGCACAGTCTCAGGAGGCGTGCCAGCAGTGGCTGGCGGAACGCTGGCAGACGCTTGAGCCGTCTTATTTCGCGGGGGAGAACGCATGAACCGTCTTCCTCTCGTCGCCGCCCAGCCGGGGATCTGGATGGCGGAACAGCTGTCCACGCTGCCAAACGCCTGGAGCGTGGCGCACTACACCGAGCTGAAAGGCGACATTGACGCGCCGCTGCTGGCAAAAGCCATTGCCGCGGGCATGATGCAGGCCGATACCCTGCGCATGCGCTTTGCGGAAGACAACGGTGAGGCGTGGCAGTGGGTGGATGACACCTTCATTCTGCCGGAACCGTCCATCGTTCGCGTTGATTCCCACGCCGCCGCCGTGGCGCTGATGGACGCCGATCTTAACCAGAACCTGCGCGTCGACACCGGTCAGCCGCTCGCTTTCCATCAGCTGATTCAGGTCGGTGAAAAACACTGGTACTGGTATCAACGCTATCACCATCTGGTGGTGGATGGCTTCAGCTTCCCGGCCATAACCCGCCAGATCGCCGCGATTTATGCCGCGTGGAAAAAGGGCGAACCCACGCCGGAATCCCCGTTTACGCCATTCGCAGAGGTGGTGGACGAGTATCAGCGCTATCGCGACAGCGAGGCGTACCGGCGCGACGGCGCCTTCTGGGCCGGGCAGCGCAAAGAGCTGCCTTCTCCGGTCTCGCTCTCCTCCGCGCCGCTGCCGGGCCGCGCCGCCACGACCGACATTCTGCGTCTGAAAATTACCGCCGACGGCCGCGCTTTCAGCAAGCTTGCACAGGCGGCAGGGCAGGTACAGCGCACCGACCTGGCGCTTGCGCTGGTGGCGCTGTGGCTGGGGCGCCTCACCGGACGGCTGGACTACGCCGCCGGGTTTATCTTTATGCGCCGGATGGGATCCGCGGCGCTCACCGCGACCGGGCCGGTGCTTAACGTCCTGCCGCTGGCGGTCAATATCGATCCCCAGGAGAGCCTGCCCTCGCTGGCGCTGCGCCTGGCGAACCAGCTGAAAAAAATGCGCCGCCACCAGCGCTACGACGCCGAGCAGATCGTGCGCGACAGCGGACGTGCCGCAGGCGATGAAGCGCTGTTTGGTCCGGTGCTGAACGTTAAAGTGTTCGACTACCAGCTGGATATCGACGGCGTGGAGGCCATTACCCACACGCTGGCGACCGGCCCGGTGAACGATCTTGAGCTGGCGCTGTTCCCGGACGAGCAGGGCGGGCTGAGCATGGAGATCCTCGCCAATAAGCAGCGCTACGACGAGGCGACGCTGACGCGTCACGTGGCGCGCCTGAACGCGATGCTGGTGCAGTTTGCGGCCAATCCTGACCTGCGCTGCGGCGAGGTGGAAACCGTTTCAGAGCAGGAATACGCAAAGCTCACGCGCATCAACGATACCGGGCTGGCGCTGCCGTCCACCACGCTCGCGGATCTGGTGGCGGAACAGGCGAGCAGAACGCCGGACGCCCCCGCGCTGGCGGATGCCCATACTGAACTGAACTACCGCCAGATGCGCGAGCAGGTGGTCGCGCTGGCAAACCTGCTGCGCGCGCGCGGCGTGAAGCCGGGCGACAGCGTGGCGGTGGCCCTGCCGCGCTCGGTATTCCTGACGTTAGCCTTGCACGGCATTGTGGAGGCGGGCGCCGCGTGGCTGCCGCTCGACACCGGCTACCCGGACGATCGCCTGCGGATGATGCTCGAGGACGCGAAGCCGTCCCTGCTCATTACCACCGACGAACAGCTTCCGCGCTTTAGCGATCTGTCCGTCGAGACGTTTAGTTACAACACGCTTTTACCGGCCACCGATGCTGAACCGCTGCGTCTGGCAAAGCCGGAGCAGACGGCGTACATCATCTTTACCTCCGGTTCGACCGGGCGTCCAAAAGGGGTCATGGTCGGCCATACCGCCATCGTTAACCGCCTGAAGTGGATGCAGGACCATTATCCGCTGGGCGCGAACGATGTGGTGGCGCAGAAAACGCCGTGCAGCTTTGACGTGTCGGTGTGGGAGTTCTGGTGGCCGTTTATCGCCGGGGCGAAGCTGGTGATGGCGGAGCCGGACGCGCACCGCGACCCGCAGGCAATGCAGAGCTTCTTCGCGCACTACGGCGTGACCACTACCCACTTCGTGCCGTCGATGCTGGCGGCGTTTGTTGCCTCGCTGACGCCGGAAAACGTCGGGTGCTGCAACACGCTTAAGCAGGTGTTCTGCAGCGGCGAAGCGCTGCCGACCGCGCTGTGCCGCGAGTGGGAACAGCTGACGCACGTGCCGCTGCATAACCTCTATGGCCCGACGGAAGCGGCGGTGGACGTCAGCTGGTATCCGGCGTTTGGGCCCGAGCTGGCGGCGGTGGAAGGCAACAGCGTGCCGATCGGTTTCCCGGTGTGGAACACGGGGCTGCGCATTCTGGATGCGATGATGCGCCCGGTACCGTTCGGCGTGGCGGGGGATCTCTACCTCACCGGCATCCAGCTGGCGCAGGGATATCTGGGACGCCCCGATCTCACCGCCAGCCGCTTTATCGCCGACCCGTTCGCTGCGGGCGAGCGCATGTACCGCACCGGTGACGTTGCCCGCTGGCTGGATAACGGCGCGGTGGAATATCTGGGCCGCAGCGATGACCAGCTCAAAATCCGCGGCCAGCGCATCGAGCTGGGTGAAATCGACCGGGCGATGCTGTCGCTGCCGGACGTGGCCCAGGCCGTGGCGCACGCCTGCGTGTTCAACCAGGCGGCGGCGACGGGCGGCGATGCCCGCCAGCTGGTGGGGTACGTGGTTTCTGAATCTGGCTTACCGCTGGACCGCGACGCGCTGCTGGACTCGCTCAAAACCCAGTTGCCGCCGCATATGGTGCCGGTGGTGGTGCTGCAAATCAGCGCGCTGCCGCTGAGCGCCAACGGCAAGCTCGACCGCAAGGCGCTGCCGCTGCCGGAACTGACCGGTAAAACCTCCGGTCGCGCGCCGGAAAGCGAAACTGAAATCGCCGTGGCGCAGGCGTTTGCCGCGCTGCTGGGCTGTGAGATCAGCGACATTGAGGCGGATTTCTTCGCCCTCGGCGGCCACTCGCTGCTGGCGATGCGCCTCGCGGCGCAGCTCAGCCGCGCGTTCAACCGCAAGGTCACGCCGGGGCAAATTATGGTCGCCTCCACGGTGAGTAAGCTTAGCGCGCTGCTGGACTCGCAAATGAGCGACGAGCAGGCGCAGCGTCTGGGGTTTGAAACGCTTCTGCCGCTGCGTGAGGGCGACGGCCCGACGCTGTTCTGCTTCCATCCGGCGTCCGGCTTTGCCTGGCAGTTTAGCGTCCTGGCGCGCTACCTCAGCCCGCGCTGGTCAATCGTCGGCATTCAGTCGCCGCGGCCAAACGGCCCGATGCAGCAGTGCGCGGATCTCGATGGAGCGATCGATCATCACCTGAAAACGTTGCGTAAGCAGCAGCCGCAGGGGCCGTATTACCTGTTCGGCTATTCCCTCGGCGGCACGCTGGCGCAGGGCATTGCGGCCCGCCTGCGCGAGCAGGGTGAAGCGGTGGCGTTCCTCGGCCTGCTGGATACCTGGCCGCCGGAAACCCAGAACTGGGCGGAAAAAGAGGCCAACGGCCTCGACCCGGCGGTGCTGGCGGAGATCGAGCGCGAGCGGCAGGCGTTTATCGCCGCCCAGCAGGGACAGGGCTCCAGCGAGCTGTTTAACGCTATCGAAGACAACTACGCCGATGCGGTGCGGCTGCTCACCACGGCGCACAGTTCGCGCTTTGACGGTAAAGCAACGCTGTTTGTTGCCGAACGTACCCGAACGATGGATCCGCATACGGCCTGGGCGCCGTGGGTGGGCGAGCTGGAGGTCTACAGCCAGGACTGCGCCCACGTGGATATCATTTCACCGCAGGCGTTTGAGAAAATTGGGCCAGTGTTGAGGAATATTTTGGGGTAACGTCAAAAGCGCCGGGTGGCGGCTACGCCTTACCCGGCCTACGGGAGCCGAGTGTAGGCCGGGTCAGGCGTAGCCGCCACCCGGCAATTACCGCCGACCTAACGGCACCACCAGCGGCGTTCCCGCCACCGGATCGTCAATAATCATGCAGCGCATACCGTAGATCCGCGCGATCAGCTCCGGTGTGACAATCTCTTTCGGCGCACCCTGCGCAACAATCTCCCCGTCGCGCAAGGCAATCAGGTGCGTGGCGTAACGGCACGCCTGGTTTAAATCGTGCAGCACCGCCGCCAGAGTATAGCCCTGCGTGCGGTTCAGCTCGCTCAGCAGCTCCAGCAGATCAATCTGGTGGCTGATGTCCAGCCAGGTTGTCGGCTCGTCCAGCAGCATGATCGACGTTTCCTGCGCCAGCACCATCGCAATCCACGCCCGCTGACGCTGGCCGCCGGAGAGGGTGTCCACGCTCTGCTGGGCGAGATCGGTAATGCCCGTCGCCCGCATCGCGCGGTTCACCGCTTCGTCATCTTCCTTGCGCCAGCGGGTAAACAGCGGCTGGTGCGGATAGCGCCCGCGCGAGACCAGCTCCTGCACCGTGATGTCCCCCGGCGTGGTAGCGTTTTGCGCCAGCAGCCCGATGCGCCTGGCCACCTCTTTGCTGGCGAAGCGCTGGATCTGCTCCCCGTCCAGGAAGACACTCCCCTCCACCGGCGTCATCAGGCGGCTCAGCGTGCGCAGCAGGGTCGATTTTCCGCAGCCGTTCGGGCCGATAATCGCCGTGAAGTGGCCGTCCGGAATGGCAACGGTTAAGTCTCGGGCAACGATTTTTTTGCCGTAGCCAAGGGTGAGATTTTCGCCGCGCAAGCGGGTGATTGAATCTGTCATTTCTTGCGTGACTCCTGAACGAGCAAGACGATAAGGTAAATGCCGCCGAGGCTGACGGTCACCACGCCCACCGGAAGCTGGTAAGGCATAAACAGCCGCTGGGCGCAGAGATCGGCGGCCAGTAGCAGCAGCGCGCCGCACAGCGCCGCCTGGGTTAATCCCCAGCGCGCCGTCCCGCTTAGACGTCGTGCGATATGCGGCGCGACAAGGGCGATAAACGAGATCGGCCCGGCGATGGCGGTGGAGGCGGCGGTCAGCAATACCGCCACCAGCATCAGCATCAGGCGCGAGCGCTCGACGCTCACGCCCAGCGCGCAGGCGCTGTCGTCGCCCATCTCCAGCAGCCGCATGCGTCGCACCAGCAGCAGCGCGCCGATAAACATCAGCACAATCAGCGGCGCGGCGGGCCAGGTTTTGCCCCACGTCAGGCCGTTGAGAGAACCTGCGTACCACAGCCCGGCGGAAAGCGCCGTTTCCAGCGAGGCCTGCAGCAGCAGCCAGGTATTAAAGGCCATCAGCATCGCACGGATGCCGATACCGATAATGATCAGCCGGAAGGTGTCGATGCCGTTGCGCCAGGCCAACAGCCAGATAACCAGCGACGTCAGAATGCCGCCCGCCATCGCCGTGAAGGTAATGGCCGTCAGGTGCTGGCCGAACAGCACCATCGCCACCAGCACGCCGCTCCAGGCCCCGGTATTGAGGCCCATCACGTCCGGGCTGCCGAGCGGGTTGCGCATCAGCGACTGGAATATCGCGCCGCTGACGCCGAGCGCCGCGCCGACCAGGATTGCCATCGCCACGCGCGGCAGCCGCCATTCGGTGACCACCATGGTGATGTTACGCGGCGCGCTGCCGAGCAGGGCGTCAAACACCTGGGTGAAATCAAGCGTCACCGCGCCGCTGCGCAGGCTCCACGTTGCCAGCAGCAGAATGGCGATAACCAGCAGGGAGACGCAGGCGACTAAACGCCGGGAGGGAGCCATCATGCGCCACCTCCGCGTCTGCGTCGTACCAGGAAGATCAGCACCGGCGCACCGATAAAGGCGCTGACCACCGAGACGCGCAGCTCGCCCGGCACCAGCAGGCGGCCCAGCACGTCGGCAAACAGCAGCAGGGCAGGGGTTGCCAGCAGCGTGACCGGCAGGGACCAGCGGTGATCCGCCCCCACCAGCCAGCGCGCCATATGGGGCATCATCAGGCCGATAAAGGCAATCGGGCCAACCACGGCGGTCGCGCTGCCGCACAGGACGGTGATGGTAAGCAGGCCAATCAGCTGCGTGCGCGCGACGCGGTTGCCGAGCGCGGTGGCGGTGTCGCTGCCGAGGCTCAGGCTGTTCAGCGCCCGGCTTAACGACAGCGCTACGGCGGCGGCAATCATCACCGGGATCGCCACCACTTTCAGCGTTTCAAGAGTGCGGATATCCAGCGAACCGGCCTGCCAGAAGCGCAGCTGGTCGTAAACGTCCGGGTTGAGCAGGGCGATGCCGTTGGACAAGCCTTCCAGCACCGCGGCAAGCGCCACGCCCGCCAGCGTCAGGCGTACCGGGCTCAGCTGTCCGCCGCCCTGGCTGCCGGTAAACGCCACTAGCAGCGAGGCGGCCAGCGCGCCGCAGAAGGCCATTACCAACTGCTCAGACGGAGAGGTGAAGCCGAACAGCGCCGCGCCCAGCACGATGGCAAAGCTGGCGCCAGAGTTAACGCCGAGAATGCCGGGGTCCGCCAGCGGGTTGCGGGTGAGGGTTTGCATCAGGGCACCGGCAAGACCGAGCGCGCCGCCGGCCAGCAGTCCAGCAAGGGTGCGGGGCAGGCGGGCGTCGAGCACGATAGTGCAGTCAGCGCTCTGACAGGTGCCGGAGAACGCATCGACAATAACGGACGCAGGCAGCGGCCTGGCGCCAACCAGCAGGCTGAGTGCAATCGCGAGGCTCAATAGCAGCAATAAAACGGGCACGGCAACGGCGCGCACCGAAGATGAGGAAAACGACATAGCAACATCCATGATTTGATAATGATAGTGATTATCGTTATCTATCTTATTTGGCTATGTTAGCATGTGCGCCCATGGAATGGGTAGAATTACACTCAAGGCTTTGTCATGAATCAAAAATCCTGGCTGCTCAACCTCAGCCTGCTTAAAACGCACCCGGCGTATCGCGCCGTGTTTATTGCCCGCTTTATCTCCATTTTATCCCTCGGCCTGCTCGGCGTGGCCGTGCCGGTACAAATCCAGACGATGACCCACTCCAGCTGGCTGGTGGGGTTATCGGTGACGTTAACCGGCGGGGCGATGTTTATCGGCCTGATGGTCGGCGGCGTGCTGGCGGACCGCTACGAGCGTAAAAAGCTGATCCTGCTGGCACGCGGCACCTGCGGCGTGGGTTTTATCGGGCTGTGTCTGAACGCCATGCTGCCGGAGCCGTCGCTGATGGCCATATATGCCCTCGGGCTGTGGGACGGCTTTTTTGCCTCCTTAGGCGTGACGGCGCTGCTGGCGGCGACGCCCGCGCTGGTCGGGCGCGAGAACCTGATGCAGGCGGGGGCGATCACCATGCTCACCGTGCGCCTCGGCTCGGTGATTTCGCCGATGGTGGGCGGCCTGCTGCTGGCAACCGGCAACGTGGCGTGGAACTACGGCCTGGCCGCGGCGGGGACCTTTATCACCACGCTGACGCTGCTGCGCCTGCCGCTGCTGCCACCTCCGCCGCAGCCGCGCGAGCATCCGCTGAAGTCCCTGATGGCCGCGATTCGTTTCCTGTTCAGCAACCCGCTGATTGGCGGGATTGCGCTGCTCGGCGGCCTGCTGACGATGGCGAGCGCGGTGCGCGTGCTCTACCCGGCGCTGGCGGGCGAGTGGCAGATGAGCGCCTCGGAAATAGGCATTCTCTACGCCGCCATTCCGCTCGGTGCGGCCTGCGGGGCGCTCACCAGCGGCAACCTGGCGCAGAGCGCGCGGCCGGGGTTGATTATGCTGCTTGCCACGCTGGCCTCGTTTATCGCCATTGGCTTCTTCAGCCTGATGCCGGTCTGGGTGCTGGGGGTGATGTGTCTGGTGATCTTCGGCTGGCTGAGCGCCATCAGCTCGCTGCTGCAGTACACCCTGATCCAGACCCAGACGCCGGAAGGAATGCTCGGGCGCATTAACGGCCTGTGGACCGCGCAGAACGTCACGGGCGATGCCATTGGCGCGGCGATCCTCGGCGGGCTGGGGGCAATAATGACCCCGGCGGCGTCCGCGAGCAGCAGCGGGTTTGTGTTAGCAATGGTTGGTGTGATCTTATTGGTGGCGCTGGTGGAATTGCGCCGGTTCAGGCAGGAGAGTGCCCCTGTGTGATTTGCCGGGTGGCGGCTGCGCCTTACCCGGCCTACATTTTGCACCCGTAGGCCCGGTAAGCAAAGCGCCACCGGGCGCAGGCATTACCCGAAAATTGCCTCTAAACGCTGCAACACCAACATCGCGCTGTAATAATCCAGGCGGAACGTCTCGGTTCCCAACGCCCACACGCGCTTGTTTTTCACCGACGGCAGGTGCGCCAGCAGCGGGTTAGCGTAAATCGCCGCCACGTCTTTCTCGTCGCCGGCAAACACAAACAGCCCTTCGCCGTTCAGCCCCGTCGCCAGGTTTTCACCGCCCAGCTGGATAATGTCGTGGCGCTTGCCCTGGCTTGTTGAGGTCTGCAACCCGGCAGGCAGGTCCGCCAGCGTAAAGCCCAGCTGGTGCAGCAGTTTGCCCTGCGCCGATTCGGCGGTCCAAAGGTTGGCGGAATGCGCGGCGGCGGTGTAGACGATGGCGTTCACCGGCTGCGGCGGCAGCGTCATCTGCTGTTTCACCTGCGCGAGCTGTTTATCAAACGCGGCAATGCGCCCGGCGGCCTGCTTTTCGTGTCCGGTGATCGCGCCCAGCTGGGTCAGCAGCGCCTGCCAGCTCTTGTCGTCGTAGTTGATGATAAGCGTCGGCGCAATGGCGGAAAGCTGATCGTACAGCGCCAGCGCGGAATCCCCGCCGGTGGCGCTGATCAAAATCAGGTCAGGCATTTGCGCGGCCACCGCTTCAGCGCTCGGCTCGCCGATATACAGCCGGGCAACCTTGCGCTGCTTCGCGATATCGCCCCACTGGCGCAGGAAACCCTGTCCATCCGCCACGCGGTTGTTCGGCGTGGTCGCGCCGCTGGCGACGACCGGTGCGTCAATGGCCAACAGGGAGCCGGTTAAGGTCACGCTGGTGGAGACAATGCGCGTCGGTTTGCTCTCAAGCGTGTGAACGCCGCGGCTGTCGGTCACCTGACGGGGCCAGTCGGCGGCAGCGGCTGAGGTAAGTCCTAAAACAAAAAGTGATAATAAAAGCAGGGGATTACGGAAAACGGCAGGGAATTTCACAGCGCGGGATCCTGTTTTTGTTGGAGATAATGCTTCTCATTTTCATATTTGCCGCAACGGGATGCAAGCTTTTGTCGCGCAAGTTATTTGCCCGACGGTTGACAGCGAAGCGATGTGGGATTAGGTTAGCCGACGAAAATATAAATGATAATCATTATTGCTTCTTTTATCATTTTGAGGAGGATGATATGGATACGTCCCTGGCTGAGGAAGTTCAGCACGCCGCAACCACGCTGGAATCAGACCGTTTTTTCTTTATGTCGCCTTACCGCAGCTTTACCACGTCCGGCTGCTTTTCCCGCTTCAGTGAACCCGCCGTCGGCGGTGACGATCCGGCGGGTCGCTTCCAGCAAAAATTAGCCCAGGCCTTCCGCACGGCAAAAGCCAGCGGTATTGCTCACCCGGTGATGGTGGGGGCGATCCCGTTCGATACCCGCAAGCCCTCGTCGCTGTTTATTCCGCAACGCTGGGAGACCTTTTCCCGTCCCGCACGTCAGCAGTCCGCACGCTATTTTTCCGGCGCGCAGGCCCTGAAGGTGGCACAACGCGCCGAGATCCCGCCGCAGCCCGTCTTCGAAGAGATGGTCGCTCGCGCCGCGTCGCTGACCGCCACGCCGCAGGTGAACAAGGTGGTCCTGTCGCGCCTGATTGATATCGCGACCGACAAACGCCTGGACAGCGGCGCTCTGATGGAGCGCCTGATCGCCCAGAACCCGGCGAGCTTCAACTTCCACGTGCCGCTGGAAGACGGCGGGGTGTTGCTGGGCGCCAGCCCGGAGCTGCTGCTGCGCAAAGAGGGGGCGCACTTTAGCTCGCTGCCGCTGGCGGGCTCCGCGCGCCGTCAGCCTGACGATGTGCTGGATCGCGAGGCGGGCAACAAGCTGCTGGCCTCCGAAAAGGACCGTCACGAGCACGACCTGGTCACCCAGGCGATGAAGGCCATTCTGGCACCGCGCAGCCACCATCTCAGCATGCCTGATTCTCCTCAGTTGATTACCACGCCGACGCTGTGGCATCTGGCAACGCCGGTAGAAGGCGAGGCGCGTGAAAACGAGAACGCCCTGACGCTGGCCTGCCTGCTGCACCCGACCCCGGCGCTGAGCGGCTTCCCGCATCAGGCGGCGAAAGAGCTGATTGCCGAGCTGGAGCCGTTCGACCGCGAGCTGTTCGGCGGCATCGTTGGCTGGTGCGACAGCGAAGGCAACGGCGAGTGGGTGGTGACCATCCGCTGCGCGCGTCTTCGCGAAAATACCGTTCGCCTGTTTGCCGGTGCGGGCATTGTGCCTGCCTCCTCCCCGGTGGGCGAGTGGCGCGAGACGGGCGTGAAGCTCTCCACCATGCTTAACGTTTTTGGTTTGCACTAAGGAAGACTCATGACCATTCCCTTTACCCGCTGGCCTGAGGATTTTGCCCGCCGCTACCGTGAAAAAGGCTACTGGCAGGATCTGCCGTTGACCCACATCCTGACGGATCGGGCGGACAGCGATGCGGTGGCGATTATCGATGGCGATCGCCGCATTACCTACCGCGCGCTGAATCAGGCCGTAAGCAACCTGGCCTCAGCCCTTCAGGCGCGAGGATTGCAGCGCGGCGAGACGGCGCTGGTGCAGCTTGGCAACGTGGCCGAGTTCTACATGACCTTCTTCGCGCTGCTGCAAATCGGCGTCGCGCCGGTGAACGCGCTCTTTAGCCATCAGCGCAGCGAACTCAACGCCTACGCGGCGCAGATCAAACCCGCCGTGCTGATCGCCGATCGCGACCACGCGCTGTTTGCGGGCGATGACTTCCTCAACGCTTTCGTGGGTGAACACCGTTCGGTACGCGTCGTCCTGCTTCGCGGTGACGGGGGCGAGCATGCGCTGGAGGCGGCGATTACCCGCCCGGCGGACAATTTTATTGCCAACCCGACGCCCGCCGACGAGGTGGCGTTTTTCCAGCTCTCCGGCGGCAGCACCGGCACGCCGAAGCTGATCCCGCGAACGCACAACGACTATGACTACAGCATTCGTCGCAGCAACGAGATCTGCGGCATTACCGCCGAAACGCGTTACCTGAACGCGCTGCCCGCGGCGCACAACTACGCCATGAGCTCGCCGGGGTCGTTAGGCGTCTTTACCGCGGGCGGCTGCGTGGTGCTGGCGAACGATCCGAGCGCCACGCTCTGCTTCCCGCTGATTGAACAGCATCAGATTAACGTCACCTCGCTGGTGCCGCCTGCCGTCAGCCTCTGGCTGCAGGCGATTGCCGACGGGGCGGACAGCGCGCAGCTTAAATCACTGAAGCTGCTGCAGGTGGGCGGCGCGCGCCTTTCCGCCACGCTCGCGGCGCGTATTCCGGCGGAAATTGGCTGCCAGCTGCAGCAGGTGTTCGGCATGGCGGAAGGGCTGGTGAACTACACCGCGCTCGACGACGCCCCGGAACGCATCATCAACACCCAGGGCCGCCCGATGTGCCCGGACGACGAAGTGTGGGTGGCGGACGAGCACGGCAACCCGCTGCCGCGTGGGGAGGTCGGACGCCTGATGACGCGCGGCCCGTACACCTTCCGCGGCTATTTCAACAGCCCGGAACACAACGCCAGCGCCTTCGACGCCGACGGCTTTTACTGCTCCGGGGATCTGATCGCCATTGACGAGCAGGGCTACATCACCGTGCAGGGGCGCGAGAAAGATCAGATCAACCGCGGCGGCGAGAAGATCGCCGCCGAGGAGATCGAAAACCTGCTGCTGCGCCATGAGTCGGTGATCCACGCCGCGCTGGTGAGCATGGAGGACAGCCTGCTGGGCGAGAAGAGCTGCGCGTATCTGGTGGTGAAACAGCCCCTGCGCGCGGTCGAGGTGCGTCGCTTCCTGCGCGAGCAGGGCGTCGCCGAATTTAAGCTGCCGGACCGCGTGGAGAGCGTGGATGCGCTCCCGCTGACGCCGGTCGGCAAAGTTGATAAGAAACAGTTGCGCCTGTGGCTTGCTGAACGCGCCCGGGGCTGAGGAAAAGAGTATGGCCATTCCAAAATTAACCGCTTACGCGCTGCCGACCGCCGCAGAGTTGCCGACCAGCAAGGTGAACTGGGCGTTTGAACCGGAGCGCGCCGCGCTGCTGATCCACGATATGCAGGAGTATTTCCTGAACTTCTGGGGTGAAAATAGCGACATGATGCAGCAGGTAGTCGCGAACATCGCCAGACTGCGCGCGTACTGCAAAGAACACAATATTCCGGTGTACTACACCGCGCAGCCGAAAGAGCAGAGCGATGAAGACCGCGCCCTCCTGAACGACATGTGGGGGCCGGGCCTGACCCGCTCGCCGGAGCAGCAGCGCATCGTGGCTGAACTGACGCCGGACGAAGCGGACACCGTGCTGGTGAAGTGGCGCTACAGCGCGTTTCACCGCTCGCCGCTGGAGCAGATGCTGAAGGAGACCGGCCGCAACCAGCTGCTGATTACCGGCGTTTACGCCCACATCGGCTGCATGACCACCGCCACAGATGCCTTTATGCGCGACATCAAGCCGTTCTTTATTGCCGACGCGCTGGCGGACTTCACCCGCGACGAGCACCTGATGTCGCTGAAATACGTGGCAGGACGTTCTGGCCGCGTGGTGATGACCGACGAGCTGCTGCCGTCCGTTCCGGCAACGAAAGCCGCGCTGCGCGCGCTGATCCTGCCGCTGCTGGACGAGTCCGACGAGCCGATGGATGACGAAAACCTGATCGACTACGGCCTGGATTCAGTGCGCATGATGGCGCTGGCCGCCCGCTGGCGCAAAGTACACGGCGATATCGATTTCGTGATGCTGGCCAAAAATCCCACACTCGACGCCTGGTGGGCGCTGCTCTCCCGCGAGGTGAAGTGATGGTGTTTGATTTCACCGGTAAAACCGTCTGGGTGACGGGCGCGGGGAAGGGGATTGGCTACGCGACGGCGCTGGCGTTTGCCGAAGCCGGCGCGCAGGTGACCGGCTTCGATCTGGCCTTCCCGCAGGATGATTATCCGTTTGCCACCGAAACGCTGGACGTGGCGGATGCCGGGCAGGTGCATGAGGTGTGCGGGCGCGTGCTGGCTTCGCTCGACCGCCTGGACGTGCTGGTCAACGCGGCGGGCATTCTGCGCATGGGGGCGACGGACCAGCTTTCGCAGGAAGACTGGCAGGATACCTTTGCGGTCAACGTCGGCGGCGCATTCAACCTGTTCCAGCAGACCATGGGCCAGTTCCGCCGTCAGCAGGGCGGGGCGATTGTTACCGTGGCGTCCGACGCGGCGCACGCGCCGCGCATCGGCATGAGCGCCTATGGCGCATCGAAAGCGGCGCTGAAAAGCCTGGCCCTGACCGTCGGGCTGGAGCTGGCGGGCAGCGGCGTGCGCTGTAACCTGGTGTCGCCAGGCTCAACGGACACCGATATGCAACGCACCCTGTGGAAAAGCGACGATGCGGAGCAGCAGCGCATTCGCGGCTTCGGCGAGCAGTTTAAGCTCGGTATCCCGCTGGGCAAAATTGCCCGCCCGCAGGAGATAGCTGCGACCGTGCTGTTCCTTGCCTCCGATGCCGCCAGCCATATCACCCTGCAGGATATCGTGGTGGACGGCGGCTCCACGCTGGGGGCGTAAATGATCTGGAAACGTCATTTATCGCTTGAGGAGCTGAACGCCACCAGCGTGAATACCCTGGTGGCGAACCTGGGCATCGTCTATACCCGCCTCGGGGATGACGCCCTGGAAGCGGAGATGCCGGTGGATGCGCGTACCCATCAGCCGTTTGGCCTGCTGCACGGCGGGGCGTCGGCGGCGCTGGCGGAAACGCTCGGCTCAATGGCCGGATTTCTGATGACCCGCGACGGGCAGAGCGTGGTGGGCACGGAGCTGAACGCCACGCATCATCGGGCGGTATCCCACGGCAAGGTTCGCGGCGTGTGTCAGCCGCTGCATCTTGGGCGTTCGAGCCAGAGCTGGGAGATTGGGGTCTTCGACGAGCAGGGGCGGCGGTGCTGTACCTGCCGGTTGAGTACGATGGTGTTGGGCTAACTCAGATCAAAGTGATCGGCTTAACACTGTGGTGTAAATCTCTGGTTTGACCACGCATTATTGCGTTTCAAAGTTGTTAAATTTTTCCGGTTGTTCTAGAAACAAAATGTAACATCTCACTGTTTCACGACAACGGACAACAACTATGAACAACTCAGGGAAATACCTTACATGGGCAGGGCTCTCCGTTGTGGGAGCTTTTGCCCTGGGCTATATCGCCCTCAACCGAGGGGAGCAGATCAACGCGCTCTGGATCGTCGTTGCCTCGGTCTGCGTTTACCTGATCGCCTATCGTTTTTATGGCCGCTATATCGCCAAGAACGTCCTGGGCGTTGATGCAACGCGCATGACGCCTGCCGTCCGCCATAACGACGGTCTGGACTATGTGCCGACCGACAAGAAAGTGCTGTTCGGTCACCATTTTGCGGCGATTGCCGGGGCAGGCCCGCTGGTGGGGCCGGTGCTGGCGGCGCAGATGGGTTACCTGCCGGGGATGATCTGGATCCTCGCCGGGGTGGTGCTGGCGGGGGCGGTGCAGGACTTTATGGTGCTGTTCGTCTCTACCCGCCGCGACGGACGTTCGCTGGGTGAGCTGGTGAAAGAGGAGATGGGGGCCACTGCCGGGGTGATTGCGCTGGTGGCGACCTTTATGATCATGGTGATTATCCTCGCGGTGCTGGCGATGATTGTGGTGAAAGCGCTGACCCACAGCCCGTGGGGGACGTACACCGTTGCCTTTACCATTCCGCTGGCGCTGTTCATGGGGATCTACATCCGCTACCTGCGTCCGGGCCGCATTGGTGAAGTGTCGGTGATTGGCCTGGTATTCCTGGTGTTCGCCATTATCTCCGGCGGCTGGGTGGCGGAAAGCCCGACCTGGGCCCCGTTCTTCGACTTTACCGGCGTACAGCTGACCTGGATGCTGGTGGGCTACGGCTTTGTGGCGGCGGTGCTGCCGGTATGGCTCCTGCTGGCCCCGCGTGACTACCTCTCTACCTTCCTGAAAATCGGCACCATCGTCGGGCTGGCAATCGGTATTCTGATTATGCGCCCAACGCTGACCATGCCGGCATTAACCAAATTTATCGACGGTACCGGCCCGGTCTGGACCGGCAACCTGTTCCCGTTCCTGTTTATTACCATTGCCTGCGGTGCGGTGTCGGGCTTCCACGCGCTGATTGCCTCCGGGACCACGCCGAAGATGCTGGCCAACGAGAATCAGGCCTGCCTGATTGGCTACGGCGGCATGCTGATGGAGTCCTTCGTGGCGATTATGGCGCTGGTATCCGCCTGTATTATCGACCCGGGCGTTTACTTTGCGATGAACAGCCCGATGGCGGTACTGGCCCCGGCCGGAACCGTTGACGTGGTAGCGTCTGCCGCGCAGGTGGTGAGCGGCTGGGGCTTTGCCATTACCCCGGAAACGCTGACGCATATCGCCAGCGAAGTGGGCGAGCAGTCGATTATCTCCCGCGCGGGCGGGGCGCCGACGCTGGCGGTCGGCATGGCGTATATTCTCCACGGCGCGCTGGGCGGGCTGATGGACGTGTCGTTCTGGTATCACTTCGCCATTCTGTTTGAAGCGCTGTTTATCCTGACGGCGGTGGATGCGGGAACCCGTGCGGCGCGCTTTATGCTGCAGGATCTGCTGGGCGTCATCTCCCCGAACCTGAAGCGGACCGACTCGCTCCCGGCTAACCTGCTGGCGACGGCGCTGTGCGTGCTGGCGTGGGGCTATTTCCTGCATCAGGGCGTGGTCGATCCGCTGGGCGGGATTAACACCCTGTGGCCGCTGTTCGGCATCGCCAACCAGATGCTGGCGGGCATGGCGCTGATGCTCTGTGCGGTGGTGCTGTTCAAGATGAAGCGCCAGCGCTATGCGTGGGTGGCGCTGGTGCCGACCGCGTGGCTGCTGATTTGTACCCTGACGGCGGGCTGGCAGAAGGCCTTCAGCCCGGACAACAAGGTGGGCTTCCTGGCGATTGCCAACAAGTTCCAGGCGATGATCGACAGCGGCAAGATCCCGGCGCAGTACACCGAATCGCAGCTGTCGCAGCTGGTGTTTAACAACCGTCTGGACGCCGGGCTGACCATCTTCTTTATGGTGGTGGTCGTGGTGCTGGCGTTGTATTCTCTCAGGACCGCGCTGGCGGCGTTGAAAGTCGACGCGCCAACGGCGAAAGAGACGCCGTATGAGCCCATGCCTGAAAACCTGGAAGAGATTGTGACCCAGGCGAAAGGGGCGCACTAACCTTTGTGCCGGGTGGCGCTAGCGCTTACCCGGCCTACATTTCTTGTGAGATCAGAACTATGTTCGACACCCTTTCCAAAGCCGGTAAGTACCTGGGCCAGGCCGCCAAAATGATGATTGGCGTGCCGGACTACGACAACTACGTCGAGCATATGCGCGTCAATCATCCAGACCAGACGCCCATGACCTACGAAGAATTTTTCCGCGACCGCCAGGACGCCCGCTACGGCGGCAAGGGCGGGGCGAAGTGCTGTTAACCCTCTTTCGGGAGATAGAGGCTGATCTGCTCCTGCTTACAGCCGTAGATCGCCGCCAGCTTTTCGCGGGTGCGCTTTTGCGGACGGGAGTCCAGCGCTTCCAGCTGTGACACGGCGGACTGGCTGATGCCGAGTTTCTCCGCCACCTCCTGCTGGGATAGCCCGCGCAGGATACGCCACGCGGCCTGCAGGCTGACGTTCTGCCAGGTCATGATGCTGCACACGTCTCCGGGCAATTCCACGTCATCCAGACTATCGTGTTCGACCTCAATATCCTCCAGATCGTCATCGGTTTAGTCGTCGATCTCTGCCATCTGTGAGCACATGCGGAAGTATTCGTGATAAGGAATAACCACATACTGCGTTTTACCGTTATCGTCCTTAATTAGCTGAACAGCCATAGGTGGCTTTCTCCTCATGCAGGTAAGTCGTTGAAGTTCTGCGCTTGACGGCTAAAACATAACAATGGTTATCGGGATCGTCCCGAAGCGTATAGATGATGCGGTAATCGCCAACGCGTAGCCGGAAATGATTTTCTGTCGCCGATATTTTTTTGATATCGGGCCGGGGTGCCGAGAGGTCATCCAGTTCGGCAAGCTTTACCTCAATGCGGCGTTGATACCGCTCGTCAATTCTGGAAAAAGCTTTTTTTGCACCATTAGACCAGACAATCTTCATCCGTACCTCCACTGTACGCCCACACAAATTATAAGGAAATAATAAGACTATTAGATAAATTCCGAATTTCTTATGAGGTACTGTAGAGCGGACATAAAACGGAAGTAAGCGGTAAAAAGCGAAACATCGAGGCGGCTCGACAAGGCCTCTGCCGGGCGACAGAGGCTTGCAGAAAAGGTGCGATCAGGCGTTCAACCCGCCGTCGACATCCAGCCCTGTGCCGGAGATCTGCCCGGCGGCCGGGCTGGCAAGGAAGGTGACCGCCGCCGCGATATCTTCCGGCTGGCCGTAGTGGCCGACCGCGATCATCTGGCGCTGGGCTTCCGCCTGTTCGCCGTCTTCCGGGTTCATATCGCTGTTGGTGGGGCCGGGATGCACCAGGTTAACGGTAATGCCGCGCGGGCCCAGATCGCGCGCCAGGCCGCGAGTGAGGGAGTTAAGGGCAGACTTGGTCATCGAGTAAACGGCAATGCCCGGCATCGCCACGCGGTTCGCCAGACAGCTGCCGATGTTTATGATGCGCCCGCCGTCGGACATGTGCACCAGTGCTTCCTGAATGGCGATCACCACGCCACGAATGTTGACGTTGATCAGCGCGTCGATGTCCGCCAGGGTCATGGACTCCAGCGGGCCGCCGCGCGCGATACCCGCGTTGTTGACCAGAATATCCAGCCCGCCAAGGGAACGCGCTGCATGGGTGACGGCATCCTGAATCGCCTGCGCGCTGGCGCTGTCGGCCTGAATCGCTTCGCCGTGCCGCCCAAGCGCCTTAATTTCATCGGCGACCGCCTGGGCTTTATCGGCGGATTTTTCATACGTAATAACCACATCGGCACCGGCGCGTGCCAGCGACAGCGCGATAGCCCGACCCAATCCACGGCTGGCGCCGGTAACCAGCGCCTTTTTACCTGTTAAATCGATCTGCATGATGACCTCGTGACGAGAGTGGTGAGAATCATCATTAGGTATAGCCTGTCGGCGCGATTAACGGCTGAAGGATTCCACCTTCTCAAACGCGGCGCGCAGAACGTCGGGCGTTAACGTCACCGGCAGAGAGTGAATTGACTCCACCGGACGCAGGGTGTGGGCTATCACCTTATCCAGCTCGTCACGGTTGTGAATATCGACGTCCAGCGCGCGAAGCGTGGTCGGCAGGTTAAAGCGGCGGTACGCCGCCACCAGCTGCGCCAGCACGTCGTCCTGGCCGAGCAGGGCGCTCTGAACCAGAATGCCGTAGGCCACCTTGGTGCCGTGCAGGTATTTTTCCGTCTGCGGCAGCACGGTTAGGCCGTTGTGCACCGCATGCGCCGCCGCCACGCGGGTATAGCGCTCGCCCAGACCGCCGACCATCCCGCCGCCGGCGATAATCGCGTCCACCACGTCCCGGAACGCCTGCGTCTGTTCGCCGCGCTGCTGGTCGGCCAGCGCTTCCTCACTGTGTTCCAGCAGCACGTCGCGGATCGCCAGCGCGCCGTTAAGGCCAAGCCGCACGGTCAGCGGCAGGTTCTCCGGCTCAGGTGCCAACACCACCGCTTCGTACCACTTCGCCAGCGTATCGCCGATACCCGCCAGCAGGTATTCGGCCGGGGCGTTGAGAATGATCTGCGGCTCCACCAGCACCAGGAAGTTGGCGTCATCGAAGATCTCAAACTGCAGCGCCTGACCGGCATCGTTGTACCAGACGGAGAGTGGCGTCCACGCCGCGCAGGTGGCAGCAATGGTGGGGATGCCCACGAACGGCACCCCCAGACGACGCGCTACGGCCTTGACCGTATCCAGCACCGCGCCGCCGCCGACGCCAATCACCACGCTGGCGTCGCTGCCGGATTCGTCCACCAGATGGGTGACGTCGCGCTCGCTGCAGTGGCCTTTAAAAAGCAGGTGTTTCGCTCCCGGCGCGTGAAAGCTCTCCGGCAGGAACGGGCGCGCGCCGTCGATAGCGTGCTCGCCGTAAATCCACACCGCGCGGGAAAGCTGCTCCGGGGTAAAGAAGTCATTCAGACGCGCAAGGCTTCCGGAATGGGAGAAGTAGTTCGCCGGGCCAGGCACGACGCGGATATCGGTGTTGCTCATGGTGTTGTCCTTTTTTAGCAAGCGCTAACCCGATGTTATGTCTGGACATCCGGATGGCTAATAATATTTCGCTTTAACTTATGCCTTTTCCGTCGTTGTCAGTCAACCGGAGCTGTGAAAAATTCGATAAATCAGAAAAGTTATGAAGGATTTACGCGGATGGTTTCCAGTCGCCTTGAGATGCGCGGTATCAGCCTGGCCTTTTCCGGCTTTCAGGCGCTGTCGCGCGTGAACTTCACCTTAACCGGCGGATCGGTACATGCGCTGACCGGCGCCAACGGCGCGGGGAAATCGACGCTGATGGCGGTGCTGTGCGGGACGCACGACCACTATGAAGGCGAAATCTCCATCAATAACCAGCCGGTAAGCATCCGCGAGCCGCTGGACGCCAAACGGCTGGGGATCCACCTCGTGCAGCAGGAGGTGGACGTGGCGCTGATCCCGGGATTAAGCATCGCCGAGAACATCATGCTCGACCAGCTGGCGCAGCCGGGGCATCGCTTCAGCTGGCGCGCCGTCCGCCAGCAGGCGAGACAGGCGCTGGCGCAGCTGGATGTTTCTCTGGACGTTCGCCGCTCCATCGACAGCTGCACGCTTGCCGAAAAGCAGCAGATTTTGCTGGCGCGCGCCCTGTCACACCACTGCCGTTTTCTCATTCTTGATGAGCCCACCGCGCCGCTGGACGCGCACGAGAGCGAGCGCCTGTTTGCCGTGGTGAGACGGTTAAAGCAGCAGGGCATCGGCGTGGTGTTTATCTCCCACCGTATTCACGAGCTGAAGGCCATCTGCGACACCCTGACGGTGCTGCGCGACGGCAAGCTGATTGAGTCCGGCCCGATGGCCGATCTCAGCGGCGAAGCGATCGTCGAGAAGATGCTCGGCCACGTGCTGAGCGATATCTATCCGCCCGCGCGGCCGCCGCACGGCGACGAAACGCTGCTGCGGGTTGAAGGGCTGCACGACGACGCGCTGCTGAAAGATATCTCGCTGCACCTGCGCAAGGGCGAAATTCTCGGCATTGCCGGGCTGGCGGGCGCGGGCAAAACCGAACTCTGTAAGGCGCTGTTTGGCGCCAGCAAAAGCCGCGTCGCGAACGGCGAGCTGAACCATCAGGACTGGAAACCGCGCGACCCGGCGGACTCGGTGCTGCGCGGCCTGGCGCTGGTGCCGGAAGAGCGGCGCAAAGAGGGCATTTTTATCGACGAGCCGGTAAGCATGAACCTTGCCGTGTGCGCCGATAACAGCTTCTCGCGCTGGAGCCTGTTCGGCCATCGTCAGGCGTGGCGCTGGGCGGAGGAGGTGATCGCCCGCGTCGGCGTTCGTGCGCGTGGGCCGGGACAGGTGCTGCGTCGCTTATCTGGCGGCAACCAGCAGAAGGTCGCCATCGGCAAGTGGCTGCGCAATGACGCGAGCGTGCTGATCTTCGACGAGCCGACCAAAGGCGTGGACGTGAAGGCCAAAACCGATCTGTTCCAGCTGATAGACGGCCTGGCGCGCGAGGGCAAAGGGGTGATTTACGCCTCGGGCGAATTTGCCGAACTGGTCGGGCTGTGCGACCGCATCTGCGTGCTGTGGGACGGGCGCATCGTGGCGGAGATCGCCGGGGCCGAGGCCCGTGAAGAGACACTACTTTATTATTCAACCGGAGGAACGGCGTCGTGAGCAAGGCCCTTTCAGTAAACGCGACGGCGTCTGGCCGTCAGCAGATTTTCGATTTTCTCTACAAGTGGGGCATGCTGTTAACCGTCGTCGCGCTGGTGGCCGTCTTTGGCCTGGTGTCGGACAGCTTCCTCGATCCGAACAACATCATCAATATTCTGCGCTCGATTGCCATCGTGACGGTGATTGCCATCGGCGTGTCGATTTCATTGACCATCGGCGGGTTCGATCTCTCCGTGGGGTCTACCGCGTCGCTGGCGAACGCGCTGGTGATTTCCCTTTTCGTCTGGCACGGCTTTGGCACCACCGAGTCGATTCTGATCACCCTCGCGCTCTGCACGCTGGTGGGGCTGTTTAACGCCTTTCTGATCGTCATCCTGCGCATTCCGGACATGCTCGCGACGCTGGCCAGCCTGTTTGTGATCCAGGGCGTGGCGATGACCTACAGCTACGGCGGGTCGATTACCGAGAACATGGTGCTGCCGAGCGGCGACATGGCGGAAGGCACCATCCCTGCGACGTTCAGCCTGCTGGGACAGGTACCGACTATCGTGATCGTCATGCTGGTGGTGACGGTGCTGGCGCAGCTTGGCCTCTCGTTGACCACTCACGGACGCCGGATGTACGCCATTGGCGGTAACCCGGAAGCGGCGCGTCTCTCGGGGATTCGCACCACCCGCTACAAGGTGGCGGCCTACGTGATTGCCTCCCTGCTGGCGGGCCTGGGCGGGATTTTGCTGGCCTCGCGCATTGGCTCGTCGCAGGTAAACGCGGGCGGCGGTTACCTGATGGATGCGGTGGCGGCGGCGTGGATCGGCTTCTCGCTGGCCGGATCCGGCAAGCCGAATGCCCTGGGCACGCTGGTGGGGGCGGTGATTCTCGGCGTGCTGTCGAACGGGCTGGTGATGCTCTCCGTGCCGTATTACGCCATGGACATTATAAAAGGGCTGGTGCTCGCGGTAGCGCTGGCGATTACCTACATACAAAAACGCTGACAACACAACGGGATAAAAAATGAAAAAGATTGCACTCTCTTTGGTGGCATTAGGGTTATTCACCGCTCTGCCTGGCTTCGCGGCCACGCCCGCACCGCTCCCGGCGGCCATTGCCAACCATGACGGCCCGATCCGCATCGCGGTGATCCGTAACCTCGGCTCAGACGACAACACCACGCAGTTTATTGCCGGGGCCATTCAGGAAGGGAAGAAGCTTGGCTTTAAGGTCAGCACCTTTTTAAGCAACGGGGACGACGCCAAATTCCAGGACTTCGTGAACCAGGCCATCAGCCAGAAGTACGACGGGATTATCCTGTCTCAGGGCCGCGATCCGTACTCCACCGCGCTGGTGAAGAAGGCGGTGGACGCCGGAATTAAGGTTGCCGTGTTTGATACCGCCGTCAACGGCGAGATTCCAGGCGTGACCGTTACCCAACAGGACGATGCCTCTCTGACGAATCTCTCCTTCGGCCAGCTGGCGAAAGATTTCAACGGCAAGGCCAATATCGTCAAGCTGTGGGTAGCGGGCTTCCCGCCGATGGAGCGTCGTCAGGTGGCGTATAAAGAGCTGCAAAAACAGTACCCGGACATCAAAGAGCTGGAGTCTATCGGCGCGGTCTCCTCTGACGTGCAGGGCGACACCGCCAACAAGGTGGGCGCGATCCTCGCGAAATACCCGAAAGGCAAAATCGACGCCATCTGGGGAACCTGGGACGCCTTCAGCCAGGGCGCGTATAAGGCGCTGAAGGAGAACGGCCGTACCGAGATCAAACTCTACAGCATCGACATCTCCAATCAGGATCTGCAGCTGATGCGCGAGCCGGGCAGCCCGTGGAAGGTGAGCGTGGCGGTGGATCCGAAGCTGATTGGCGCGACGAACGTGCGTCTGGTGGCGAACAAGATTGCCGGTGAACCGACCCCGGCCACCTACGATTTTAAAGCCGCGGCTATCCCGCAGGCGCTGCTGACCGCCCAGCCGGGCGCGGTGAACGTGGCGTCGCTGGGGAAAATCATTCCGGGCTGGGGCCAGACGGAAGATTTTATCGCGCCGTGGTTTGCGACGCTGGAAGCCAGGTCAAAATAATGCCCGGTGGCGCTGCGCTTACCGGGCCTACGGTTTGGTAGGCCGGGTAAGGCGCAGCCGCCACCCGGCGAAAGGAGCTCAAGGTGACTCATTTACCCCCTCCCGAATACAGCCGCAATATGCGGCTGATTGGCCATAGCGATCAGGGCGGTCGCCCGGACGGCGTGCAGCTGATGGTGCACCGCGGTTTCGCCTGGATCGGCCATATGGTGTCGCAGGGCTTTTCGATAGTAGACGTGCGCGACCCGAAAAACCCGAAACCCGCGGGCTATGTTCCCGCGCCGCCGGGCACCTGGAACGTGCACCTCCAGGCGCATGACGATCTCCTGCTGGTCATCAACGCCCGGGATCTGTTTGCCGATGCGCGTTTTGCCGACGAGAAGGTCTACTACACCCGGCAGGTGGGCGAGACCGTCAGCGACGTGCAGGACAAAGGCTGGAGCGCCGGGCTTCGCGTGTTTGATATCTCCACGCCGGACGCGCCGCGTGAAATCGGCTTTCTGCCGCTGAGCGGCATTGGCATTCACCGCATCTGGTACGTCGGGGGCCGCTGGGCGTACGTGTCGGCGCTTATTGACGGCTTTACCGACTACATCTTTCTGACGATTGACCTGGCCGACCCGCGTAAGCCTGAGGTGGCAGGGCGCTGGTGGCTGCCGGGGATGAATCAGGCAGAAGGGGAGAAGCCTAACTGGCCGGAAGGGAAACGCTACGCGCTGCACCACGCGATTATTGCCGGCGATACCGCGTACGGCAGCTGGCGCGACGGCGGCCTGACGCTGCTGGACGTGAAGGATCGTACCCAGCCTAAGCTCATTAGCCACCGTAACTGGAGTCCGCCGTTTGGCGGCGGCACGCACACCGCGCTGCCGCTGCCGGACCGCGATCTGCTGGTGGTGCTGGACGAAGCGGTGCTCGATAACCAGGAAGACGGCGAGAAGCTGATCTGGCTGTTTGATATCCGCGAGCCGTCGAACCCGGTCAGCATCTCTACCTTCCCGCAGCCGGATGAAATCGACTACGTGGCGAAAGGGGCGCATTTCGGCCCGCACAACCTGCACGAGAACCGGCCGGGAAGCTTTGTCAGCTCAACGCTGATTTTTGCCACCTATCAGAATGCGGGCGTGCGCGCGTATGACATCTCTAATCCGTATCGGCCGGTTGAAACGGGGGCGCTGGTGCCCGCCGCGCCGGCGAAAATGATGGATACCCGCCCGAATCGCCCGCAGGTGATTCAGTCGTGTGACGTGTTTGTGGATGCGCAGGGAATTATCTACAGCACGGACTATAACGGCGGGCTGTCGGTAATTGAGTATCTGGGGTGAGTTTTTGCCGGGTGGCGGCTTTGCCTTACCCGGCCTACATTTTGCTCTCGTAGGCCCGGTAAGCGCAGCGCCACCGGGCAAACGTTCTCAACTGTACTGCCGCACCCGCGCCACCAGATCTTCCGCGCTGTCGATACGCTCGGCAATCACGATCAGCGCCTTGCCGAGCGTTATCGCGTGGCGCAGGCATTCGTGGCGCATCGCCTCGTCCTGAATGGTGTCGATATCCGCGACGTGGGAAAGCCCGACGCTGCGGCGAATGAGTTCGGTGCCGCAGAAGCCGATGGCGTCATGCCAGACCTTTTTCAGGAACGCGGAGGCATAGCCCGGCGCGCTGAGCGCCGCGTCGCGCGTTTTCTCGTGCGCCAGCGCCTGGAAGCGCTCCGCGAAGGTGTTCCACAGCTCCTGAATATCGGTCAGGCGCTGCTCGCGCGCGGCGGCGGCATCACGAATGCCCAGATGCCCCGGCAGGCCGCAGAAGTTGAGCAGCAGGTTGCCGATGGCGGTGCCGATATCAAAGCCCATCGGGCCAAAATAGCCGAACTCGGCGTCGATGGCCTTCAGGCTGCCGTCGGCCACAAAAATCGAGCCGCTGTGAATGTCTCCGTGCAGCAGGGCTTCAGCCTGAGAAAAGAAACGGTGCTTGAGGGCGGCCACGGCAATTTTCAGCTGGGCGTCGTCGCGCAGCGCGGCGACGTCATTTTCCAGCTCGGCAGGGTAGTTATTGCGCTCATGAACCTGGTACGGATCGTTGAAGAACAGATCTTCGGTGATCTCACACATCTCCGGGTTGATGAATTTCGCCACCTGCGCTTTCTTCTCGTGCGGATGCAGGAAGAAATCGCTGGTGTGGAACAGCGCGTGCGCGAGGTATTCACCCAGCTGACGCGCCGCCTGCGGGTAATAATTATTTTTGATCAGCTCGCCGCGCCAGATGCGATGGCTGGAGAGATCTTCCATCACCATTACCGCCAGTTCCGGGTCAAAGTGGTGGATTTTCACGGTGTGCTGCGGGCTGTGCTGGTAGTGCGCGACCAGCGTTTGCGCCTCCAGACGGGCGCGATCCAGCGTCAGCGGCCAGGACTCGCCGACGCAGCGCACGTAGGGCAGCGCCTGCTTGACGATGATGCGGCTCACGCCCGCGCTGTCGAAAATTTTAAACACCAGATTGAGGTTGCCGTCGCCTACCTCCTGCGCCTCCACCAGCGATGAAGGATCGTCAAGGCCGCCAAACTGCCTGGCATATTCCACGGCGTCCTGAGCGGTAAAGGTACGGTATTGCGACATGGCCTGCTCCTCACGGGTTTGCTAATAAAGACATGTAGACGTCTATACATCTGGATTTCATCCTGACACAATGTGCTACAACAACGCAACAGGGAATTAACGACATGCAGACATTACAGACGACCAGCCTGCGGGTAGCGGATAATCAGCTCTTTATTCTCGACCAGCAGGCCCTTCCGCAGGAGAAACGCTGGCTGGATGCCTCAACGGTAGAGGCGCTGGTAGGACATATTCACGCCCTGCGGGTGCGCGGCGCGCCGCTGATCGGTCTCTCTGCAAGCCTGCTGCTGGCGCTGCTGGCGGAAAACGGCAAAAGCCGCGACGAGCTGGCGGTTGCGCTGGAAACCCTGCGCGCGTCCCGCCCGACGGCGGTGAACCTGATGAACAACCTCGACCGCATGAAGCGGGCGCTGTGGCAGGAAGATTTTGTTCCGGCGCTGGTGGCCGAAGCGCTGCGGCTGATTGACGAAGACAAACGACTTTGCGACGCGATTGCCAGCGCAGGCAGCGCGCTGGTGAAGCCCGGCAGCCGTCTGCTGACCCACTGCAACACCGGCGGGCTGGCAACGGCGGGCGTCGGCACCGCGCTGGGGGTGATTGCTCGCGCGCACCAGGAAGGAAACGTCAGCAACGTCTGGGTGGATGAAACCCGCCCCCTGCTGCAGGGCGGTAGATTGACCGCCTGGGAGCTGGGCGAGCTGGGCGTGCCGTATCAGCTGATTACCGACGCCATGGCCGCCAGCCTGATGGCGAAAGGGCAGGTCGACGCCGTGTGGGTGGGCGCAGACCGCATTGCGGCCAACGGCGACGTGGCGAACAAAATCGGCACCTACTCCCTGGCGGTGCTGGCAAAATTCCACGGCATTCCGTTCTACGTGGCCGCGCCGCAAACGACCCTCGACCCGGACTGCCCGAACGGCGAAGCGATCCCGATTGAGCAGCGCGCCGCCAGCGAGGTGACGGGCGTCGCCGGAAGCTTTGGCGCGGTGCAGTGGGCACCTGAAAACGCGAAGGTCTACAACCCGGCGTTTGACGTGACCCCAGCCTCGCTGATTAGCGGCTGGGTGCTGGATACGGGCGTGGTCACGCCGGAAGAGGTTGCAGAAGGGAAATTTGCCTGAGTCCGGCTATCCTTTAAGGGGCTCCCTTAAGAGGACAACATCGTGACGCTCGACCCTGAAACAGACTTAAAACTGGAGCGCGTGGTGGACGCACCGCGCGACCTCCTGTGGCTCTGCTGGACCACGCCCGAACACATCAAAAACTTCTTCATTCCTGCTCCCCATAAGGTGCTCGACTGCGACCTCGATCTGCGCGTGGGCGGGCGGTTCAACACCGTGTTTGAGGTGGACGGCCAGCGGATGGATAACCGGGGCGTGTTTCTTGAAATCGACCCGGGAAAAAAGGTGGTGTTTACCGACGGCTATACCGAAGGCTGGAAACCGGCCGAGAAGCCGTTTATGACGGCAATTTTGCTGCTGGAAGACGTCGGGGAGGGCAAAACCCGCTATACGGCGATTGCGCGCCACCCCACGAAGGAAATCCGCGAGCAGCATGAGCAGATGGGCTTCCACGAAGGGTGGGGGATTGTGCTGGATCAGCTGGTGGAGTATGTGAAAGGGCTTAACGCTTAGTGCGCGCTGGTGCCCTCACCCCGACCCTCTCCCACAGGGAGAGGGAGAAAAGATCAGGCCAGGCGTGGATACGCATCCGCAATTGCGTCACCGGTAAACTGGGCAACCCAGCCTTCCGGATTGTCGAAAATACGAATGGCGGTAAAGTTCGGCTCTGAGCCCATATCAAACCAGTGCGGCGTGCCCGCGGGCACGGAGATCAGGTCGTTTTTCTCGCACAAGACCTGATATACCTCATCGCCGATGTGCAGGCAGAACAAGCCCGCGCCTTCCACGAAAAAGCGTACTTCGTCTTCGCCGTGGGTGTGTTCGTTCAGGAACTTCGCGCGCAGCGCGTCTTTCTGCGGATTGTCGGCGCGCAGGCTGATCACGTCCCAGCTCTGGTAACCCTTCTCTGCCACCAGTTTGTCGATCGCATGTTGATACGCCTCGATCACGGCTTCAGGCGCGGGATCGTGTCCTAAATCGCGATCCGCCGCCCAGCGTTCAAACCGCACGCCTTTCGCGTTGAGCTGTTGGGCAATCTCGGCGGCGTCGGTGCTGTGCCACTGGTGTTGACTGGCATCTTTGTCGGAATAAATGGTCAATGCGCTCATGAAGGGATCTGCTCCGGGTTAATCTCGTCAAACTGGTGGACCTGATGGTGGTGGCTTGCACCGTCATCATCGCCGCGAATCAGCTGCAGGGTACGAAAACCTGCCTGTTCAGCCGCGTCCAGCTCCTGATGAATATCGGAGAGGAACAGGATCTGCGACGGGGCAATGCCCGTTTGCGCCGCAATGTTTTGATAAGACTGCACCTCGCGCTTGGCGCCGATATGGGTGTCGAAATAGCCGCTGAACAGATGAGTAATATCACCTTCGTCGCTGTAGCCAAATAACAGTTTCTGCGCGGCGACGGAGCCAGAGGAATAAACATAGAGATCAATCCCTTGCGCTTTCCATTTTTCCAGCGCCGGGAGCACGTCCGGGTAGAGATGGCCGGTAAAGTCGCCGTTAACGTAGCCGTCGTGCCAGATGATCCCCTGCAGCGCTTTAAGTGCCGTGGATTTACGGTCTTCATCCATAAAGGCAAACAGGGCGTCGATAAGTTCGCTGACGCTGGCGTGTGGGTTAGCGATTTCATCACGCAGGTTGTCCAGAATGGATTTGACCGGCTCGGCGTACTGCTGCGCGGTCACGAAGGCCGCCAGTCGCTCACGCGCGTAGGGGAACAAAACATCATGGACAAAACGAATATCGCTGGTGGTCCCTTCAATATCCGTCACAATCGCGCGAATCATACTCTCTCCAGTTGTCGTAAACGCATTTCGCATTCAAATAAGAACTCTAATCCTTCCAGATGACGCCGGGCTTCGGCCACGTCGCGTCCCCAGCAGGTTAAGCCATGACCGCGCAGAAGAAAACCATAATTAAGCGGCCGTTCCTGGGCGTAATGAGCGATGCGTGAGGCGAGGGCGTCGATATCCTGGTCGTTATCAAAGACCGGGATAGCCACCGTGTCCAGATGCGTGGTTTGTCCGGTGAGGGATTTTTGCATCTCAAAGCCGCTGATGGTGAGCTCGGCCTCTTTGACCAGACGCGACAGCACCGTGGCGTTAACCGTGTGAACGTGCAGCACGGCGTTGGCTTCCGGGAACAGGCGATAAATCAGCGTGTGCAGACCGGTCTCCGCCGACGGTTTACGACCGGACGGCGCGCGGTTGGTGGCGATCTCCACCTGCAGAAAGTCATCGGTTGTGAGGCTACCTTTGTCTTTGCCGGATTCGCTGAGCCAGCAGAGATGTTCGTCCTGACGCACCGACATGTTACCGCCGGTAGCGGGCGCCCAGCCTTTGGCACCGATCCAGCGGCAGGCGTCGACCAGATGCGTGAGTTGCAGGTTGTCTGTCATTTTCCTTTTACCCTCTCGGCCAGGAATATTCATATGGTATAGACGTCTAAGCGTCTTGATTGCCAAAGACTAACATCGTGTTATAGTGGCAGCAACATAAGTATTACAAGCAGGCACAACACAATGAGCATTAACGCCTTGATTCCGCAAAGTAAACTTCCCAACCTCGGTACCACCATCTTTACGCAGATGAGCGCCCTGGCGCAGCAGCACAACGCCATTAACCTTTCTCAGGGGTTCCCGGATTTCGACGGCCCGGCTTATCTGCAGGCGCGTCTGGCGTATCACGTGGCGCAGGGGGCGAATCAGTATGCGCCGATGACGGGCGTGCAGGCGCTGCGGGAAGCGATTGCCGACAAAACGGCGGAGCTGTATGGCCATAAGCCCGATGCGAACACCGACATCACGGTGACGGCAGGGGCAACCGAAGCGCTGTACGCGGCCATCACCGCGCTGGTGCGCGCGGGGGATGAAGTCATCTGCTTTGATCCGAGCTACGACAGCTATGCGCCTGCGGTTGAACTCTCCGGCGGCGTGGTGAAACGCGTGGCGCTCCAGCCGCCGCATTTCCGCCCTGACTGGCAGGCGTTTGCTGCGCTGCTGAGTGACAAAACCCGTCTGGTGATCCTGAATACGCCGCATAACCCGTCGGCGACGGTGTGGCAAAAAGCCGATTTTGCCGCGCTGTGGCAGGCTATCGCCGAACGGGAAATTTACGTCCTGAGCGATGAAGTCTACGAGCACATCTGCTTTGCTGAGGAAGGGCATGCCAGCGTGCTGGCCCATCCGCAGCTTCGCGAGCGTGCTATCGCCGTCTCTTCGTTTGGTAAGACCTACCATATGACTGGCTGGAAGGTAGGGTACTGCGTGGCCCCGGCGGCCATCAGCGCTGAGCTGCGCAAAGTGCATCAGTACCTGACGTTTGCCGTGAACACGCCGGCTCAGCTGGCGCTGGCGGATATGCTGCGCGCGGAACCCGCGCATTACCGCGAGCTGCCGCACTTCTATCGTGAACGTCGGGATCTATTTGTGGCGGCGCTGAGCCAAAGCCGCCTGGAAATTTTGCCGTCTGAAGGAACCTATTTCCTGCTCGCCGACTACAGCGCGATTTCCGAACTGGACGACGTCAGCTTTTGCCAGTGGCTAACGAAAGAGGTCGGCGTGGCCGCCATTCCATTGTCGGTGTTCTGCGCCGATCCCTTCCCGCACAGGCTGATCCGCCTGTGCTTTGCGAAGCAGGAATCGACGCTGCTGGCGGCGGCGGAGCGTTTGAACACGCTCTGATTATTTCACCGTCCACGCTTCTGAGTAACGGCGGTCTGCAAACAGCTCCAGCAGACCGTTGATTTGCTTGAGGCGCAGCACCTCATCGCTGTCCATGCCCAGCTCTTTGCCTATTCGCTCATCATTCCAGCCGAGCTGTGCCAGTTCGCGCACGATATCTGACATGGCGTTGATTTGATGCCGACCCCGCGCCCGATTGTGGCGAATCGTGGCGGCCATACGGTCATGTTTATCCTGCCGGTGCTGGCGCAGGCAGGTGACGGGGAGATATCCTCTGAGCTGACGCTTCAACGCCGCCCGATTTTTGCCGATTTCGTGGCGATGAAAGCCATCCACAATTTCGTAGTGATGGGCTTCACTTTCCGTCACAACAATAGGTTGGGTGAATCCATCGAGTTCGAGCGACTTGCTGAGCAGCCGTTTTTCCGGAGGGGCAACGTTATTGGGGTTGTAGTCGTTAGCGATAATCGCGTCCTGTTTGATCCAGAGAACGCAGTCTATCGGTTGCTCGCGAAAAGGGCTGTTTTTATGGATCGCTTCGCGAAAGGCATTGATGGCAGTAATCCGATCCTCCTCGCAAAGTGACTGAAGGTACGTTTCGATCTCGGTAATTATTCTTTGTTGCATAAAATGCCCCACTCCTTGCGCTTCGCCTTCACTCGTTCGCTGTAGCGCTGATAATGTTTAGGTTTATTCGGGCTGAACGACAGCGCCCTGCACCAGTAGTCATTATTAAGTAATACCTTACAAATACGGCGCCATGAGGGGATGTCTTTGGCGCCGATATCGCCGTCCTGCGTCTCTGGGATATCCGGCATGCCTCTCTTCTGATACCAGTGCAGATAGATCGCGATTTTATTACGGTAATGCTCAGCCGTGTTTTGCGGCATGCTGTTCAGCAGGAGCATGGCGTAGTCGCGCCAGCCGAGGTGATCGGGTTTGAGGATTTTCCGGTGGCCATAAAAGTGGTTGTCCTGCCCGGCGTAGAAGCCGCCGCTGCGCACGCCGCTGACGCGCTCGCACATGGCGGCCCAGCGCTCGGGCTCGAGAACATGATAGAGCCAGAGTCCCTGGCGCTGTTCCGGGCCGAAGGGCTCGCAGATGCGCATATAGCGCGGCGGGACGCCCGCCTGAAACATGAGGTTGTAGAGCGGGTTATAGCTGCTTCCGGATTTTGCAAACCATGTCCAGATGTCTGCGGTTTTCCAGTCGTAAAGAGGATAGACGTACCACGCGTGCCCGCCGGGCGCGGTGGTTGTCCAGGGCTTATCGTCCGCGAAGCGATGCTTGCGGTTGTTGGCGATGGTCAAAAATCGGTTATAGGATTCATCGGCGCGAATGCCCACCAGCATGGCAGCCGGACGGTGCAGGGCAAACCAGTCGGAAAACGAGCGGACAAAGGCTTCAAAGGTCATTCCCGTCTGGTAAAAATCAAAATAATCCGCAGCGGTGATGGCGCCTTCCGGCGGCTGGCGCACCCAGCGCACGTCCGGCGCCCAGCATTGCCATTCAGGCTGATACTGTGAGAGGGAATTTTGCGTGGTCAGCGGAAGCGCCACCCAGTAAAAGTGCTCGATGACGTCCCGGTAGCCTTCGCGCAGCGCATTAACGTGCTCTATGGTGCAGGAGAACTGTGCTTCCCAGTCAATAAAAAGCACGCTGATTTTCCGTTTTTGCGCCCGGGCCATTTGCGCGGTGAGATGCAGCATGACGGTGGAGTCTTTGCCGCCGGAGAAGGAGACGCAGATGCGGGAAAAGGTGGCGAACGTCCAGCCGATGCGCTCCTGCGCGGCCTCCAGCACGTTAAGCTGCAGGGGATATTTATACAGTGACATGTTCAATCTCTTCCTGAGTATGACTGTCGGGGGCTTTTATTTACGCTGATTAACCATGAATAGTAAAGATATTAAGGAGAAACCGGAAGAATAAGATCTTCCATTAAAGGATTTGTTGCCAAAATGTAATTAAAAAACCCTCAGGAAATATCGAAAATTATTCTGCTTCGATTTTTTCAATGAATTTCGAAAACACGCTGCTGTTTAGCGCTGAGCGATTGTAAAGCATATAAACATCTAATTGCGGAGTCTCAAAAGGCAAGGAAATGCTCTTCAGGTTGAGATGGTCTTTATATCGTTCAAACAATATTGTTGGTACAAAGCCTATTAAATCACTCACGCCAATAATATTCATAATCGAAAGCAGTGAGTCACTGCGGAAACAGACATTGCGTTCCGGAAGGAGAATGTTTGACTGCAGCTGGAACTCTTTTATGCCATTCTCCTGACTGCGCATCAGCGTGAATTTTTCCTGGCTGAGTTCCTCGAGCGTTGCGCTATCGCCGAGGCGGGGGTGATCTTTGCTGCACGCCACCTGTATTGAAAACTTCATAAAGCGGGTACAGACGATAGAGCGACTGTTAACCGGAGCAAAGCTAAACACCAGATCGGCCTTGCGGTAGGCGAGCAAATCCTCGGCTGACTCAGGGGATAAGACCACATCATTATGTTCTATGTCGTAATTCCCTTCGGCAAGCAGAGAGCTTAGCAGGCCGCCGAAGCGCCCATGGGCCACAATCTGCGGGCAGTAGATGACAAAGCTCTTTTTGATCTGCGCGTTATTCAGGATATTAATGGTTTGCTCAATGCTATTAAGGTTTTCTTCCAGATGGTGATGCAAATTGATCCCCACTGTCGTCGGGGTAATGCCTTTACCCGAACGAATAAAAAGCGGGTCATTCAGTTGCGCGCGCAGGCGTTGCAGGGACTGGCTCACTGCTGAGGGCGTGATATAGAGTGTTTCCGCTGCCTTGCTAATGCTAAGGTGCTGATAAATGCACTCAAAAATGACTAACAGATTAAGATCGATTTTTTTAAGGTCGTAAAGATTTGCCATAAATCATCCTGAGTGTGTTGTTGTCATCACATTACTGATAACTATAGTTCGAAGTTAATCATTTACAATCCTTGTGATTAACCTACTTAATTTGTTTTAAATACGAGCTTAATATATCACGAGGCTGGATTATTGAAATAGAACTTCAGCCGTTATTAAGATATTTTTATCTTTAAAACTTGCGGCGTTGTTCTCAAATAACCATTATTGGTTATACATTCGCTGTGACTCATTATTGTCACTTTCGTTCTGGCCGCCAGGCAGACCACTTATTGCAACTCATTCTCATTATTAAGCCTCTCGTTGAGTCAGGCAGACGCGGAGGCTATTCGGTAAAACCTATCACAGCCATAGGGCGGAATGCCGGCGTGACGCATTGCCCAAACTGAAAACCGGTGCTGTAATCAAACCGCTGTTACGGCCTGAAATAAGGTATGTAGAGCGCAACGCAACGCCAGCCCAGGCTGGCACTGAAAGTTCCTGTGGAAAGTTCAGGTATCAGGGCCGCCCACCAGGGCGGCCTTTTTACGTTCAGGCTTTCCGTTAGTTCCGTTCACAAGGTTGTCTTGTTGGCGTTGTAAGGTTTGGCTGATTGATTTGATAAAGCATACGCATTAGCCCCGATGGATAAAGTTGGTTACCTTACATCTCAACGAAAACACGGAGGAAGTACAGATGTCTTTGATTAACACTAAAATTAAACCTTTCAAAAACCAGGCGTTCAAAAACGGTGAGTTCATCGAAGTAACCGAGAAAGATACCGAAGGTCGCTGGAGCGTCTTCTTCTTCTATCCGGCTGACTTCACCTTCGTTTGCCCGACCGAACTGGGCGACGTGGCTGACCATTACGACGAACTGCAGAAGCTGGGCGTAGACGTTTACTCTGTGTCTACCGATACCCACTTCACCCACAAAGCATGGCACAGCAGCTCTGAAACCATCGCCAAAATCAAATACGCGATGATCGGTGACCCGACTGGCGCCCTGACCCGTAACTTCGACAACATGCGTGAAGATGAAGGCCTGGCTGACCGTGCGACCTTCGTTGTTGACCCGCAGGGCATTATCCAGGCTATCGAAGTTACCGCTGAAGGTATCGGCCGTGATGCGTCTGACCTGCTGCGTAAAGTAAAAGCAGCGCAGTATGTCGCTTCTCACCCAGGCGAAGTGTGCCCGGCTAAATGGAAAGAAGGCGAAGCAACGCTGGCGCCATCTTTAGACCTGGTCGGCAAGATCTAAGTCTGTAAAGCCTGGCGGCGCTGCGCTTGCACAGGCCTACAGTATCGTAGGCCGGGTAAACGACGAGCCACCCGGCAATCAATGGGCGCACCCGCGCCCATTTCATTCCAGCACCATGATGCAAGTTGCATTCAGGCCGCCCGTATAAGGCAGCTTGCATGATGACGTTTTAAGAGAGGGAAGAACCATGCTCGACACCACGATGAAAACCCAGCTCAAGGCCTACCTTGAGAAACTGACCAAACCCGTTGAGCTGATTGCCACGCTGGACGACAGCGCGAAATCGGCAGAGATCAAGGAACTGCTGGCAGAGATCGCTGAACTGTCACCAAAAGTGACCTTCAAAGAGGATAACTCGCTTAACGTCCGTAAGCCGTCTTTCCTGATCACTAACCCAGGCTCTGAGCTGGGGCCGCGTTTTGCCGGCTCACCGCTGGGGCACGAGTTTACCTCGCTGGTGCTGGCGCTGCTGTGGACCGGCGGTCATCCGTCGAAAGAGGCGCAGGCGCTGCTGGAGCAGATCCGCGATATCGACGGTGATTTTGAGTTTGAAACCTATTACTCGCTCTCCTGCCACAACTGTCCTGACGTGGTGCAGGCGCTGAACCTGATGTCGGTCCTCAACCCGCGCATCAAACACACGGCAATTGATGGCGGTACCTTCCAGAATGAAATCACCGATCGCAACGTGATGGGCGTTCCGGCGGTATATCTGAACGGTCAGGAATTCGGCCAGGGCCGTATGACGCTGACGGAAATCGTCGCCAAAGTGGATACCGGTGCCGAAAAACGTGCCGCAGAAGCGCTGAACAAACGCGATGCTTACGACGTGCTGATTGTCGGTTCCGGCCCTGCGGGTGCGGCGGCGGCAGTGTACTCCGCACGTAAAGGGATCCGTACCGGTCTGATGGGCGAACGTTTTGGTGGCCAGATACTGGATACCGTGGACATTGAAAACTATATCTCCGTGCCGAAAACCGAAGGCCAGAAGCTGGCCGGCGCGCTGAAGGCGCACGTCAGCGACTATGACGTAGACGTGATCGACAGCCAGAGCGCCAGCAGGCTGGTACCTGCTGCGGTTGAGGGTGGTTTACACCAGATTGAAACCGCCTCCGGCGCGGTGCTGAAAGCGCGCAGCATCATCATTGCCACCGGTGCGAAATGGCGCAACATGAACGTGCCGGGCGAAGATCAGTATCGCACCAAAGGCGTGACCTACTGCCCGCACTGCGACGGCCCGCTGTTTAAAGGTAAGCGCGTGGCGGTGATCGGCGGCGGTAACTCCGGCGTGGAAGCGGCGATCGACCTGGCGGGGATTGTTGAACATGTAACCCTGCTGGAGTTCGCGCCAGACATGAAGGCCGACCAGGTTCTGCAGGATAAAGTGCGCAGCCTGAAAAACGTCGACATCATACTGAACGCGCAGACCACGGAAGTGAAGGGCGACGGCAGCAAGGTCACCGGTCTGGAATACCGCGACCGCGTGAGCGGCGACGTGCACAGCGTGCAGCTTTCAGGGATCTTCGTGCAGATTGGTCTGCTGCCAAACACCACCTGGCTGGAAGGGGCGATTGAGCGCAACCGCATGGGCGAAATCATCATCGATGCCAAGTGTGAAACCAGCGTGAAGGGCGTGTTTGCGGCCGGCGACTGCACCACCGTGCCGTACAAACAGATTATTATCGCCACGGGCGAAGGGGCGAAGGCGTCTCTGAGCGCGTTTGACTACCTGATCCGCACCAAAACCGCATAAGAAAAGAAAGTAAGGCTACACCTGCAATAGCGAGAGGCCACCGAAAGGTGGCCTCTTTTTTTTATCTGACGACCATCACCGGTATATGGGTGTGGCGGATGACGCTGGAGGCGTTAGAGCCCAGCAGATGCGTGGTAATGGACGGGTTACGCGAACCGATAACCACCACGTCTGCCTTCAGTTCGGTCGCCAGTTCATTTACCGCATCGCGTACGCTGCCGAATCTGACGTGTGTTTTGATCCGTGAAGGGTCGATGCTGAAGTGGCTTACCATGGTTTGCAGGCGATTTTCCGCCTCGTGCTGCAAATGTTCCTCGAAGCGACGCACATCGGCGGCAAAGCGGTGCAGGCTCAGGCTGGCGGAGCCTGGCAGCACGTGTAGCAGATGGATGACACCGTCCTGCTGCGCCAGAAACTCCGCGTGGCGTACGGCCTTGTCGCTCAGCTCCATTTCAAAAACATCAACCGGCATAATGATTCTCTGATACATACCCGTTTCTCCTTGTTTATAAACGCTGTACTCATTCAACCACAAAATAGTCATGGTTTCTGTAAGCGCTCCGTCAGTTTTCTTATCTTGCCAGGATAAATCTCAAAAGACCCGTATTCACAGGCAGACCTTCAGGGGTAGCTACCCTTATACACTTACCCGGAACCTTTCGGAGGTCGCATGAAAGCACTTACGTATCACGGTCCACACCATGTTCGCGTCGAGAATGTCCCCGACCCCATCATCGAACAGCCCGACGATATTATTCTGCGCGTCACGGCCACGGCTATCTGCGGCTCCGATTTGCATCTCTACCGCGGAAAGATCCCAAAGGTGCAGCACGGCGATATTTTTGGCCATGAGTTTATGGGGGAAATCGTCGAGTGCGGCGCAGAGGTGAAGAATTTGCAAAAGGGCGATCGCGTGGTGATCCCCTTTGTTATCGCCTGCGGGGACTGTTTCTTCTGTCGCCTCCAGCAGTATGCGGCCTGTGAGAATACCAACGCCGGGCAGGGTGCCGCACTGAACAAAAAGCAAATTCCCGCGCCTGCGGCGCTGTTTGGCTATAGCCACCTCTACGGCGGCGTGCCGGGCGGGCAGGCGGAATACGTTCGCGTGCCGAAGGGTAACGTCGGGCCGTTTAAAGTCCCGCAGCTTCTTTCTGATGATAAAGCGCTGTTCCTGTCCGACATTTTACCCACGGCCTGGCAGGCGGCAAAAAATGCGCAGATTGAAAAAGGCTCAAGCGTAGCCGTTTTCGGCGCCGGGCCGGTGGGGCTACTGACCATCGCCTGTGCGCGGCTGCTGGGGGCTGAGCAGATCTTTGTTATCGATCACCATCCCTACCGGTTGCGATTTGCCGAGGCGCGCTATGGCGCTATCCCCATCAACTTCGATGATGACAACGACGCGGCGGAAAAAATCATCGAGCAGACCGCGGGCCAGCGCGGCGTTGACGCCGTGATTGATGCGGTCGGGTTTGAAGCGAAAGGCAGCACCACGGAAACGATCCTCAGCAATCTTAAAATCGAAGGCAGCAGCGGCAAAGCGTTGCGTCAGTGCATTGCTGCCGTGCGTCGCGGCGGGGTGGTCAGCGTACCCGGCGTATACGCAGGGTTTATCCATGGCTTCCTGTTTGGCGATGCCTTTGATAAGGGGCTGACGTTTAAGATGGGTCAGACGCACGTCCATGCCTGGCTGGGTGAACTGTTACCGCTGATCGAAAAAGGGCTGCTTACGCCGGAAGAGATCGTGACCCATTATCTCCCCCTTGCGGATGCGGAACGCGCCTATAAGATTTTCGAAAAACGGGAGGAGGAGTGCCGGAAGGTGATTCTGGTCCCGGGCGCAGAGACCCCCGAAGCCGCAGAGCAGACCGTTAAAGGGCTGGTGAATGCCTTCCCGGGCGGGGTTGCCTGAGAATGTTCGCTTACCAGTGGCGTTCAAGATAGAGCACGGCCGTGACGATAATCGCCACAAAAATCAGAAAGATAAGTGTGATAACGCCTATCTCACTCATGACCGTCCCCGCGGCACCAAAACAGGTTAAGCGTGGATTAAGGCCATTTTGCGCGGTATAGGAAAATTGGGTGAATTTGCGGAAAGAGGATGCGGCTGCATCCTCTGTGCAAAGCGGGTAGGCGCTTATTCAGAAGAGATTAACGCAGGTAATCGCCCGCGGCTTCTGGCTGGTAGAGCAGCTCCAGCACTTCCAGATGGGTTGACGCGCCACCCGGTAATTCCCAGTGGATCGTATCCCCCGTACGCAGCCCCAGCAGTGCGGCACCCACAGGGGCCAGAACAGAAAGCTGTGTGCTGCTGTCGGTCATCTGAGTCGGGTATACCAGCGTACGGGTCAACTCTTCACCGGTGGTCAGGTTGCGGAATTTCACCTGGCTGTTCATGGTGACCACGTCATGCGGCATTGTCTCAGGCGTGCACATCTGTGCCCGGTCGAGCTCCTCATTCAGGGCGTCGGCCACGGGGAGCGAGGCGAACTCCGCTTTTTCCAGCAGCCTGTCGATACGTTCTGCGTCGAGCTCATTGATGATAATGGTAGGTCTGGACATTTTTTACTCCATGTCGTTAATGCTGCGTCTAACGCAGAAACTGATCCAAAAGAAAACCCTCGCCGTCTGGCAGCGAGGGTTTAACTCTCCCGATGATACTGGCTGAGCGCGCAAGTTTGAAGTGATGAAAGTCACATTCATGGGCCATATGAATTTTCGCTGAAATTTATTCAGTCTTCATTCCTGACGGAATACGTTACGCTGAGTGTCCTGAACCCGGGCGTTGCCCACCAACGAGAGAGAATTATGTACTTCTATCAACCGTCTCAGGGGCACGGCCTGCCGCATGACCCGCTGAACGCCATTATTGGTCCACGTCCGATAGGCTGGATCTCCTCTTGCGACAAGGCCGGTCAGCTGAACCTTGCACCGTACAGTTTCTTCAACTGCTTTAACTACCGCCCGCCGATCATCGGCTTTTCCAGCAATGGCTGGAAGGACAGCGTGCGTAATATTACGGAAACCGGGGAGTTTGTCTGGAACCTGGCAACGCGCGATCTCGCGCAGGCGATGAATCAAACCTCTGCGATGCTTCCCCACGATCGGGATGAATTTAGCTTTGCCGGGCTCACGCCAGCGGCCAGCCAGCTGGTTAACGCCCCCCGCGTTGCAGAAAGCCCGGTGAATTTTGAGTGTCGACTGTCCCAGTGCATTCAGCTTACCGGAGCCGACGGTACGCCGGTGGACACGTGGCTGGTGCTGGGGGAAGTGGTCGGTATCCATATTGCCGAAACGCTGCTGGAAGAGGGGATATACCAGACGGCGAAAGCGCAGCCCATCCTGCGTGCGGGTGGGCCGACGGCGTACTATGGCATCAGCGATGAAAACCGGTTTGATATGGTGCGCCCGGGCGCGGATCAGTAACCGGCTTTATCAATCACGAATTGTTTACCGCAGTTACCCGGATGTGGCTGCGGGGCAAATGAGGCCGCAGAAAGCGGGTTGTTAATGGCGTCAGCCTTCAGCGAAATCTGCATCTCGGTCAGATAAGCCGGATTGCCGTTGCAGGTCAGCTTGAACGCTTTGACGTTCTCCTTGCCCCAGCTTTTGGCTACGGCACTGTCAAAGTCGCTGCGATTGACGGGTTTTCCGTAGTTATTGGCAAGGAATTTACCGACCGCACTGTTTTTAACTTCCTGATTCATCCGCACCATCGTGCCGAAATAGGCATCCGGATCGAAACCAAAGCAGACGCCATGTTTGGCGTATTCGTAGCGTTCCAGGCAGGAATTACCGCCCGCACCCGGCATCACGTCGTTGAGCTTAGCGGCAGCGGAAAGCGACAGCCCGGTTTCGGCGGCATCGCATTTGCGGCTGGCCTTCACTTCCGGCATGTTCGGAATGGGGCGCGTGGCGCAGCCAAAACGCATCCATCGACGTTCATCCACCCCGCGTGCGGCAATGGATTTCGGCAGGCCGGGCCATAGCCCGTGAACGGTCAGAAAATCGGCTTTATTTTCGCGCTCTTTTTGCAGGCGACATTCGTCAGGTTCATTGCGGTTGCGCTCGACCATGCTCTGGCAAAACCCGGTTTGCCAGGACAGGGCCAGCACATAGCGATCGAAATCGCCATACTGGGTTGCCTTGAGCGGTTCTGCCTGTGTGGAGAAAACACAGAGGGCAAGCGCGATTGCCCCAGACGGGATAACGATATCCTTCCTGAACATATGATTTCCTGATCGAATGAGCGTGATTGATTTCTGGGGGTTATTAAAGCACAAAAAGCGCCCGCAGGCGCTTTCTGGATATCAGGAATTTAGCTTAAGCTGCGCCGGGCACCAGCACTTCCGTGGCGATAATCACGATAATCAGCCCAACCATAACGGGCACTGAGGTGCGTTTTACCACTTCAAATGGCGAGATTTTTGCCATCCCGGCAACGGCGACGACCACGCCCGATACCGGGGAAATGGTACGGCCCAGGTTTGACGCCTGCAGCATGGGAATGGAGAGATAGGCCGGGTTAATACCGGAGGAGTGGGCCAGTTTCGGGATCATCTCCACGAAAGCGTAGAAAGGCGCATTGCCGGAACCGGTGGTCATGGCCGCCAGCATGGTGAGTACCACCAGGACCAGCATCAGGATAATACTGGCCGAGCCGAACGAGGTGGCGATAGAGATCAGGCTCTGGATAAAGCCGATGGTGCTCAGACCCTGAGCAAAAACGCCCGCTGCCACCAGCAGCATCACCACGCCAGCGAAGGCATCCGCCATACCGCGATAGGCGACTTCCAGACCCGAGAACACCTTTTGCGTGTTGAAACCGCGCACAAACTCCAGCACGGCAGCCAGCAGCATGCAGATCACCAGAATGGTGATGATGTGCAGCTGCGGGCCCCATTTGCCGTCAAAAATCAGCACTCCGATAATCGGCGTGAAGGGCAGAATGGCATAAAACGCGGGTGCGGTGGTGGTGATCTCACTCACATCCATCATCTCGTGGCTGATGTTTTCTTTCTTGTCCAGATAGCGCTGCCAGAAGAAATGCGCGATTCCCATTCCCACAATGGCGACAATAGAGATTGGCAGCGTGGTTTTAAAGGCGAAGTCGATGAGCGACATCTCCGCAGCCTTTGCCGCCAGCACAACGTCGCCGGAGGTCGGGGAGAGAATAATGGCTGCCGGAGACGCGCAAATGGCTGCTGCCGCGCCGCGGCTGATACCGACGTTCACCATGACCGGGAACAGCGTGGCCATGAGCAGTACGCCAAGTCCGGTTGCCGACGACACGGCCAGCGACATCAGGCAGGCGAGGAAATAGGCGGCGACCATCAGCAGATAGGGTGAGTTGATGTATTGCAGCGGTTTTGAGGCAAGCTTAACGACCATGTCGTTGGCACCGATATGGGTCATGTAGGCGGCAAAACCGCACAGCATCATGATCATCATACCCAGGTCGCCGCCGCGGCTCATGAGTAATATCTTAATGTATTCAACAATATCAGTGGCGGTGTAACCCGTACTGGTTGCACTGGCAGGTAATACCTGATGTCCCATTATGGCGCTGATAATCAGCAGCGTTAAACCGCCAACAAATAATACGCCCGTGGCCGAATAGCCTTTAATGATGTAGCGTGCGACACCGACAATGACGACGACCCCAATAAGGAGTTCGAATAACGTAAGCATGATTTCCCCTGTATCTCTGCTGCAATGGAGCACAAAAAATCAATAAAAATAAGAAGGATGAAAATGTGCCGAATAAATGGCCTGTTCTTGCTGATTAAAATCAATAAACAGACGACTAGAGAGCAGAACAACCGTGTTTTTGCCATGGCTCTTACATTTACGCCATGAGAGTCTTGACCGTCAGAAATAGCGCAATATGTCCTTACAATGATAACAGATTGTTAATATTTTGTGTAACTCAGCATGTTGCTGATATACAAGGCTAAATAGGTTAAAGGCTCACTCTGAATGGGCTTATTCAGACTTGCGGTCCAGTTTATTGAGAATATTCCCGGAAAAAGGCCGAATAATTAGGAATAACGCTGATGTCGTTAAGCCTTGATTCAACTACTTTATGGTAAACTTTGCCTCGAATACTAAGAATGGTAATTGCATTGTGATCGTACGTAATACATTTTTCTCAATTTTATTGTTTATTTTTGGGCAGTTAACGTTTTCTTCTGTTGCACAGGCAGAGGACAACGCGACGGATAAAGGGTGGTTCTCAACCTTTACGGATAATGTCTCTCAGACCTGGACGGCGCCCGAACATTATGATCTCTATGTTCCGGCAATAACGTGGCATGCGCGTTTTGCTTACGACAAAGAGAAAACCGATAAATATAACGAGCGTCCGTGGGGCGCTGGTTTCGGTCAGTCGCGCTGGGATGATAAGGGAAACTGGCATGGCATCTATCTGATGGCCTTTAAAGACTCCTTTAATAAATGGGAGCCGATTGGGGGCTACGGCTGGGAGAAAACCTGGCGCCCGCTAGCCGACGAGAACTTCCATGTCGGGTTGGGCTATACCGCGGGGGTCACCGCACGTGACAACTGGAACTACATTCCGATCCCGGTGCTGCTGCCGTTGGCCTCTATCGGTTACGGCCCCGCAACGTTCCAGATGACCTACATCCCGGGCACGTACAACAACGGTAACGTTTACTTCGCCTGGATGCGTTTTCAGTTTTAACTGAAAAAACTTTACCTGTTGGTGATAAAACGCGCAGCCGTTGATTCATAAACGATAAAAATCTGCCAGTGAAAATTAACGCGACTTTAGTCACTTTTTATCAAAGATCCGCTGGACAAAAGGTCTCACAATTGATGTACTGGTAACCGACACAGCATTTGTGTCGTTTTTTAATGTAAAGGTAATTTTGATGTCTAAGATTAAAGGTAACGTTAAGTGGTTTAATGAGTCCAAAGGATTCGGTTTCATTACTCCTGAAGATGGCAGCAAAGACGTGTTCGTACACTTCTCTGCAATCCAGTCTAATGGTTTCAAAACTCTGGCTGAAGGTCAGCGTGTAGAGTTCGAAATCACTAACGGTGCCAAAGGCCCTTCTGCTGCTAACGTAATCGCTCTGTAATCCAGACGCGTCAGCAAGAATTTCAAAACCCGCTCACTGAGCGGGTTTTTTTCGTTTTGAATCAGCCAAGCAGATACATTTTCAGGAAGCTGGCCACGATCAGCACGCTTAACAACACCATGCCTACGCTCATCAGACTCTGTTTCATTCTGTCACCCTCGTTCAGTACTGCATCCAGAGTGACAGAGAAAAATTAAGCCAACATTAACGGTTCGGCTGTTAATGCGCGCTTGCGGAAGAAAATAGCCAAAATGCGATCCCCGTCATCGCAAAGGAGCCGAGCATATTGATCGCCATATTCATCAGCGCCCAGCCGATACGGCCTTCCTGAAAGAGAAAAACCGTTTCCGCAGAAAAGGTTGAGAAGGTGGTTAACCCGCCGCAGAATCCGGTGGTAATCAGGACTTTCCACATTGGGTCAATGTGTGTCATTCGGTTAAACCAGGCCAGCCCCATGCCAATGATAAAGGCACCTATCAGGTTTGCAGCCAGTGTCCCCATGGGAATCGCCTGATGCAGGGGGTTAAACCGCATACTGAGAAACCATCGCGCAACGCTACCCGTTCCCCCACCAATAAAAACGGCTAAAAGTAGTTGTAACACGCTAAATACCTGCTATTTGATGTGTAAGAGAAGCGAGTTTAACGCCGTTTATGATGAGGGGACAAATATGTATGTTGCGGTAGGGCAATTTGCGGTCACGCCTGACTGGCAGGCTAACGCGATAAAATGCGTCAATCTGATGATGCAGGCCCAACAGAAAGGCGCGTCGCTGCTGGTGCTTCCTGAGGCGCTGCTGGCCAGGGATGATAATGACCCGGATTTATCCGTGAAGTCCGCGCAGCCGCTGGACGGTGAATTTTTACAGCAATTGCTCGCCCAGAGTGTGGGCAATACGATGACGACGATCTTAACAATCCATGTTCCCTCTACGCCGGGTCGGGCGGTGAATACGTTGGTGGCGATTCGCGGCGGAGCCATAGTCGCACGTTACGCCAAGCTCCATCTTTATGATGCCTTCAGCATTCAGGAATCACGGCGCGTCGACCCAGGAGACCGTGTTCCGCCGCTGCTGGAGATTGACGGATTAAAGGTTGGGCTGATGACCTGCTATGACCTGCGTTTTCCGGAGCTGGCACTCCATCTGGCGCTACAGGGGGCGGACGTGCTGGTTCTGCCTGCCGCGTGGGTTAAAGGGCCGTTAAAAGAACATCACTGGGCAACGCTGCTGGCGGCACGCGCGCTGGATACCACCTGCTATGTCGTTGCTGCAGGAGAATGCGGAACGAAGAACATCGGGCAAAGCAGGGTGGTCGATCCGCTGGGTGTGACGATTGCCGCCGCTGCGGAAGCCCCGGATTTGCTGGTGGCAGAGATAAACATAGACAGAATTGCGCTTGCGCGTCAGCAATTACCCGTTCTTCGCAATCGTCGGTTTGCGCCACCGCAATTATTGTGATGTTTTTTTCAACAATGCTTGATTCACCTTGTTACAGATTGCTATTGTGTGCACGCGCTAAATGACCGTTAATACAGTCAGGTTTTGGCGCTGAATGCAGCCTGTTTTAAGTAAAGAAGGTATCTATGGGTGAGATTAGTATTACCAAACTGCTGGTGGTTGCCGCACTGGTCGTCCTGCTGTTTGGTACCAAGAAGTTACGCACGCTGGGTGGTGACCTGGGGGCTGCCATCAAAGGCTTTAAGAAAGCGATGAACGACGATGATACAGCCGCGAAGAAAAGCGCTGAGGATGACGTCCCGGCAGACAAGCTTTCTCACAAAGAGTGACAGCAACGCCTGAGGGCATGCGAAAAAAAACCGGCTCATGAGGCCGGTTTTTTTGTATTACTGTAAATGAATATTACAGCATTATTTAACTTCTTCGCCTTTTGCCTGCATATCTGCATGGTAGGAGGAGCGAACAAACGGGCCGCATGCGGCGTGAGTAAAGCCCATCGCCAGCGCTTCGGCTTTCATTTCATCAAACTCGTCCGGGCTCACGTAGCGCTGTACCGGCAGGTGGTGACGGCTTGGCTGCAGATACTGGCCCAGAGTCAGCATGGTTACACCGTGGCGGCGAAGATCGCGCATCACCTCGATGATTTCATCGTTAGTTTCACCCAGACCTACCATCAGACCTGACTTGGTCGGAATATGCGGATGCGCTTCTTTGAAGCGTTCCAGCAGTTTCAGAGACCAGTTATAGTCAGCGCCCGGGCGGACCTGACGATAGAGACGCGGTACGTTTTCCAGGTTGTGGTTAAACACATCTGGCGGCGTCGCGGCCAGGATATCCAGCGCACGGTCCATACGGCCGCGGAAGTCTGGCACCAGCGTCTCGATTTTGATGTTTGGGCTTTTCTCGCGAATGGCCGTAATACAGTCAGCGAAGTGCTGTGCTCCGCCGTCGCGCAGATCGTCACGGTCAACGGACGTGATAACCACGTAACGCAGCGCCATGTCGGCGATGGTCTGCGCCAGCTTCTGGGGTTCGTTAGCATCAGGCGCGACCGGACGGCCATGAGCAACATCGCAGAACGGGCAGCGGCGGGTACAGATCGCACCCAGAATCATAAACGTCGCGGTACCGTGATTGAAACATTCAGCAAGGTTCGGACAAGAGGCTTCTTCACAAACGGAGTGAAGGCCATTCTTGCGCATCGCCGCTTTGATCCCCTGGATACGCGAAGAGTCGGCCGGAAGTTTGATTTTCATCCATTCCGGTTTTCTTAACAGCGCCTCGCGCTCTGTAGCCACGTTTTTAACCGGGATAAGGGCCATTTTATCGGCATCGCGGTATTTAACACCGCGTTCCATCACAATGGGTTTACTCATAGCGTGCGTGTTCCAGTTGCGAATATCGAAGGAAAGCGTTTCAATTCAAGGGAATGTTGTATTTATCAACTATTTTTGAACGAACGACAGGCAGTATATCATTGAAACGGTCGTTAAAGCAGCCTGCCAGATCGCCAATTTGTAAAATAGTTGTTGTTTTGTGCCTTTTTCCCTGCCTGCCGCAGGGGCTTATGCTGGCTCAACCTGTCAGAAGGCCTGACGGATAATGCGGATGACGTTTTCCAGAACCGGATCGCGCAAGCTCAGCTTGTTGTAATGCAGTGAAATTTCAATAGATTCCGCATTAAGCTGGCTGAGGGGGATACTGTCCAGCGGCCAGCATTTCCGGAGCAGGCTGTACAGGCGCGATGGCATGATGCACAGCATATCGCTGCTGCCTATCAGGGATGCGGTGGTGAACATATTGTAACTGCTGAAGCTGATCTGACGTTCCGGGAAAATTTCATCAATACGCTGACGAAGGCCATGGTTGGACTGCCCTTCGGTCATGAAAGACGAGTGGTCGTAGTTGCGCAGGTTTTCGATGGTCAGCGGCTCGCTGAGGGCAGGATGCTGCTGACGGCAAACCAGCACCAGGTTATCCGCATAGAGCACATTTTGCCCCAGCGCTCTGGCACTGAAGCTGCCGCTTTCAATAATCAGGTCCGTCTGGAACTGGGCAAGCTGAACGTCAGGCTCATGGAGAGGCACATTGCGAAGCAGGAGCTGCGGAGCATGCTCTTTTACGGCCTGGAAGATCGCTGGCATCACCAGCACACCCACAGAAGGAGAACAGCCGATGGTGATGGTTCTCTGCTTATCATAGCTCCCGGTTAAATCCAGTGCGCCCAGAATCGACTCCAGCCCCTGGCTGATATACTCATGAAGATGCGTGGCGTAGGCCGTCGGCGTTACCCCCTGGCCCTTACGGATAAATAACGGGTCAGGAAATATAGCGCGTAGCTTTTGGATGGACTGGCTAATTGCTGATGGCGTGAGATTAAGAATTTTCGCAGCGTTAACGATACCCTTATGGACATATACTGCCTCAAAAATAGTCAGTAAATTGAGATCAATATTACGTAAAGTCCGAAAAATTTGCGGCTTGTCTTCGCCACCAGGTTCATTCAGTCGTTTGGCTGGTAAATTATTATACTCCACGCTTTCACTCCGTATACATTCACAATATGAATGATAGTTGAATTTATTTATTATGCTTGTAGAGATTCGTAAAGTGTTGGTTTTGTTTCATTTGTTTATCAAAAGCAAACACTTGTGTGATAATTGCTCACGTTACTTATGCCGTGTTTGCCGTGCATGCTGGAGGCTAAATAATATGTAGCGGTAATATTCGGGCGCTTCGAAAATATAGAATCTATGGATTATTGTAAAGTGCAAAAACGGTAAATAGACAGTGGCCCGTCAAATTAGCGAGCCCTGTTGTACGATATATTAAGCAGGGATATATTCGTGCGGGGGATTGTTAAGTAGTGCTAACACGTTCTTCAAAAGCACGGGACGAATCGTGTCTGGCGTAGCGGTTTCTACCCACTGGCGCATTTGCGTCATTTCCATGCCGGCGTAGCCGCAGGGGTTTATGCGCTGGAAAGGCGCGAGATCCATATTAATATTCAAGGCCAGGCCATGGAATGAGCAGCCTTTACGAATACGCAGCCCCAGAGAGCAGATCTTCATTTCCCCAACGTAGACCCCAGGCGCATCGGCCCGCGGATGCGCGTCAATCCCGTATTCCGCCAGCGTATTGACGACTGTCTGTTCCAGTAAGGTAACCAGTTCACGCACGCCGAGCTTTCTGCGCTTCAGATTGAGCAGGACGTACATCACCTGCTGCCCGGGACCATGGTACGTGACCTGACCGCCGCGATCGCTCTGGATAACCGGAATATCGCCCGTCATTAATAAATGTTCTGCTTTTCCCGCCTGACCCTGCGTAAAGACCGGCAGGTGTTCGACCAGCCAGATCTCATCGGGGGTAGTGTCATCGCGTGAATCGGTGAAGTCATGCATAGCCTGGGAGACAGGCTCGTAAGGTTGCAGCCCGAGTTGACGGACCAGAATTTTATCCTGATACAAAACTGCGTCTCCGAAGACGAGGGACAAAAGGTATGCGGGAGTATATCACAGCGGGGAGAGGGGTTACCCGGCAAACCGGGTAACCGCAAAGGGACTACAGCACCATACGAACGATTTCGATATTGCCGAGCTCTTCGTACAGCGTCTCAACCTGCTCAATGTGTGTCGCAGTGATGGTAATAGAAACCGAGTGGTAGTTGCCCTTGCTGCTTGGTTTTACTGACGGAGAGTAGTCACCCGGCGCATGGCGCTGTACCACTTCAACCACCTGATCAACCAGCTCAGGTTTCGCCAGACCCATTACTTTGTAGGTAAATGGGGTAGGGAATTCAAGCAGTTCGTTAAGTTTGGTTTTCATGTCAGCTCCGGCGTAACGTCAAAAAATAATAACTCCCACGTCAGGTGGGAGTTATCAGGATACTTAGTATATGGGGATCAAAATCACACTTTCAAGTGTTCGATTTTTAACCAAACCAGTGGTGGAACATCAATTTAATATAATCAATGATTTTGCCGAAGAAATTGCCTTCAGGAATTTCTTGCAGGACCACCAGCGGGCGCTGATCGATCGTTTTGCCATCCAGCTGGAAGTTGATCGTGCCCACGACCTGATTTTTCTGCAGCGGGGCGTGCAGCTCGGTGCTGTTCAGGACGTAGCTGGCTTTCAGATCCTTCATACGACCGCGCGGAATGGTCAGGTAGAGGTCTTTATCAACGCCGAGAGAAGCACGGTCGTTGTCACCGAACCAGACCGGTTCAGACGCAAACTCTTTGCCTGCTTTCAGTGGATTCACGGTTTCGAAGAAACGGAAGCCCCAGGTCAGCAGCTTCTTGCTTTCTGTTTCACGGCCTTTAAAGGTGCGGCCACCCATCACGGCAGAGATCAGACGCATCTGGCCTTCAGTGGCGGAGGCGACCAGGTTGTAGCCCGCTTTGTCGGTGTGACCGGTTTTGATGCCGTCAACGTTCAGGCTGTTATCCCACAGCAGGCCGTTACGGTTGGTCTGACGAATACCGTTGAAGGTGAACTCTTTCTCTTTATAGATAGAGTACTCATTAGGAACATCGCGGATCAGCGCCTGACCAATCAACGCCATGTCACGTGCCGAGCTGTACTGACCGTCTGCGTCCAGGCCGTGTACGGTCTGGAAATGGCTGTTTTTCAGACCCAGCGCGTTCACGTAGCTGTTCATCAGGCCTACGAAGGCATCCTGACTACCGGCGGCGAAATCGGCCATCGCCACGCAGGCATCGTTACCCGACTGCAGGTTGATACCGCGAATCAGCTGGGAAACAGGAACCTGCATACCCGGTTTCAGGAACATCAGAGAGGAGCCCTTAAAGACCGGGTTCCCGGTTGCCCACGCATCGTTACCGATGGTGACCAGATCCGTTTCTTTGAATTTACCTGCCTTCATCGCCTGGCCGATAACGTAGCTGGTCATCATTTTGGTCAGGCTGGCCGGGTCACGGCGGGCATCGGCATTCTGTTCTGCCAGCACTTTGCCAGAGTTGTAATCGATCAGGATGTAGGATTCCGCGTCGATTTGCGGAACGCCAGGGATCATGGTCTTGATATTCAGGTCATCGGCGTGAGCTGCAGAGAGCGCAGCCGCGCAAAGGGCCGTGGTCAGCGCCATGCGCTGCACAAAACGAGCAGAAAAAGTGGTCTTCATGGTCAGAACTACGACATCCGTGATGGAATTAAAAAAAGTGCCTTACTATAGCAAATGCTATTCAGGCAGGCATCCGACTTTAAGCATGAGTTTGTGAATGTGTTTTACACAAACTGACAATTCGGATACCGCCGGTTAATTATTTCGCAACAGCGATAAATGACTGAAGCTGAGCTTCATTCTGCAGACGCTGCTGCAGGGAAGCTGCCTGCGATTTGCTGGCAAACGGCCCCATCTGAATGCGCCAGACCGCACCGTTCTGCTCAACGCGTCCAGGTACGCCAAACTGCTGGCTCAGACGCTGCTGATACTGTTTAGCCCGGGCCTGATCGCTCACTGCGCCGACCTGAACCACATAGCTGCCGCTGGCCGCTGTTGGAGCCGTCACCACTGCACTTTGCGTGGCCGCGGGCGCCGTTACGGGAGCCGACTGGGTCGCTGGTGCAGCAACGGGAGCGGGGGCTGGGGTAGGCTCACTGCCTTCCAGCACGCCCGAGGCTAAGGTCGTCGGTGCGCCAAGAAAGCCGCTACTCTTTACCGGTGCGCCCGTTGAATCGTCGCTTTGCAGCGTGTCGTTGCTGATTGGGCGTATTTCTCCCCCCGGCTGAGCAGGCTCGGCCGGAGAAGAGACGCTGCCCATTCCGCCGTCAAGATTGGGGCGGTCGGGCAGGGCATAGGTCTGTTTCGCCACCGTCGTACACGCGGTACCTGGACCGGACAGCGAACCATCCTGCGCCACAATAATCGGGTCAATACGGACTTTGGTGTTGTTCGAGGTATTCAGGCGATCGGCAGACGCGCGCGACAGGGAGATCACCCGGTCATTTCCGTACGGGCCGCGGTCGTTGATACGCACGACGATCATGCGGCCGTTTGCCAGGTTGGTGATACGAGCATAGCTCGGGATCGGCAGCGTCGGATGTGCCGCCGTCAGCTGCATGGGGTCGAACGTCTCTCCGGAGGCCGTCAGGTTACTGCCAGGCTCGGCATCATAAATGGCGGCAAAGCCCGCCTGGCTGAAACGGGAAGGATCCTGAACAATTTTATAGCTTTTGCCGTCGCGCTCGTAATCCTGATTGGCACTGGCATTCAGCGGTTCATAAACGGGATCGGCACCGCTGATTTCTACGATCGGGCCATTACACACCGCAGGCTGCGGCGGCGCGACGGTTGCCTGTTGCTGACCATCATCACTAGTACAGGCCGCAAGTAAACTTGCCGCAATGCAGATCCCCAGCCACTGCTTACGCATTCCGATCCCCTTATTTTTATACGCTTTTTGACAACATTTTTCTGTGGGTATGGATCGACATCACGATACCAAACCCGGCCATCAACACGATCAGTGCCGAGCCTCCGTAACTCACCAGCGGCAGCGGTACGCCTACCACCGGCAGAATACCACTCACCATACCAATATTTACGAAGACATAAACGAATAAAATCAGCATCAACCCGCCAGCCATGACGCGACCAAAGGTCGTTTGCGCGCGTGCTGCAATCCACAATCCCCGCATGATCAGCAGAACGTATAGGGCCAGGAGTATTAAGATGCCCACCAGCCCCAGCTCTTCCGCCAGAACGGCAAAGATAAAGTCGGTGTGGCGTTCCGGTAAAAATTCCAGCTGCGACTGCGTGCCGTGCAGCCAGCCTTTACCGCGCAGGCCGCCGGAGCCAATCGCAATCTTGGACTGAATAATATGATAGCCCGCGCCCAGCGGATCGGTTTCCGGATCGAGCAGCATCATGACGCGCTGGCGCTGGTAATCGTGCATCAGGAAGAACCAGAGAATAGGGATGAACGCCGCAATCAGCACTACCGCGATACCAATCAGGCGCCAGCTCAGGCCCGACAGGAACAGGACAAACAGGCCAGAGAGGGCGATGAGGATAGAGGTACCCAGGTCAGGCTGTGCCGCAACCAGCAGCGTTGGCAGGAAAATCAGCACCAGCGCGATGGCGGTATTCTTCAGCGACGGCGGACAGACGTCGCGGTTGATAAAGCGTGCCACCATTAAGGGCACGGCGATTTTGGCAATTTCCGAAGGCTGAAAGCGGACAATGCCCAAATCCAGCCAACGTTGCGCCCCTTTTGAAATGGCCCCAAAGGCATCTACCGCAACCAGCAAAATAATACAGAAGATGTAGAGGTAGGGCGCCCAGCCTTCGTAGACGCGCGGCGGGATCTGCGCCATCACCACCATAATGATCAGGCCCATGGCGATCTGGCCGATTTTGCGCTCCATCATCCCGATGTCCTGGCCGCTGGCGCTCCAGATAACCAGCGCACTGTAAACCAGCAGGGCCAGCAGGATCAGCAGCATGGCTGGGTCGATGTGGATTTTGTCCCACAGCGATTTTTTATTTGGATTATCCGTCATGATTATTGGTCCTCCGCCGCAGCGGCGGCCGGGTTTTCAGCCGGCAGTTCGGTGTTGTTATCACCCAGCATAATGTGGTCAAGGATCTGGCGCATGATGGTCCCTACTGCAGGCCCGGCACCGCCGTTCTCCAGAATCATCGCCACCGCGACCTGCGGGTTGTCATAAGGGGCAAACGCCGTCATCAGCTTGTGGTCACGCAGACGTTCGGCAATGCGGTGCGCGTTATAGGTTTCGTTGGCTTTCAGACCAAAGACCTGCGCAGTACCGGACTTCGCCGCCACTTTGTACGGCGTACCGGCGAAATACTTGTGGGCGGTACCGTTGGGGCGGTTTGCCACGCCGTACATACCGTCTTTCGCGATCTCCCAGAAGCCGGAATGAATGTCACCCACCGGCGCTTCGTGTGGCTGGTTCCACGGCACTTTTTTGCCGTCTTCAACCGTACTCTGCAGCAGGTGAGGCACTTTCACCACGCCGTCATTGATGAGGATCATCATGGCTTTGTTCATCTGAAGCGGCGTTGCCGTCCAGTAACCCTGACCGATACCCACCGGAATGGTGTCGCCCTGATACCACGGTTTTTTAAAGCGCTTCAGCTTCCATTCGCGCGTCGGCATGTTGCCGGAGCGTTCTTCCGCCAGGTCAACGCCGGTGTAGTGTCCGTAGCCGAATTTGCTCATCCATTCTGACAGGCGGTCGATCCCCATGTCATACGCCACCTGATAGAAGAAGGTATCCGCAGACTCCTCCAGCGATTTGGTGACGTTCAGATGACCGTGGCCCCATTTTTTCCAGTCGCGATAGCGCTTTTCTGAACCGGGCAGCTGCCACCAGCCCGGGTCAAACAGGCTGGTATTGCGGTTGATGACGCCAGCACTCAGTGCAGAGACCGCCACGTACGGTTTAACCGTGGATGCCGGCGGGTAAACCCCTTGCGTCGCGCGGTTCACCAGCGGCGTGTTGGGGTCATTCAGCAGACCGGAGTAGTCTTTACTGGAAATGCCGTCAACAAACAGGTTCGGGTCATAACTTGGCATAGACACCATCGCCAGGATGCCGCCGGTGCGGGGATCGGTGACCACAACGGCTGCGCGGCTGCCTGCCAGCAGGGTTTCAATATACTGCTGTAGCTTAAGGTCGAGGGTCAGATAGACGTCATGCCCCGCCTGAGGCGGCACTTCTTTAAGCTGGCGAATCACGCGGCCACGGTTGTTAACCTCAACCTCTTCATAGCCGGTTTGCCCGTGCAGGACATCTTCGTAGTAGCGTTCAATACCGAGCTTACCGATGTCGTGCGTTGCGGCGTAGTTCGCCAGCTTGCCGTCTTTATCGAGGCGGTCGACGTCTTTGTCGTTAATCTTGGAGACGTAGCCAATCACATGCGTCAGCGCGGAGCCGTAGGGGTAGTAGCGACGCTTGTAGCCCTTTACTTCCACGCCGGGGAAACGGTACTGGTTTACCGCAAAGCGGGCCACCTGGACTTCCGTCAGGTTGGTTTTAACCGGTATGGAGGTGAAACGGTGAGAGCGGGCGCGCTCTTTTTTGAAGGCGGCGATATCGTCGTCGTTAAGGTCAACAACGCTTTTCAGCGCTTCCAGCGTATCCTGAACGTTATCGACTTTTTCCGGCATCATCTCGATTTGATAGATGGTGCGGTTTAACGCCAGCGGGGTGCCGTTGCGATCGTAAATAATGCCGCGGCTGGGTGCGATAGGCACCAGCTTGATACGGTTTTCGTTGGAACGCGTCTGGTAGTCGGTAAAACGGACAATTTGCAGATTATAAAGGTTGGCGATCAGCACGCCGGTAAGCAGCAAAATCCCGGTGAAGGCGACCAGCGCCCGGCGCACAAACAGCGCGGACTCAGCCGTATAGTCGCGAAAAGAATTCTGTAGTTTCATCCGCTGCTTAATCTACCCTGGTCAGTCATTACTCGCGGTGATAGGGGTGGTTGGTAGTAATGCTCCACGCGCGATACAGGCTTTCTGCCACCAGTACCCGAACGAGCGGGTGGGGAAGCGTCAGCGCGGAGAGGGACCAACTTTGTTCTGCTGCCGCTTTGCAGGCAGGGGATAACCCTTCGGGTCCGCCAATCAACAGACTGACGTCACGGCCATCCTGCTTCCAGCGCTCCAGTTCGTGCGCCAGCTGCGGCGTATCCCAGGGTTTTCCTGGAATATCGAGGGTGACGATGCGGTTTTTGCCAGCGGCAGCCAGCATCAGTTCGCCCTCTTTATCGAGAATACGTTTGATATCGGCGTTCTTGCCGCGCTTACCGGCGGGGATTTCCACCAGTTCGAACGGCATGTCTTTTGGAAAACGACGCAGATATTCAGTAAAACCGGTTTGTACCCAGTCCGGCATTTTGGTACCGACGGCGACCAGCTGCAACTTCACGCATTAACCCCAGAGTTTTTCCAGCTCATACAGGCGACGGCTCTCTTCCTGCATGACGTGGACAATCACATCGCCGAGATCGACAACCACCCAGTCAGCCGTCGCTTCACCTTCAACGCCGAGCGGCAACAGCCCTGCAGCACGTGATTCCTGTACCACGTGATCGGCAATTGAAACAACATGACGTGTGGACGTACCGGTGCAGATGATCATGCAGTCGGTAATACTGGATTTACCCTTAACGTCGATAGCGATGATGTCCTGACCTTTCAGGTCTTCAATTTTGTCAATAACAAAATCCTGGAGTGCTTTACCCTGCAAGTTTTCCCCCTGGGGTGAATGAGATTGTAAAACGTTGAATTCGTAGCCAGACAGTATACCTGAACTCATGCCTGTGTCGGGACAAAAGTCTCCGGCCGGGCTTTTGAAGGCGGGTATCATCCCACCCTCTGCCTGAGATTGCATCGCCATTTTTGTAAAACAATTTCTGTAAAGCAATCATCGGCGGGAAAGTCTGGCAGCGGAGAATAACAGTATGGCTTACCCTGTCAAGGCAGGATAAACAATAAGCCGCTTTTTATGCCCTCCGGCTATTCATCTGCGCTTTTCTGATACAAACCATGCGTATGGATATAGGCCAGCACCGGTGCGGGGAGCAGATCGTCACACGCTAAACCCTGCTGTAAGCGCTCGCGAATGAGGGTTGCAGAGATATCGAACCACGGCGTTTCGGCCAGATAAATCTTCCCGGCAGGCTGAGTGTGAAGATCTTCAACATTGGCGGTGAGATGATCTTCCAGCCACTGCTGGTACTGCGCTTCGCGCATGGTCAGCGGATAGCCAGGACGGCGGCAGACGAGCAGGTGGCTGTTCTCCAGGATGGTTTCATATTTATGCCATGTGGGGAAGTTCAGCAGGGAGTCCTGTCCGATGATAAAAGCCAGCGGCTGGTCTGGACCTTGTTCTGCGCGCCATTCCTGAAGCGTCTGCGAGGTCCAGGAGGGCGTATCGCGACGCAGCTCACGCTCGTCAAGCCGGAAGAGCGGCTTATCTGCGATGGCCAGGGCAAGCATCTCTTTTCGCTGCTCGCTGGTCGCCTCGGGCTGTGGACGGTGGGGCGGGACATTATTCGGCATGATGGTAACGCGCTGAAGGCCGATCAGATTCGCCAGAATTTCAACCGGCTTCAGATGCCCGTAGTGTACCGGGTCGAAGGTGCCGCCATACAGGGCCTGTAAAGAGTGCATACTATCCATCAATAAAAACGTCTGCCAGCGCCTTGTGGCAGAGCAGCAGGGAAAGGCTTTCCAGCTCTGCCCAGACCGACTGGCCGTAATCTTGTTTTAACGTGAGTTCGGCGCGTATCAGAAGCTGTACCGCCTGGCGAAGCTGTTCATGACTCAGACGGTTGATGGCCTCGGAAGTCAAAGCCCGGCGATTTTGCCACACCCGGTGTTTATCAAACAGCGAACGCAAAGGCGTATGGGCAGACTGACGCTTGAGCGTAATCAGCAGCAGCAGTTCGCGCTGCAGCGTACGCAGCAGAATGACCGGTTCGCTCCCTTCGAGGCGCAGCTGCTGCAGAATATGCAGGGCGCGTTTACTTTTTGCCGACAGCAGCGCGTCCACCCAGTGGAACGGCGTGAAGTGCGCCGCGTCGTTAACGGCCTGCTCGACGCGCGGCAAGGTCAGCTTGCCGTCCGGCCAGAGCAGGGAGAGTCTGTCCAGCGCCTGCGCCAGGGCCAGCAGGTTACCTTCATAGCAGTAGCAGAGCAGCTGGTTCGCCGCGTCATCCAGCTGAAGGTTGTGCTGTTTCGCTCTCGCGGCGACCCATTTAGGCAGATGTGCCTGCTCAGGCGTCTGACAGGTGACCAACACCGCGTGGGGCGCGAGTTGGGTAAACCATGCCGCGTTTTCCTGCGCTTTGGTCAGCTTGTTGCCACGCACAATCAGGATCAGATCGCTGTGTAAGAGGCTGACCAGCGTAGCGAGCTGCTCGTTCATCGCCGCGTTAGGCCCGTTTTCCGGCAGCAGGATCTGAATCGTCTGGCGCGATGCGAACAGGCTCATCGCCTGACAGAGCGAGAAGAGGGCGTTCCAGTCGGTATTGTTATCCAGCTGGACGGTGTGGTGTTCATCAAAGCCCTGCGCGGCGGCGACATGCCGCACGGCATCCAGGCTTTCCTGAAGTAATAACGGATCGTTTCCAAGAAGCAGATACGCCGCGCGCAGCCCTTCATTGAGCTGCGCGCGGAGTTGTTCAGGATACAGCCTGATCATCATTTACCCAGAGAGTTAGCAGCAGGAAGCGTGCCATCAACCGGTTTATCAACAATGTCAGATCCTTGTTTGGTTGACGCTGCAATACTTGGCAGTTTACGGATCAGCTGTTCCGCCGCCTTGTCGTACATTTCGTTGATGATAATCTGCTGTTCGGCATCTTTTGCCAGCGCCGTCTGCGGGTTATCGAAGAACGAACGGTACACTTTCGTGCTGATCGGATAGATGTCTTTACCCGGGATCAGAACTGCCGCGTTGACCGTCAACACCATTTGATACTCTGCGGTACGGCCATCCTGGAAGATAGACGCAGTGTCTCTCGACAGACCACTTCCTGTCACACGCAGAGACGGTACATCCTGACGCAGCGTCTGTTTCTCAACAAGCTCAACGCCGTTCAGACGCAGCTGATTGCGAATTGCCCGGCTGAGTGGACCGTTCGGATCTCCGGAATCAAAGATCATGGTTTTCATCTGAGCAGGCACCGCCGTGGTATTGCGCAGGTGCCAGCCGCAGCCAGCGGTGACAAGCACCGCCAGAGATAAGAGTATTGTTGCCAGTTGTCGCACGTTTCCTCCCGCGCTTAGCCAACGACCAGATTCAGCAGTTTACCAGGTACGTAGATCACTTTACGTACGGTAACGCCCTCAAGATATTTAGCGACCAGTGGTTCCTGGCCCGCGCGCTCGCGAACCTGTTCTTCGGTTGCATCGACCGCCACGGTAATTTTACCGCGGACTTTACCGTTCACCTGGACCACGACCAGCGTGGTGTTTTCCACCATCGCGGCTTCGTCAGCCTGCGGCCACGGCGCGTTGTCGATATCGCCTTCGCCTTTCAGCTCCTGCCACAGGGTAAAGCTAACGTGCGGCGTGAACGGGTTCAGCATGCGAACGACGGCCAGCAGCGCTTCACGCATTAAGGCACGATCCTGCTCGCCGTCCTGCGGGGCTTTCGCCAGCTTGTTCATCAGTTCCATAATAGCCGCAATTGCGGTATTGAAGGTCTGACGACGACCAATATCATCGGTCACTTTCGCAATGGTTTTATGAACATCACGACGCAGCGCCTGCTGATCTTCAGTCAGGGCAGCAGCGTTCAGCGCCGGGGCATCGCCCAATGAGGTGTGCTCGTAAACCAGCTTCCAGACGCGTTTCAGGAAGCGGTTTGCGCCTTCCACGCCAGACTCCTGCCACTCCAGCGTCATGTCTGCCGGAGAGGCAAACATCATGAACAGACGCACGGTATCCGCACCATAACGCTCAACCATCACCTGCGGGTCGATACCGTTGTTTTTCGACTTGGACATTTTGCTCATGCCGGTGTAGACCAGCTCGTGACCTTCAGCGTCTTTCGCCTTCACGATACGGCCCTTCTCGTCGCGCTCAACGATCGCGTCAACCGGAGATACCCAGTTACGCTCGCCGTTCGCCCCGACGTAATAGAAGGCATCCGCCAGCACCATGCCCTGGCACAGCAGCTGTTTTGCAGGTTCGTCAGAGTTCACCATGCCCGCATCGCGCATCAGCTTGTGGAAGAAGCGGAAGTAGAGCAGGTGCATGATGGCGTGTTCGATACCACCGATGTAGATATCTACCGGCAGCCAGTAGTTCGCCGCGTTGGAATCCAGCATGCCGTCCTGATACTGAGGACAGGTGTAGCGAGCATAGTACCAGGATGACTCCATAAAGGTGTCAAAGGTGTCGGTTTCGCGCAGCGCGGGCTGACCGTTGACGGTGGTTTTTGCCCACTCAGGATCGGCTTTGATCGGGCTGGTGATACCGTCCATGACCACGTCTTCCGGCAGGATCACCGGCAGCTGATCTTCCGGCGTTGGCATCACGGTGCCATCTTCCAGCGTCACCATTGGAATTGGCGCACCCCAGTAACGCTGACGGGAAACGCCCCAGTCGCGCAAACGGAAGTTAACTTTACGCTCGCCCACGCCAAGGGAGGCCAGCTTGTCGGCGATAGCGTTGAAGCCCTCTTCGAAGCTCAGACCGTTGAACTCGCCGGAGTTGAACAAGGTCCCTTTTTCGGTCAGCGCTTGTTCGGACAGGTCTGGTTCAGAACCGTCCGCCGTCAGAATAACAGGCTTGATGGTCAGGCCATATTTAGTGGCAAATTCATAGTCGCGCTGGTCGTGACCCGGAACAGCCATCACGGCGCCTGTGCCGTACTCCATCAGTACGAAGTTGGCGGCCCAGACAGGGATCGCTTCGCCCGTCAGCGGGTGAATGGCCTTAAAGCCGGTATCAACCCCTTTTTTCTCCATCGTTGCCATATCGGCTTCGGCCACTTTCGTGTTGCGGCACTCGTCGATGAAGGTAGCCAGTTCCGGATTGTTTTCTGCCGCTTTCTGCGCCAGCGGGTGACCTGCGGCCACGGCCAGGTAGGTCGCGCCCATGAAGGTGTCCGGACGGGTGGTGTAGACGGTCAGGGTCTGGTCGTAGTTCTCAACGTTGAAGGTAATTTCCACGCCTTCAGAACGGCCAATCCAGTTGCGCTGCATGGTCTTAACGGTATCTGGCCAGTGGTCCAGATTATCCAGATCGTTCAGCAGCTCATCAGCGTAAGCGGTGATTTTAATAAACCACTGCGGGATCTCTTTACGCTCCACTTTGGTATCACAGCGCCAGCAGCAGCCATCGATAACCTGTTCGTTCGCGAGAACGGTCTGGTCATTCGGGCACCAGTTAACGGCAGAGGTCTTCTTGTACACCAGGCCTTTTTTGTACAGCTCAGTGAAGAATTTCTGTTCCCAGCGGTAGTATTCCGGGGTACAGGTTGCCAGCTCGCGGCTCCAGTCATAGCCAAAGCCCAGCATTTTGAGCTGGTTTTTCATGTACGCGATGTTGTCGTACGTCCACGGTGCCGGCGCCGTATTGTTTTTGACCGCCGCGCCTTCCGCAGGCAGACCGAACGCATCCCAACCGATGGGTTGCAGAACGTTTTTGCCCAGCATGCGCTGGTAGCGCGCAATCACATCACCGATGGTGTAGTTACGCACGTGGCCCATGTGTAGTCGACCAGAAGGATAGGGAAGCATCGACAGGCAGTAATACTTCTCTTTGCTCTCGTCTTCGGTTACTTCAAAGGTGCGCTTCTCGTCCCAGTGTTGCTGGACTTTTGATTCTATCTCTTCCGGGCGGTATTGCTCTTGCATGGCAGCCAGTGGTCCTGTGTTCAATACAGCTACAAATGTAGCCAATGGATGTGGTAATTCAGATCCGCATAGCATAGCCCAAACGCCCGCGTCAAAACAGCCTTTCGCACAAATGCGCTTTGCAGGAATTTACCGGGTCTGTGCTTCACCTGACAAAGCGGCGCTGAAATAAGGTCTATTATTAGAAATAGTTACTTACCCGGGAGGCAAAATGATGAACAAGGTTGCTCAATTTTACCGCGAACTGGTGGCGACACTGACGGAACGGCTGCGTAACGGCGAGCGTGATATCGACGCGCTGGTGGAGCAGGCGCGTGCCCGCGTGTCGCAAACGGGTGAGTTAACGCGAACCGAAGTGGAAGAGGTGACCCGCGCCGTGCGTCGCGATCTGGAAGAGTTCGCGCGCAGCTACCAGGAAAGCCAGGAGGAGGTCACGGACAGCGTTTTCATGCGGGTGATCAAAGAGAGCCTGTGGCAGGAGCTGGCCGATATCACGGATAAAACGCAGCTGGAGTGGCGTGAAGTCTTTCAGGATTTAAACCACCACGGTGTGTACCACAGCGGTGAAGTGGTCGGGCTGGGAAATCTGGTGTGCGAGAATTGCCACCATCATATTGCAGTGTATACGCCGGAGGTCCTGTCGCTGTGTCCGAAATGCGGCCACGATCAGTTCCAGCGTCGGCCGTTTGAGCCCTAGGTAAAAGCGCAGGTTTGCGCCCTCTCCCCGTGGGAGAGGGCCGGGGTGAGGGCATCAGGCCGCACTACGCACTATAGTAAGCCAGTCTCTCCGCCAGCAAATCCACAAACGCCTCACGGTCAATATCCACCATCACCGTGGTATTCGGTTTATTCCCCGTCAGCGAGTAGTAGTCCACCACCGTCATCCCCTGGGTGTATTTCCCCTGCGTTTCGACGCCAACCCACCTGTGGACTGTGGTAAACATCTCCGGCTTTAACAGCCAGGCAATGGTGCACGGATCGTGCAGCGGCGCGCCGTGGAATCCCCATTTCTCGGCTTTGTGATACTCCATAAAGAAGTCGAGCAGCTCAGCCACGGTTGTCGCGACCGGATTGCCAACGGAGCGGAAGCGCTCAATGTCGTCTGCCATAATCTGCGCGCGATGCGTCACATCCAGCCCTGCCATCACAACTGGCAGGCCCGACTGGAAGACGATTTCCGCTGCTTCCGGATCGACAAAAATGTTGAACTCTGCGGAAGGCGTCCAGTTTCCCAGGCCCATAGCCCCGCCCATGATGACGATACGAGCGATTTTGCTGTGCAGTTCAGGATGGCTGTTCAGCAGCAGCGCGACGTTGGTTTGCGGTCCCGTTGCCACCAGGGTGACGGGTTCCGCGCTCTCGCGCAGCACCTTTGCCATCAGCTCCACGGCGGTGCAGCTTTGCGGCGTGAAGCCAGGTTCCGGCAGCGCCGGACCGTCCAGCCCGCTTTCGCCATGCACGTTATCCGCAATAATTAATTCACGCATCAGGGGCTTGAGGGCGCCGCCGGCGACAGGAATATCCGTGCGCTTGAGCAGCGTCAGCATGCGCAAAACGTTACGCAGGGTTTTATCCGGCGTCTGGTTTCCGGCAGAAGAGGTGACGGCTTTGACGTCGAGCTCGGGGGAGGCAAGTGCAAGGACGAGCGCGATCGCGTCATCATGACCCGGGTCGCAATCGAAAATTATAGGTTGTGCCATAGCGTTCTCCATTCATAGCGTTATTTTGTGACAAGGTTAACGCTGCAATGGGGCACCGACGAGAAGAAGTGAGCGAAAGCGTGAGGCAGTGCGCAATCCGCAGATTGCGCACTGAGAAGATTAGTGCAGGATTTTGGCGAGGAAATCTTTCGCACGTTCCGATTTCGGGTTGGCGAAGAACTCCTCTTTCGGGGAATCTTCGACAATTTTCCCTTCGTCCATGAAGATCACGCGGTTGGCCACCTTGCGGGCGAAGCCCATTTCATGGGTCACCACCATCATGGTCATCCCTTCGTGCGCCAGCTCGACCATCACGTCCAGCACTTCGTTGATCATCTCCGGATCGAGCGCCGACGTGGGCTCGTCAAACAGCATCGCCACGGGATCCATGCACAGCGCACGGGCGATCGCCACACGCTGCTGTTGGCCGCCGGAAAGCTGCGCCGGGAACTTATCGGCATGCGCAGAGAGGCCAACGCGTTCCAGGAGCTTCAGGCCTTTCTCGCGCGACGCTTTTTTATCACGCTTGAGCACTTTCACCTGGGCCAGGGTCAGGTTCTCAATAATGGAGAGGTGAGGGAACAGCTCAAAATGCTGGAACACCATGCCAACGTGAGAGCGAAGCTGGGCAAGATTGGTTTTCTTGTCGTTGACTTTGGTGCCGTTGACGACGATCTCACCCTGCTGGACCGGCTCCAGTCCGTTAACGGTTTTGATCAGCGTCGATTTACCGGAACCGGACGGCCCGCACACCACTACCACGTCGCCTTTTTTCACTTCGGTGGAGCAGTCGGTCAGCACCTGAAAGTGCCCATACCATTTAGAAACATTTTTCAGGGAAATCATTGTACCGTCCTTTTCTTCAGCCAGCTGACCAACAGCGACGCGCTTAAACTAATCACAAAATAGACCGCTCCCGCAAAGAGCACCATCTCAACCTGCGTACCATCACGCTCACCGATGGTGGACGCGGTACGGAAGAAGTCTGCCAGGCTCAGCACGTAGACCAGGGACGTATCCTGGAACAGCACAATTCCCTGGGTCAGCAGGAGCGGAACCATGGCGCGAAACGCCTGCGGCAGAATAATGAGTTGCATGGACTGCCAGTGCGTCATCCCCAGCGCCAGCGCGGCGCTGGATTGCCCGCGGGAGATACTCTGAATGCCTGCACGGATAATCTCAGAGTAGTAAGCGGCCTCAAACATTGAGAACGCCACCATCGCCGAGATCAGACGGATGTCGGTTTTCGGCGACAGCCCCAGCACGTTTTGCAGGAAGCCGGGCACGATCAGGTAAAACCACAGCAGCACCATTACCAGCGGGATGGAGCGGAACACGTTAACGTAGGCGGTAGCAAACCAGGCGAGCGGCTTAAAGCTCGACAGGCGCATAACGGCCAGCAGGGTGCCCCAGACGATACCGACGATAATGGCAATGACGGTGATTTTTAAGGTAATCATCAGTCCATCAAGCAGGTAAGGCATAGATGGAACGATAGAACTCCAGTCAAATTCGTACATTATTTGCCCCCCATGTTGCCCGGCAGGCGAATTTTGCGTTCAACCAGGTTCATCACCAGCATGATGAAAGCGTTAATCAGAACGTAGGCGAGCGTGATCGCGGTGAAGGATTCCCACGCGTGAGCGGAGTAATCCAGCAGCTTGCCCGCCTGCGCGGCCATATCGACCAGGCCGATGGTCGAGGCGATGGCCGAGTTTTTCACCAGGTTCATCATCTCGGAGGTCATCGGCGGAACGATGACGCGGTAGGCGTTAGGCAGCAGCACGTAGCGGTAGGTCTGTGGCAGGGTTAACCCCATCGCCAGACCCGCATTTTTTTGTCCGCGGGGTAATGACTGAATGGCGGCACGCACCTGCTCGCAAACGCGCGCAGCGGTAAACAGCCCCAGACACATCATGGAGGAGACAAAGAACTGCACATTCGGATCCAGTTCCGACTTGAACCACATGCCAATATTTTCCGGCAGCAGTTCCGGGATAACCAGATACCAGGTAAAGAATTGCACGATCAGCGGAACGTTACGGAACAGTTCCACGTACAGGGTGCCGAGTGTTGAAAGAAAACGGTTAGGGACGGTGCGCAGAATGCCGAACAGAGAACCGACAAGAAACGCGATGATCCACGCCGTTATCGATAATGCCACGGTGACCTGAAAGCCGCTCCACAGCCAGCCAAGATAGGTGGTGTTGCCGAACGGGGCTTGTTGCAGGAATATGCCCCAGTTCCAGTCGATTGACATAATAAACTCCAGAAAAAAAAGGGTAGCAGCGCTACCCTCGAAGATTGGTGAGAAGCTCATTTTTCGCGCTGAGTGGGGAACGACCACTCAACGTATAGTCTGTCCATGCTTCCCGACAATCGAGAGGGCAGGAGATCCCGCCCCTGTTGTTCTAATTAGTTAAGAGCCTTGTCATTTGGAGATTTGAACAGCGCTTTCATGTCGTCAGACAGTTCAAAATTCATGTTCAGGTTTTTTGGTGGAATCGGGTTCTTGAACCATTTGTCGAACCATTTTTCCGCTTCGCCTGAGGTCTGCACCTGGGCGATGGTGTCATCGATCAGCTTTTTGAACTGCGGATCGTCTTTACGCAGCATACAGCCGTAGGCTTCTTTCGACTGCGCGGTACCGACGATATCCCAGTTGTCTGGTTTCTTCGCTTTCGCACGCTCGCCTGCCAGCAGGGCGTCGTCCATCATAAACGCGACGGCACGACCGCTTTCCAGGGTACGGAAGGAGTCGCCATGGTCTTTCGCGCTGATGATGCGCATATCCATTTTCTTCTCGTCGTTCAGCTTGTGCAGCAGCACTTCAGACGTGGTCCCGGAGGTGACAACGACCGCTTTCCCTTTCAGGTCAGCGAAGTCTTTGATCTCACCGCCTTTCTTCGTCAGCAGGCGGGTGCCCACAACAAAGATGGTGTCGGAGAAGGCAGCCTGCTTCTGACGCTCGAGGTTGTTGGTGGTGGAGCCACACTCGAAGTCAAAGGTGCCGTTTTGCAGCAGCGGAATACGGTTCTGTGAAGTGATGGGGATCAGCTTCACCTGCAGGTCAGGTTTGTTCAGCTTTTTCTTCACAGCTTCAACGATGGCGTTGGAGTAATCCTGTGAATAGCCCACGACTTTTTGCGTGTTGTCGTAGTAAGAGAACGGGACAGAAGATTCACGGTGGCCGACCACGATAACGCCGTTTTTGGCAATCTTGTCGAGAGTGCTGCCTGCTGCCGGAGCGTCTTCAGCGTGAACCACGCCTGCGGACATCCCCATAACCAGCATTGCTGTGGCCAGTTTACGTAATTGCATACCCAACTCCTTTTTTATCAGCGCCAGCGACGCATTGATACCCATTGTGATGTTGTTATATCTCGCGCAATGCGAGTGCAGTGTTATGCAAGCTTGTTAACATTTAGTCTGGCTTAATGTAAAGATTTTGCTGCGTTATTGTTTATTTTTGCGAAGCACGCCGCACCATTCAGAGGCAAATATCTCCCGTTGCACCGTTTCGGTGCTACCGATGATCTACGCTGGTGCGACAAAGTTGCACAGTAAGCCAAACTGCGTTTACCTGAATAAACAAAGCAATAGGCGTGCCAGAATTGAAGTCCGGAGGGAATTGTCGGGTGGCGCTGACGCTTACCCGACCTACAAAAGCGAAACAGTAGGCCGGGTAAGCGTCAGCGCCACCCGGCAGGAAGAGGAGGGATTATCGACGACTCTGGCGCAGGCTCATCAGCACCGCGCCAAAGCCGAACAGCGCGGTCAGGATCCACAGCGGCCAGTTGCCGGTGCGGGCGTACGGCGTCAGCCCGGTGGTAGGCGTGACGCTGGTGGTCAGCACTTCTCGGGTGAACTGCGGGATCATGGCCTGGATTTCACCCTGCGGACCAATCACGGCGGTGATGCCGTTGTTGGTGCTGCGCAGCAGGGGACGTGCCAGCTCCAGGGAGCGCATGCGTGCCATCTGGAAGTGCTGCCACGGGCCGATTGATTTACCAAACCAGGCATCGTTAGAGATGGTCAGCAAATAGTCCGTATCCGGGCGGAAGTTATCGCGCACCTGCTCGCCTAAGATAATTTCGTAGCAGATGGCCGCCGTCAGGGCTGCGCCGTGCGCGTGCAGCTGAGGCTGAACGTACGGTCCGCGGCTGAAGGAGGACATCGGCAGATCGAAGAACGGGGCCAGCGGGCGAAGAATTGACTCCAGCGGCACAAATTCACCAAACGGCACCAGGTGGTTCTTGTTGTACCGATCGGTGGAGTGGTAGCTGTATTCGCTGTCTTTGCCGAGCGTAATGATGGTGTTGTAGGTGTCGTAGCGGTTCTGCTGATTCAGACGCGCATCGACAATCCCGGTGATCAGCGTACTGCCACGCGAGAGCAGCAGGTCGTTCATCATGTTGAGGAACGGCTGCTGGTTGATCTCCAGATCGGGAATAGCAGACTCCGGCCAGATAATCAGCTGCGATTTACCCATCACCTCTTCGGTGGCGTTGGCGTAGATCTTCAGCGTATTCAGCAGCTCTTTCTCGTCCCACTTCATCGACTGCGGGATATTGCCCTGCACCATGGAGACCTGCATGGCGCGCGCGGGCTCCGGCGTGAACCACTGGATATAGCGCAGCGGGAAGGGCAGGGCGAACAGCACCAGCGCCACAGCCAGCGGTTTCCAGCATCGTGAAACCAGCGCTAATACCAGCAGGCCGCTAACGACCATCAGCAGGAAGTTAATGGCCTCAACACCCATGACCGGCGCAAGGCCTTTCAGCGGGCCGTCAATCTGACTGTAGCCGAACTGCAGCCACGGGAAGCCGGTCAGCACCCAGCCGCGCAGGAATTCGGTGATCTGCCAGACCACCGGCGCGGCAATGGCAACGCGCAGCCAGGTGGTTTTGGGCCACAGGCGAGAAAGGATGCCGGCGAACAGACCGGTATAGAGCGAGAGATACGCGGCGAGCAGTACCACCAGGAAGACGTTTACCGGGCCCGGCATACCGCCAAACTGCGCGATGCTGACGTAGACCCAGTTAATACCTGAGCCAAACAGCCCCAGTCCCCAGAAGTAGCCAATAGCGGCAGCCTGCACCGGACGACGGTTCAGGGTCAACCCCTGAAGCCCCATCAGGGAGAGAATGGCCGCAGGCCAGATATCGTAAGGAGAAAAAGCCAGCGTACCGCTGGCTCCGAGTAACAGCGCCAGCAGCAAACGGACGCGCTGGCGTTCAAGCAATGGGGCAAATGCCATTTACATTAATCTTCCAGTTTTGGCACCGGTGAGTCGTCCGGCGTTCTGACGTGAACCTGTATAATACGTCGGCTGTCGGCCATGGCTACTTTGAACTGGTAACCGTCGATGTCAACGGTCTCTCCGCGCGCCGGGAGGTGGCCAAAGGCCTGCATCACCAGCCCGCCAATGGTATCGACCTCTTCATCGCTGAAGTGGGTCCCGAAGGCGTCGTTGAAGTCCTCAATAGAGGCCAGCGCCCGCACGGTCCAGGTGTGGCGGCTGAGCTGACGGAAGTCGATATCCTCTTCTTCGTCATACTCATCTTCGATTTCGCCCACGATCAGCTCAAGGATATCCTCGATCGTGACCAGACCGGAGACGCCACCAAATTCATCAATAACAATCGCCATGTGGTAACGCTGAGAGCGAAACTCTTTCAGCATCCGATCCACACGTTTACTTTCCGGCACAACCACGGCCTGGCGTAACACTTTTTCCATGCTGAAGGCTTCGGCATCGCTGCGCATAAACGGCAGCAGATCTTTCGCCATCAAAATCCCTTCGATGTGATCTTTGTCTTCGCTGATGACCGGGAAACGCGAGTGGGCGGATTCGATGATGACATCGAGACACTCGTCCAGGGTCTGGTTACGTTTCAGGGTGATCATCTGCGAGCGGGGGATCATGATATCGCGAACGCGCTGGTCGGCGATGTCCATAACCCCTTCGAGCATTTCGCGCGTATCTTCGTCGATAAGGTCGTTCTGCCCGGAATCACGAATCAGCTCCAGCAGTTCATCACGGTTTTTCGGTTCGCCGTGGAAAAGCTGGTTCAGAATGAGGGAGAAAAATCCCTTTTTACTGGTTGTCGTGTCGCTACTGTGTGAATTGTCGTCGCTCATGGCGTTTGTTAAGGGTTCTCTTGTTAGTTCAATGTTTACCTCCACGCGATGTCCTTTCGTGGCGGCAGGGGAGTCAGTCCGGTGACTGACTATTCTTTCTCGGCAATGTACGGATCCTCATAGCCCAGAGCAAGCATTATCTCTGTCTCGAGGGATTCCATCTCTTCCGCTTCGTCGTCTTCAATATGATCGTAGCCGAGCAGATGCAGGCTGCCGTGTACCACCATGTGCGCCCAGTGGGCTTCAAGGGGTTTCTGCTGCTCTTTGGCTTCCTGTTCAACCACCTGGCGGCAGATGATCAGATCGCCCAACAGCGGCATCTCGATGCCCGGCGGGGCTTCGAACGGGAAAGAGAGCACGTTGGTCGGCTTATCTTTCCCGCGATAGGTCAGGTTAAGCTCATGGCTTTCTGCTTCATCCACCAGGCGAATCGTGACTTCTGATTCTTCCTGAAACTGCGGGATAACGGCATCCAGCCATTTCTGAAACTGTGCCTCATCTGGCATGCCGGAATTGTCTTCACAGGCCATCTGTAAATCGAGGATCACCTGACTCATTTCTGTTCTTGCTCCTGCGCTTCGCGCTTACGTTCTGCGGCCAGTTCGGCCTTACGCTTCTGATCTGCCTCTTCCCAGGCTTCATAAGCGTTAACGATACGCGCGACCACCGGGTGGCGTACCACGTCTTCACTGTGGAAGAAGTTAAAGCTGATTTCATCAACCTCGGCCAGCACTTCGATGGCGTGGCGCAGGCCCGATTTGGTGCTGCGCGGCAGATCGATCTGCGTGACGTCGCCGGTAATCACCGCTTTCGAGTTAAAGCCAATACGCGTCAGGAACATTTTCATCTGTTCGATGGTGGTGTTCTGGCTCTCATCGAGAATGATGAACGCATCGTTCAGCGTACGGCCGCGCATGTAGGCGAGCGGGGCCACTTCGATCACGTTACGCTCAATGAGCTTCTCGACCTTCTCAAAGCCCAGCATTTCGAACAGCGCATCGTATAAAGGACGGAGATACGGGTCGACCTTCTGGCTCAGATCGCCAGGCAGGAAGCCCAGTTTTTCACCGGCTTCAACGGCAGGGCGGGTCAGCAGGATACGCCGGATTTCCTGACGCTCCAGCGCATCGACCGCCGCGGCAACGGCCAGATAGGTTTTACCCGTACCCGCCGGCCCCACGCCGAAGGTGATGTCGTGGTCGAGAATATTGGCGATATACTGCGCCTGGTTTGGCGTACGCGGCTTAATGACGCCACGCTTGGTCTTAATGTTGATTGCCTTGCCATAGTCCGGCACGCTCTCCGCGCTCTGCTCAAGCACGCGCGCCTCTTTAATGGCGAGGTGAATCTGCTCCGGTTCGATATCCTGAATTTCGCCGCGTATGGGGGAGGTGTCGACATACAGGCTACGCAGAATGTCCGCAGCGGCGTTGATGCAGATAGGGCGTCCGGTGAGTTTGAAATGATTATCGCGACGATTGATTTCGATACCCAGACGTCGCTCCAGTTGTTTGATGTTGTCATCAAACGGCCCGCACAGGCTCAGCAGGCGAGCGTTGTCTGCTGGCTCAAGGCTAATTTCACGCGTATCTATGTTCAAACTGTTCCTCTTTGATTGATTAACTGACCCGCTGCCACACGGCGCAATAAAACGGTCATTACCGAAATTATTCACGCCACAGAATAAAGGCGCAAGCGTTGCGGAAGATATTGGGGGCGATGAGAGGAAATACAAGGCCTGCCAAAGCGGCAGGCCTGAAGGATTATGGCTGGTAAATCCCAACGCCAGAATCGTTTTCTTTGCGGGTACGCGAGATCACGGATTCCGGTGACTCTGCAATACGCAGGCCCATTTCGTCTTCGGTGCGGACCACTTTCGCGCGCAGCGAGTTGGTCAGCACTTCGACAATCTCGACGTCCACAAACTTACCGATCATATCCGGGGTGCCTTCAAAGTTCACCACGCGGTTATTTTCCGTACGACCAGAGAGTTCCATAATGCTCTTGCGGGAAGTGCCTTCCACCAGAATGCGCTGTACGGTACCGAGCATGCGGCGGCTCCAGGCGTTAGCCTGCTGGTTGATGCGCTCCTGAAGAATATACAGACGCTGCTTTTTCTCTTCTTCCGGTACATCGTCAACCATATCGGCCGCCGGTGTTCCTGGACGCGCAGAGAAGATGAAGCTGTAGCTGACGTCAAAGTTCACTTCGCCGATGAGCTTCATGGTGCGCTCGAAGTCTTCTGCGGTTTCGCCAGGGAAGCCGACGATAAAGTCGGAGCTAATCTGGATATCCGGACGTGCTTCACGCAGCTTGCGGATGGTGGATTTATACTCCAGCACCGTATGCGGGCGGCCCATCAGGTTCAGCACGCGGTCCGAGCCGCACTGGATCGGCAGGTGCAGGAAGCTCACCAGCTCTGGCGTATCGCGATAGACGTCAATAATGTCGTCGGTAAATTCCATCGGATGGCTGGTGGTAAAGCGAATGCGGTCGATGCCGTCAATCGCGGCCACCAGACGCAGCAGCTCGGCAAAGCTGCCGGTCGTGCCGTCGTAGTTCTCACCGCGCCAGGCGTTAACGTTCTGGCCCAGCAGGTTCACTTCGCGCACACCCTGCGCGGCAAGCTGCGCGATTTCAAACAGAATGTCATCTGCCGGGCGGCTGACCTCTTCACCACGGGTGTACGGCACCACGCAGTACGTGCAGTATTTGTTGCAGCCTTCCATGATGGAGACGAAGGCGGTCGGGCCATCGGCACGTGGCTCAGGCAGACGGTCAAATTTTTCGATTTCCGGGAAGCTGACGTCAACGACCGGGCTACGGTTACCGCGAACCTGATTGATCATCTCAGGCAGACGGTGCAGGGTCTGAGGGCCAAAGACAATGTCCACATACGGGGCTCTCTGGCGGATCAGCTTGCCTTCCTGCGACGCGACGCAGCCGCCCACGCCGATGATCAGGTCCGGATTTTTTCGTTTGAGAAGTTTCCAGCGACCTAACACGTGAAAAACTTTTTCCTGCGCTTTTTCACGAATTGAACAGGTGTTCAGCAGCAGCACATCGGCTTCTTTCGCATTTTCAGTCAGCTGGTATCCGTGGGTGGTATCCAGCAGATCGGCCATCTTGGATGAATCGTATTCGTTCATCTGACAGCCCCAGGTTTTTATATAGAGTTTTTTAGTCATCGACTTGCTCAGCTCAGGATTGCAAGCCGCGTATTGTAATGCTTTGGTGGGGTTGTGACCAGTATGAAGGTTATGTGTCTCAGGACCGCAAAAATCCGGTAAACTTAAGGGATTCTCCAATAAGGAAAATTGACCATGACACTCCAACACACCGAAGTTGCCGTTGTCGGCGGCGGTATGGTCGGCGGCGCGCTGGCGCTGGGGCTGGCACAGCAGGGATTTGAGGTAACGGTAATCGAACAGGCGGCTCCGCCAGCCTACGATCCCGCCAGTAAACCGGACGTGCGCATTTCTGCGATCAGCGCGGCATCCGTCGATCTGCTGCGCGGGCTGGGCGTCTGGGAGGCAGTGCAGGCGATGCGCGCGCACCCTTACAGCCGCCTCGAAACCTGGGAGTGGGAAAATGCCCACGTCGCGTTTGATGCCGCAGAGCTGAAGCTGCCGCGCCTGGGGTATATGGTGGAAAACAACGTGCTCCAGCGGGCGCTCTGGCAGGCGCTGGAGGCGCATCCGAAGGTGACGCTGCGCGTGCCTGCGTCGCTTAAGGCGCTGCATCCTCACGAGCGTGGCTATCTACTGACGCTCGACAATGGCGATGAGCTGGCCGTGAAGCTGGTCATCGGGGCGGACGGCGCTAACTCGCAGGTCAGACAGATGGCGGGGATCGGGGTTCATGCCTGGCAGTATGAACAGTCCTGTATGCTGATTACCGCCGAGTGCGAGAATGCGCCGGGTGAAAGCACCTGGCAGCACTTTACGCCGAACGGCCCGCATGCCTTTTTACCGCTGTTTGATAACTGGGCGTCGCTGGTGTGGTACGACAAACCGGCGCGCATTCGTCAGCTGCAGGGGATGAACATGGAACAGCTGCAGCGCGAGATCCTGCTGCACTTCCCGAGCCGTCTGGGGCACGTCACGCCGGTCGCCGCCGGGGCGTTCCCACTCACGCGTCGTCATGCGTTGCAGTATGCCCGCGAAGGCTTAGCGCTGGTGGGGGATGCGGCACACACCATTCATCCGCTGGCCGGGCAGGGCGTGAACCTGGGGTATCGCGATGTCGATGCCTTACTGGATGTGCTGGGCAGCGCCCGCGGACACGCGGAAAACTGGGCCAGCCATCAGGTGCTGAAGCGTTATCAGACGCGGCGTATGGCGGATAACTTCCTCATGCAGTCGGGAATGGATCTGTTCTATGCGGGGTTCAGCAATGACGTAGCGCCAGTACGTATTCTGCGTAACATAGGTCTGATGGCAGCGGAACGCGCCGGTGGCCTGAAGCGTCAGGCCCTGAAGTACGCTCTCGGCCTCTAAACTTTTTCCCTCTCCCCGTGGGAGAGGGCCAGGGTGAGGGCATCAGGCCGCACTATTCTGTACAAAAACAAAAAAGCCCGCAGAGCGGGCTTTTTTGTTTTAAGTGGCTGGGGTGCAGGGATTCGAACCCCGGAATGCTGGTATCAGAAACCAGAGCCTTACCGCTTGGCGACACCCCAATTGCGTTAAACAAGCTGCTTAACGACTTTGTAAATTGGCTGGGGTACGAGGATTCGAACCTCGGAATGCCGGAATCAGAATCCGGTGCCTTACCGCTTGGCGATACCCCAACAATTTTTTCTCATTACCGAAATCGATCGATAATCTCAATTTGGTGGCTACGACGGGATTCGAACCTGTGACCCCATCATTATGAGTGATGTGCTCTAACCAACTGAGCTACGTAGCCAGTACTGCAATCTTCGATGGCTGGGGTACCTGGATTCGAACCAGGGAATGCCGGTATCAAAAACCGGTGCCTTACCGCTTGGCGATACCCCAATACCGCGGAGAACCGCAAAATCGAAGAAATATGGCTGGGGTACCTGGATTCGAACCAGGGAATGCCGGTATCAAAAACCGGTGCCTTACCGCTTGGCGATACCCCATCCGTGCAACGCTTACCCGGGAATGGTGCGGGAGGCGAGACTTGAACTCGCACACCTTGCGGCGCCAGAACCTAAATCTGGTGCGTCTACCAATTTCGCCACTCCCGCAAAAAAAGATGGTGGCTACGACGGGATTCGAACCTGTGACCCCATCATTATGAGTGATGTGCTCTAACCAACTGAGCTACGTAGCCATCTTTTTTTCGCGTTACCTTATCGGCGTTGCGGGGCGCATTATGCGTATAGACCCTTGCAGCGTCAACACCTTTTTCAACGAAAATAGCCGGAATGTGACTGTTTGGTTAGGTTGCGAACAGCGTGACCGAATATTCGGCAATTATTGGTTATTAATCGGTTTTAGCTGTGCAAAAGCGGGGCAAAAAAAATCAGGCCCCGCAGGGCCTGAGATGAAATGCGTGATTATTTGTAGGCTGACTGGTGAACGCCTACCGCACGTCCTGACGGATCGTTCATGGATTTGAACGATTCATCCCATTCAATCGCTTTGGCAGACGAGCAGGCGACGGATGGACCACCCGGCACACACTCTGCAGCGCTCGGTACCGGGAACAGTTCTTCAAAAATTTCACGGTAGAGGTACGCTTCTTTCGAGCCCGGCGTGTTGTACGGGAAGCGGAAGCTTGCGGTTTCCAGCTGTTGGTCAGAAACCTGTTTCGCCGCCACCTCTTTCAGGGTGTCGATCCAGCTGTAGCCTACGCCATCGGAGAACTGCTCTTTCTGACGCCATGCCACGCTCGCCGGCAGGTAGGATTCAAAACACTCACGCAGGATATGTTTTTCCATTTTACCGTTGCCGCACATTTTATCCTGCGGGTTGATGCGCATCGCCACGTCGAGGAATTTCTTATCCAGGAACGGTACACGCGCTTCGACACCCCATGCCGACATCGCTTTGTTGGCACGCGCGCAGTCAAACATATGCAGCGCCTGGAGTTTACGCACGGTCTCTTCGTGTAGCTCTTTGGCATTTGGCGCTTTGTGGAAGTACAGGTAGCCGCCAAACACTTCGTCAGAACCTTCACCGGAGAGCACCATTTTGATGCCCATCGCCTTGATCTTACGCGACATCAGGTACATCGGCGTGGAGGCGCGAATTGTCGTTACGTCATAGGTTTCAATGTGATAGATCACATCGCGGATCGCATCCAGGCCTTCCTGCACGGTGAAGTGAATTTCATGGTGCACGGTGCCGAGGTGGTTTGCCACTTCCTGCGCGGCTTTCAGATCCGGCGCGCCTTCCAGGCCCACGGCAAAGGAGTGCAGCTGTGGCCACCAGGCTTCTGAGCGCTCCTGATCTTCCACGCGACGAGCCGCAAATTTCTTGGTGATCGCGGAGATCACGGAGGAGTCCAGACCGCCGGAGAGCAGCACGCCGTAAGGTACGTCTGACATCAGGTGGCTTTTCACGGAATCTTCCAGCGCCTGACGCAGCTCGGCTTTGTCCGTCACGTTGTCTTTTACCGCGTCGTAGTCGAACCAGTCGCGCTGGTAGTACGGACGGATCTCGCCGTCTTTACTCCACAGGTAACTGCCTGCCGGGAACTCTTTGATGGTACGGCAGACCGGCACCAGGGCTTTCATTTCAGACGCAACGTAGAAGTTGCCGTGTTCATCGTGGCCCATGTACAGCGGGATAATACCGATGTGGTCGCGGCCAATCAGGTAGGCGTCTTTTTCGCTGTCGTACAGGGCGAAGGCAAACATACCCTGCAGGTCGTCCAGAAACTCGGGACCTTTCTCCTGATACAGCGCCAGGATCACTTCACAGTCGGACCCGGTCTGGAACGCGTAGCGGTCGCCGTACTCGGCGCGCAGCGCCTGGTGGTTATAGATCTCACCGTTGACAGCCAGCGCGTGCGTTTTTTTCTCGTTATACAGCGGCTGTGCACCGGCGTTGACGTCAACAATAGACAGACGTTCGTGAGCCAGAATTGCTTTGTCACTGGCGTAAACGCCTGACCAGTCCGGGCCGCGATGGCGCATCAGGCGAGACAGTTCGAGTGCCTTTTTACGCAGTTCGCCCGCGTCAGTTTTAATATCCAGTACGCCAAAAATTGAACACATAACCTTCTCCGTTAACCCTGTTGCTTTGTAATGTTGCTTGCTTATGAAAATGCCGCAAAGGGGCAGGGCGCGCAAGCGTTTTACGGGTGAAAACGGAAATAGTGCAATGGTGGTTGCGGATCGGTGAAAAACGCGTATGCCATGAGCGATTTTGTTGAAGATTATGCAATAAAAGTGCTTTTTCGTTAGATGTGGTCGTGTTTTGCAGGCGAGAAAATAAAAAACCACGCCCTGAGGCGTGGTTCGGTATCAGATGATGTCAATTTCATCGACGGAGGGATAAATCCAGCTTGGGCGGAACGGCATTGAGTCAATGTCATCAAGCTGAGAGACGCCTGACAGGACCAGAATCGTCTCCAGGCCTGCCTGGAAACCGGCCAGAATATCGGTGCGCAGGTTGTCGCCGACAATCACGGTCTCTTCTGAGTGGGCCTGCATCTTGTTGAGTGCGGCACGGATGATCCACGGGCTGGGCTTGCCGACATAGAACGGCTTGCGCCCGGAGATCTTCTCGATACCGGCACACAGCGCGCCGCAGGCCGGATAAAAACCGCGACCGTGGGTATCCGGGTTGGTCGCAATAAAGCGCGCGCCGTTAGCCACAAAGAAGGATGCCTTATGCATCATCTCCCAGTTGTAGGAACGCGTTTCACCCACAATCACAAAGTCCGGGTTGACGTCGGTGATGGTAAAGCCCGCTTTATACAGCTCATGGATCAGCGCGCCTTCACCGACCACATAGGCTTTTTTTCCTTCCTGACGCTTCAGAAAATCTGCCGTGGCCATCGCCGAGGTATAAAACACGCTGTCCGGGACGTCGACACCCGCCGTGGCAAAGCGGTTTGCCAGATCCTGACCGGTCTGAGAAGGGTAGTTCGTGAGAAGAACCAGAGGCATTCCTTTGTCGATGATGCGGTGAAGAAACTCCGCAGCACCCGGCACGGCAACGTTGTCGTGCATCAGCACGCCGTCGATATCACAAATTACATTCTTAATGGTCATGGACAGTCCGACATCAAAAAAAGAAGGCGTTACTATAAGGTCCGATCAACTTTCCAGCAAATGCTGCAGCAGAATTCCGTTGAGCATGGCGCGTTTGACCAGCGCGAACGCGCCAATCGCCGAACGATGGTCAAGCTTTGAACGAACCACCGGAAGATTCTGGCGGAATGCTTTCAGCGCCTGGGTGTTAATACAGCCTTCAATCGCGGGGAGCAGCACCTTTTCCGCCTCCACAATTTCACCGGCGATCACCACTTTTTGTGGGTTAAACAGGTTAATGGCGATGGCGATGGTTTTCCCCAGATGGCGTCCCACCTGCTCGATCACTTCACAGGCCAGCGCGTCGCCTTTATTGGCGGCTTTGCAGATGGTGCCTATCTTGCAGTCGTCCAGCGTGACGCGGCTTTGGTACCCCTGTTCAAGCAGATGGCGAACGCGCTGCTCGATGGCGGTGTTGGCGGCAATGGTTTCAAGGCAGCCAAAGTTGCCGCAGTGGCAGCGCTCCCCGAGCGGTTCAACCTGAATGTGGCCGATCTCACCGACGTTACCGTTGCGACCAATAAAAATTCGGCCGTTAGAGATAATGCCTGCGCCCGTACCGCGGTGAACGCGCACCAGAATAGAGTCTTCACAGTCCTGGCTCGCACCAAAGTAGTGCTCTGCCAGCGCCAGAGAGCGAATGTCATGGCCCACAAAGCAGGTCACTTTAAAGCGCTTTTCCAGCGCGTCGACCAGCCCCCAGTTTTCAACCTGAATGTGCGGCATATAGCGGATCACGCCGCTTTCCGGGTCGACCAGACCGGGCAGAATCACCGAGATGGCGATGAGTTCGCGGATCTTGCGCTGACAGCTTTCAATAAACTGCGCGATGGTATTCAGCAGCGCATGCTCCAGCGTCTCCTGGGTGCGTTCAGGAAGGGGATAGTGCTCTTCCGCAATGGCTTTACTGCTCAGATCGTACAGCGTGAGCGTGGTGTCATGACGGCCCAGACGGACGCCAATTGCCTGAAAATTGCGGGTTTCGGTAATAATGGAGATAGCGCGGCGGCCCCCGGTGGAGGCCTGCTGATCGACTTCTTTGATCAAACCGCGCTCAATGAGCTGGCGGGTAATTTTTGTCACGCTGGCGGGAGCAAGCTGGCTTTGTTCGGCTATCTGAATACGTGAGATTGGCCCGTGTTGGTCAATCAGGCGATATACCGCCGCGCTGTTAAGCTGTTTAACGAGATCGACATTACCGATTTGAGCTTGTCCGCCAGGTGTCATACTTTTACTTACTCAGTGACGACCTCGTTACCATTAACGATGGTCTTAATAATTTTATAATCGTGTGTGAATGCCGTCAGGTTTGCAACCATACCTGGTGCAATTCCGCCAAGCTGTTTATCCACGCCGATAGCGCGCGCAGGATAAAGGGTGGCCATGCGCAGGACTTCATCAAGCGCAATTCCGCAATGCTCAACCAGGTTACGCACCCCTTCAATCATGGTCAAAGAGGAACCGCTCAGCGTACCGTTTTCATCCACACACAGTCCATTGCGGTAGTATATTGTTTTACCGGCAAAAATGAACTGCTCAATATTTGCACCTGCCGGTGCGGTAGCGTCCGTTACCAGGCAGAGCTTGTCACCTTTCAGCCGCTTGGCGTTGCGAATGTTGGTGTAATCAACGTGTAAGCCGTCCGCGATAATGCCGCAGTAAACGTCTGGCTCATCCAGAATCGCGCCGACCAGACCCGGTTCACGACCCGTGATGTATGGCATGGCGTTATACAGGTGCGTCGCAAAGGTAATGCCCGCGCGGAAACCGGCTTTCGCTTCTTTCAGCGTGGCATTTGAGTGGCCCGCTGAAACCACAATTCCGGCGGCGGCCAGCTTGCTGATGACGTCCGTGCCGGTCATTTCCGGTGCCAGCGTCACCTTGGTGATCACATCGGCGTTGGCACACATGTAGTCAACCAGCTCCGCATCAGGTTTACGCACGTAGTCCGGGTTATGCGTTCCTTTCTTGACCATGTTCAGCCATGGCCCTTCCAGGTGCAGACCGAGCGCCTGATTCGGATGTTTGGCCAGGTATTCGCGCATCACGCGGATACCCTGCTTCATCAGGTCATCACTGCTGGTGATGAGCGTTGGCAGATAGCTGGTGCAGCCCGATTTCTCGTTGGCTTTCTGCATGATCTCCAGCGTTTCGACCGTTACCGCATCGGCGGTATCATTGAATTGGACACCGCCGCAGCCGTTGAGCTGTACGTCGATGAAACCGGGGGAGATTACTGCTCCATTGAGTGAGCGCTGTTCAATCTCCGGCGGCAGTTCTGCCAGCGGGCAAACACGTTCAATCAGGCCATTCGCGATAACAATCGCGTGGTCATCCAGAATTTCATGGCCGGTATAAATCCGACCGTGGGTTAAAGCGTACATAACGACCCCCGGTTAAAAAAAGCGGCCGCCTCTTGATAAAGAGGCGGTTATTCAATTACAGACCTTTGATGTTCTCGGCTTCTAACTCGTTGAAGTATTTCAGCGTTTTAACCTTCAGCTCCATCGTGGACGGTTCGTCGCAGACGATGACTGATTTAGGATGCAGCTGCAGACAGCTGATGGTCCACATATGGTTAACGTTGCCTTCAACAGCAGCCTGGAGCGCCTGCGCTTTCACGCCGCCCAGCACCAGAATCATCACTTCTTCAGCATCCAGCAGGGTGCCTACGCCTACGGTCAGGGCGTATTTTGGAACCTGGTTCACGTCACCGTCAAAGAAGCGGGAGTTTGCCACGCGCGTGTCATGGGTCAGCGTTTTAATACGGGTACGGGAAGCCAGAGAGGACGCCGGTTCGTTAAACGCGATATGACCATCATTACCTACACCACCCATGAACAGGTGGATTTTACCGTAGGAACGGATTTTTTCTTCATACTGACGGCATTCTGCGTCAATATCCGGCGCGTTTCCATTCAGCAGGTTAATATTTTCAGCTGGGATATCAACGTGATCAAAGAAATTGCGGTGCATAAAGCTATGGTAGCTTTCCGGGTGGTCTTTCGGTAAGCCAACGTATTCATCCATATTGAAGGTCACAACATGTTTGAAGCTAACCTGGCCTGCTTTATGCATCTCAACCAGCGCCTTGTAAGCGGTCAGCGGTGTGCCGCCGGTCGGAAGGCCCAGAACGAAAGGACGATCGGCGGTCGGTTTGAACGCGTTAATGCGGTTTACGATATGGCGAGCGGCCCATTTACCAACTTGTTCTGCAGTTGCCAGGGGAATCAGTCTCATTGTTCACCTCAAAGTTTAAGTAGAAGAGTGGGCGGATGGCTTCGGAACCTGATACTAAAGCGTAACCTGGAAACTTTCAGGCCGGATCAATCCGTCTTGATTTTTTGAATGATAAAATAAGTTTTCACTGTTAGCCAGTGTAAGGGAGGGCTGAATACGATATTTGGTGACAAAAATCACAAAAAATAGGTGTTTAATTTGCGATACGAATTAATTTTTCACACACTCAGACTGCCAGTGAATTATCAACGGTATCTATCGTTCGTGACACAATAAAAACATAGTTTATGCGCGAGCCTGAAAAAGGGTCTCGTAGGGGGAATAGGATGAATATTTTAGGTTTTTTCCAGCGCCTCGGTAGGGCTTTGCAGCTCCCTATCGCCGTGCTACCGGTTGCAGCGCTGCTGCTGCGATTCGGGCAACCCGATCTTCTCAACGTACCGTTTATTGCTCAGGCTGGCGGTGCCATTTTTGACAACCTGGCGCTGATTTTCGCCATCGGTGTTGCCTCTAGCTGGTCAAAAGACAGCGCGGGTGCCGCAGCGCTGGCAGGGGCAGTCGGTTATTTCATCCTGACGAAAGCGATGGTAACCATTAACCCAGAAATCAACATGGGCGTGCTGGCAGGTATCATTACCGGTCTGGTCGGTGGTGCTGTGTACAACCGCTGGGCAAACATTAAGCTGCCAGACTTCCTGAGTTTCTTTGGCGGCAAACGTTTCGTGCCGATCGCGACAGGTTTCTTCTGTCTGGTTCTGGCCGCTATCTTTGGCTACGTCTGGCCACCGGTACAGCATGCGATCCATGCGGGTGGTGAGTGGATTGTTTCAGCGGGTGCACTTGGCTCAGGTATCTTTGGTTTTATCAACCGTCTGCTGATCCCAACCGGTCTGCATCAGGTGCTGAACACTATCGCATGGTTCCAGATTGGTGAGTTCACCAATGCTGCGGGCACCGTATTCCACGGCGACATCAACCGCTTCTACGCGGGTGACGGCACCGCAGGCATGTTCATGTCTGGCTTCTTCCCAATCATGATGTTTGGTCTGCCGGGCGCTGCGCTGGCAATGTACCTGGCTGCGCCAAAAGCGCGTCGCCCAATGGTTGGCGGCATGCTGCTGTCCGTTGCGATTACCGCGTTCCTGACCGGTGTAACCGAGCCGCTGGAATTCCTGTTCATGTTCCTGGCGCCGGTGCTGTACCTCATGCATGCGGTCCTGACCGGTATCAGCCTGTTTGTGGCGACCCTGCTGGGTATCCATGCTGGCTTCTCCTTCTCTGCAGGCGCGATCGACTACGTGTTGATGTACAACCTGCCGGCGGCAAGCAAGAACGTCTGGATGCTGGTGGTAATGGGTCTGGTCTTCTTCGTCATCTACTTCGTGCTGTTCACTGCGGTTATTCGTATGTTTAACCTCAAAACGCCGGGCCGCGAAGACACCAAAGACGAAGTGGTCACCAGCGAAGCCAACAGCAACACCGAAGAGGGTCTGACCCAGCTGGCGACCAGCTATATCGCTGCCGTCGGGGGGACTGACAACCTGAAAGCCATTGATGCCTGTATCACTCGTCTGCGTCTGACGGTAGGTGACTCTGCGCGCGTCAGCGACGCAATGTGTAAACGCCTTGGTGCATCGGGCGTGGTTAAACTGAACAAACAAACTATCCAGGTTATCGTGGGTGCCAAAGCGGAATCCATCGGTGACGAAATGAAGAAAGTGGTTGCCCGCGGTCCGGTTGCGGCAGCATCAGCCGACAGCGCACCTGCGTCGACGGCTGCCCCGGTAGCGAAGCCGCAGGCCGTGCCTAACGCCGTGACGGTGGCCGCGCTGGTCTCTCCGGTAACGGGTGATGTCGTTGACCTTGAGCAGGTACCTGATGAAGCGTTCGCCAGCAAAGCGGTCGGTGACGGTGTGGCGGTGAAACCAACGGATAAAACCGTGGTGTCTCCTGCTGCCGGTACCATCGTGAAAATCTTCAACACCAATCACGCGTTCTGCCTCGAAACCGAAAAGGGCGCGGAGATCGTTGTCCACATGGGTATCGATACCGTTGCGCTGAATGGTCAGGGCTTTACTCGCCTGGTGGAAGAGGGCGCTGAAGTGGTGGCCGGGCAGCCGATTCTGGAAATGGATCTGGACTTCCTGAATGCCAACGCGCGTTCCATGATTAGCCCGGTGGTTTGCAGCAACATTGACGACTTCAGCGGTCTGGTCATCCAGGCGAAAGGTCAGGTTGTTGCGGGTCAAACCCCGCTGTATGAGATTAAAGGCAAGTAATCGATCCTGAGTAGAGTCATGCCTTAAGCGGCGGGGGATATCCTCCGCCGCTTTTTTTTGCAGCAAATGCCCCCATTATTTTCATCAGATACGTATTTTCCGTAACTAAGGGTTGTCACTACGTCCGGCTTATAAGATCATATGCCGTTATACGTTGTTTACGCTTTGAGGAATCCACGATGAGTGAGGCAGAAGCCCGCCCGAGTAACTTTATTCGTCAGATCATCGATGAAGATCTGGCCAGTGGTAAGCACACCACAATTCATACCCGTTTCCCGCCGGAGCCGAATGGCTACCTGCATATCGGGCATGCGAAGTCCATCTGCCTGAACTTTGGCATTGCGCAAGACTACCAGGGACAGTGCAACCTGCGTTTCGATGACACCAACCCAGTAAAAGAAGACATCGAATACGTTGAGTCCATCAAAAATGACGTGCAATGGCTGGGCTTCAACTGGTCTGGCGATATCTGCTATTCCTCTGACTATTTTGATCAGCTGTATGCCTACGCGGTAGAGCTCATCAACAAAGGTCTGGCGTATGTAGACGAACTGTCTGCAGATGAGATCCGTGAATACCGCGGTACGCTGACCGCACCGGGTAAAAACAGCCCGTTCCGCGATCGCAGCGTGGAAGAGAACCTGGCGCTGTTTGAAAAAATGCGTGCCGGCGGCTTCGAAGAGGGCAAAGCGTGCCTGCGTGCCAAAATCGATATGGCGTCTCCGTTCATCGTGATGCGCGATCCGGTGCTGTACCGCATCAAGTTCGCAGAACACCACCAGACCGGCAACAAGTGGTGCATCTATCCGATGTACGACTTCACCCACTGCATCAGCGATGCGCTGGAAGGCATCACCCACTCGCTGTGTACGCTGGAGTTCCAGGACAACCGTCGTCTGTACGACTGGGTGCTGGATAACATCACCATTCCTGTGCATCCGCGTCAGTACGAGTTCTCTCGTCTGAATCTGGAATACACCGTGATGTCCAAGCGTAAGCTGAACCTGCTGGTCACCGACAAGCACGTTGAGGGCTGGGACGACCCGCGTATGCCAACCATCTCGGGTCTGCGCCGCCGTGGCTACACCGCTGCGTCAATCCGTGAGTTCTGCAAGCGTATCGGCGTGACCAAGCAGGACAACACCATTGAGATGGCGTCTCTGGAATCCTGCATTCGTGAAGACCTCAATGAAAATGCCCCGCGCGCGATGGCCGTTATCGACCCGGTGAAGCTGGTTATCGAAAACTATCCGCAGGGCGAGAGCGAGCTGGTCTCCATGCCTAACCATCCGAACAAACCGGAAATGGGAAGCCGCGACGTGCCGTTCAGCGGCGAGATCTGGATTGACCGCGCTGACTTCCGCGAAGAAGCTAACAAGCAGTACAAGCGTCTGGTGCTGGGTAAAGAAGTGCGTCTGCGTAATGCTTACGTCATCAAAGCCGAGCGCGTAGAAAAAGATGCGGAAGGAAATATCACCACCATCTTCTGTACTTATGACGCTGAGACGCTGAGTAAAGATCCGGCGGATGGCCGCAAGGTGAAAGGCGTTATCCACTGGGTGAGCGCATCCCACGCGCTGCCGGTAGAGATTCGTCTGTACGATCGCCTGTTCAGCGTGCCTAACCCAGGTGCGGCGGAAGACTTCCTGGCGACCATTAACCCGGAATCTTTGGTGATCAAGCAGGGTTATGCGGAGCCTTCTCTGAAAGCGGCTGAAGCAGGCAAAGCGTTCCAGTTCGAACGTGAAGGTTACTTCTGCCTGGACAGCCGTCACAGCACGGCGGAAAAACCGGTATTTAACCGTACCGTGGGCCTGCGTGATACCTGGACGAAGATCGGCGAATAATATTGCTGCTCTGGTCAATGAGAAACAAACGCCGCATTATGCGGCGTTTTTTTATTTAACGATCAGAGTATTAAGCCAGGGGTTAAAGGGGTGTCATGAAAATAACAGGTCAATGAGGTGCTACTTATTTTTTAAAAAAAAGTTTGTGCCATTACGAAATTCAAAAGGGTTATAAAAAAGGAAACCGATCCCACGCCTGGACACTGAAATAGCTGAGAATTTCCCGTCATTCCTCGCCTTCCTGTAAATGTTACAAAGCACTACCAATTATGTGCACTTCGTCATAATCCTGACTTTTGCCCGCTGAAAAGCATTGATAATTCGCGTCGCGAAAAATAACCTAAAGACGGTAGTTAATTCGAGGGTATTTAACACTACCCCTGACCATTTGGTCTTTTTTATTTACGCCGTTTCAGGCGTTTTAATTCGTCAAAGAGGAATAATCTATGCGTACGTTCAGTGGCAAACGTAGTGCGCTGGCGCTGGCTATTGCCGGTGTGACAGCAATGTCGGGCCTGGTGATTGCGCCAGAGGCAAAAGCAGCGGGTTTCATCGAAGATTCCACCCTCACGGGCGGTATTTATTACTGGCAGCGTGAGCGTGACCGTAAAGACGTCACTGAAGATAAATACAAAACCAACCTCTCGCACTCCACCTGGAACGCCAACCTGGACTTCCAGTCAGGCTACGCCGCGGATATGTTCGGTCTGGATATCGCCGCGTTCACCGCGATCGAAATGGCGGAAAACGGCGACAGCGGCCACCCGAACGAAATCGCCTTCTCCTCCAGCAACAAAGCCTATGATGAAGACTGGTCCGGGGATAAGAGCGGTATCAGCCTCTACAAAGCCGCAGCGAAATTTAAATACGGCCCGGTCTGGGCGCGTGGGGGCTATATTCAGCCAACCGGCCAGACGCTGTTAGCCCCACACTGGAGCTTTATGCCGGGTACCTATCAGGGTGCAGAAGCCGGGGCTAACTTTGACTACGGTGACGCAGGTGCGCTGAGCTTCTCCTATATGTGGACCAACGAGTACAAAGCACCGTGGCACATTGAAATGGACAAGTTCTACCAGAACGATAAGAAAACCAAAGTCGATTACCTCCACTCGCTGGGTGCGAAATACGACTTCAAAAACGATCTGGTTCTCGAAGCGGCATTCGGCCAGGCGCAAGGCTATATCGATCAATACTTTGCCAAGGCCAGCTATAAGTTTGATATTGCGGGTAGCCCGCTGAGTACCAGCTACCAGTTCTACGGTACGCGCGACAAAGTCAGTAACGGTGGCGTCAATGATATCTACGACGGCACCGCGTGGCTGCAGGCGTTAACCTTCGGCTACAAGGTCGGTCAGGTTGATTTGCGTCTGGAAGGCACATGGGTGAAAGCGGAAGGGCAGCAGGGCTACTTCCTGCAGCGTATGACCCCGACCTATGCTTCCTCCAACGGTCGTCTTGATATCTGGTGGGATAACCGCTCCGACTTCAACGCCGACGGTGAGAAAGCAGTCTTCTTCGGCGCGATGTATGACCTGAAAAACTGGAACCTGCCGGGCTGGGCGGTGGGCGCTTCTTACGCTTACGCCTGGGATGCAAAACCAGCCGACATGGCAACACCGGATGCTTACTACGATCCAAACTATCGCCTGAAAGAGTCTTCCTACAGCCTGGATGCTATCTATACCCTGCAGGATGGCCGCGCGAAAGGCACGATGTTCAAACTGCACTTCACCCAGTACGACAACCACTCCGATATCCCGAGCTACGCGGGCGGTTACGGCAACATCTTCCAGGATGAACGTGACGTGAAATTCATGGTTATCGCACCGTTCACCATCTTCTGATGAATCGTCCGGCGGGTTAGATCCCGCCGGACCGGAGACTGCAAATGATGAAAAAAATCGTAATCGTCGCGCTGTTGGCATCGGGGCTGGTGGCGTGTGCCCAGACTCAGGCACCGAAAGAGGACTCCCGCCTCAAGGAGGCCTACAGCGCCTGTATTAATACAGCGGAAGGTTCGCCGGAGAAAATTGAAGCCTGCCAGAGCGTGCTGAACGTGCTGAAGAAAGAGAAAGCGCACGAGCAGTTCGCGACGCAGGAGAATGTCCGCGTGATGGATTACCAGGCCTGTATCCAGGCACGTAAAACCGGTAACGATCAGGAAGTGGCGAAGCGTTGCGATAAGATCTGGAACGAGATACGCAATAACAATAAATAAGTTGCTTTACGCCCGGTGGCACAGTGCCACCGGGCTTTTTTCTGGCAAAAAAAAGCCAACCTTACGGCTGGCTCAGAGTATGAACACTCACTTATTTTGCGTCATGCGCATGTTCATTTTCGCGGCAATCGCCTTCAGCGCAGTGACCATAAAGGTACAGGCTGTGGTTGGTCAGACGGATGCCGTGACGCGCGGCGATTTCACGCTGGCGCGCTTCGATAGAGTCATCGCTAAATTCAATGACCTTGCCACAGTCGAGGCAGATCAGGTGATCGTGGTGCTGCTGCTGGGTCAGTTCGAAGACAGATTTACCACCTTCGAAATTATGACGGGTGACAATGCCCGCGTCATCAAACTGGTTCAGCACGCGATAGACGGTAGCCAGCCCAATCTCTTCACCCATGTCGATAAGACGTTTATAAAGGTCTTCCGCACTGACATGGTGATTGTCTGGACCCTGAAGCACTTCGAGGATTTTTAACCGAGGAAGCGTAACTTTCAGGCCAGCCTTCTTTAATGCGGTATTGTTGTCAGTCATGCGGAATCTGTCCTGTTGCTAAACGATTCACTTCTGTAGGAAGTGACAGAAAATGCACCCGGGATAATGCGTCTCATTATAGAACTGCCATGGCTAAATGAAAACTGCAAGTCTCAGGCAAAATATGCTTATAAAAATGGGGTATCACCAACAAACTTGCTCGGTGGAAAACCACATTTTATCAGGGAGACATTGTACAGGTCTGGGCGAAAAAGTTAAAAGATTGTAGCAATTAATTTAATCGGTTTGACCTGGTGCGCGGGCGCAACCGCCGTTGCGCCGCGATAAAAATCAGGCGTTGAGAATATCGTCCAGGTGCAGTTCTTCACGGATCTGCTTAACCCATTTCTCGACGCGCTCTGCAGTCAGTTCTGGCTGACGGTCTTCGTCGATGGCCAGACCCACGAAATGATCGTCATCGGCCAGGCCTTTGGACGCTTCGAAGTGGTAACCGGCGGTTGGCCAATGGCCGACGATCACAGCGCCATTCGGCTCAATGATGTCGCGGATGGTACCCAGCGCGTCACAGAAGTACTCGGCGTAGTCTTCCTGGTCGCCACAGCCAAACAGGGCAACCAGCTTACCGTTGAAGTCCACTTCTTCCAGCGTCGGGAAGAAATCATCCCAGTCGCACTGGGCTTCGCCGTAGTACCAGGTCGGAATACCCAGCAGCAGAATGTCATAGCCTTCGAGATCTTCTTTGCTGCTCTTGGCGATGTCATGCACATCAGCAACGTCTTTACCGAGCTGTTTTTGAATGTTTTTCGCGATATTTTCGGTATTGCCGGTATCACTGCCAAAGAAAATGCCGATGATTGCCATGAGTAAAATAACCTCTTGAAACTTAATAGTATGGTGGCGCAATTCGGCCACGGATAAGGGCAATAATAGCAGAACTGGCAACCCTGCGGAAACAGCTATCGCGCAGGACTGCACTCTGTGCTACATGAAAAGGGTAATTAAGGGAATTTTCAGACTTATGCCTGGCTGCGCAGCATCTCAAGCTGGGCGATCAACATCTCTTCAATGAGCTCGCTGCGGCTAATATTTCGCGCGTCGGCCAGCTCGTTAAGCGCATCGACAGCGTCGGCGTTGAGCTTAAGTTCGACACGCTTAAGCCCACGATTTTTATCGCGTTTAAGCTGATTGCGTTTATTGATACGCAGCTGTTCATCGCGCGAAAGCGGATTCGTCTTCGGTCGTCCCGGGCGACGCTCATTCGCGAACAGATCTAGTGTCGTACGGTCCGTTTGTTCTTTGGCCATGATTCTGAGACTTCGGGGGAAACACGCCGCCCTGCTAATGCCCGGGCGATAAGCGCGCCATCATACATCACCAAAAACGGCGCGCCAACGACTGGAAGCCCGCAGCCTTCCAGTCGCTCTCTTTTTAATCAATTTGCAGTATCAGCAAGATAGCGGCGAATGGCGCGCTGCACGGCGTCAGGTTTTTCCGCATGCACCCAGTGTCCGGCTCCGGCAATGACGTGGGCGCGAGCCTGCGGGAATTGCGCCAGTATGGCGTCGCGGTACGCGTCGGTAACGTAAGGGGAATTGCCACCGCGAATAAAGAGGGTAGGGTGTGGCCAGGCGGGTACGGTTTGCCAGCCCACAATATTGTTGTACTGGTTCCAGAGCACCGGCACGTTAAAACGCCATTGCCCGTCAACAAACGACTTCAGCAGGAACTGGACGACGCCTTCTTCATCAAGATGCTCACGCATGACGGCAGCTGCCTGCTGACGCGTCGCGACACCCGCTTCGGTGACCGCATTGATGGCGGCAAAAATTTCGTCGTGACGGCGGACGTCGTAATCCACGGGCGCAACATCAATCACCACCAGGCCGTTAATACGCTCCGGGGCCAGCGCCGTCAGGGCCATCACCGCTTTACCGCCCATTGAATGCCCGATCAGCGTTACCTTCTGAAGGCTATGTGCGTCCAGTGTATCCAGCAGATCCTGCGCCATCGCCGCGTAGGTCATCTCGTCGGAACGGCCGGAAAGACCGTGATTGCGCATATCAACCTGAAGAATATCGTGGTCGGTAACCAGATCGCGCGCCAGCACGCCCAGGTTATCCAGGCTGCCAAAAAGCCCGTGAACCAGCACGATGGGAGAATTATTGTTCGGCGATTGTGCAGTTTGCGCTCGGGTATTCAATTTCATGGCAAAGTTCTTTTTTTACGTATGTCAGGTTAGGGTATCATGTTGACCATTCTGCCGCCCGGCTGCAAGGTTCCAGTTTAATCTGACTTTTGCCGCCAACCTGGTTTGACGCTATCCGCTGTTGGGATTTGACCTTATAATCCCAATGACTTGTATTCAGATAAGATATCGCACTGGATTAAGATGAAAACAATCGAAGTTGATGACGAACTCTATCAGTATATTGCCAGCCAGACGCGGCATATCGGGGAGAGCGCGTCCGACATTTTACGGCGCATGCTTAAAATTTCCGCCGCTTCACAGCCTGCTACCCCAGTCACCAAAGATGTCGTGTCTCAGCCAAGCGTTGTTGCACAAGCAAAACCTGCCGTGACACCGGCAAAAGATAAAGTGCGCGCGATGCGCGAGCTGCTGCTTTCCGATGAATATGCGGAGCAAAAAAAGGCGGTTAACCGCTTTATGCTGGTGCTGTCTACACTTTATTCACTGGATAACAAAGCGTTTGCTGAAGCGACCGAGTCGCTGCACGGTCGTACTCGCGTCTACTTCGCGGGCGACGAGCAGACGCTGCTGCAAAATGGCAATCAAACCAAACCCAAACATGTTCCTGGCACCCCGTACTGGGTGATCACCAATACCAATACGGGCCGCAAGTGCAGCATGATTGAACACATCATGCAGTCCATGCAGTTCCCGGCGGAATTGATTGAGAAGGTTTGCGGTACAATTTAACCCTTGCATCAGAAGGACCCGGTAATGGCAAATCACAGCCGTGCAGGCCAACCTGCACAACAAAGCGATTTGATTAACGTCGCTCAGCTGACCGCGCAGTATTACGTGCTGAAGCCGGTCGTGGGCAACGCAGAACACGCAGTGAAGTTTGGTACATCTGGTCACCGCGGCAGCGCGGCTCGCCACAGCTTTAACGAACCGCACATTCTGGCCATTGCTCAGGCCATTGCGGAAGAGCGCGCTAAAAATGGCGTTACCGGTCCTTGCTACGTGGGGAAAGATACCCATGCGCTGTCTGAACCGGCCTTTATCTCCGTGCTGGAAGTTCTGACTGCGAACGGCGTCGATGTGATTGTTCAGGAGAACAACGGCTTCACCCCAACGCCTGCGGTCTCTAACGCCATCCTGGTGCACAACAAAAAAGGTGGCGCGCTGGCTGACGGTATCGTGATCACGCCATCCCACAACCCGCCGGAAGACGGCGGCATCAAATACAACCCGCCTAACGGTGGCCCGGCAGACACCAACGTCACCAAAGTGGTGGAAGATCGTGCGAACGCCCTGCTGGCTGACGGTCTGAAAGGCGTGAAGCGCATCTCTCTGGATGCGGCCATGGCGTCCGGCCACGTGACGGAGCAGGATCTGGTTCAGCCGTTCGTGGAAGGGCTGGCGGAGATCGTCGATATGGCGGCTATCCAGAAAGCCGGCCTGAAGCTGGGCGTGGATCCGCTGGGCGGCTCCGGTATTGAATACTGGAAACGTATCGCCGAGTACTACAAGCTGGATCTGACCATCGTAAACGATCACGTCGATCAGACCTTCCGCTTTATGCACCTGGACAAAGACGGCGCGATCCGCATGGACTGCTCCTCCGAGTGCGCGATGGCGGGCCTGCTGGCGCTGCGTGATAAATTCGATCTGGCGTTTGCGAACGACCCGGATTACGACCGTCACGGTATCGTCACTCCTGCCGGGCTGATGAACCCGAACCACTATCTGGCCGTTGCGATCAACTACCTGTTCCAGCACCGTCCGCAGTGGGGCAAAGAGGTGGCTGTCGGTAAAACGCTGGTGTCCTCCGCGATGATCGACCGCGTGGTCGAGGCGCTGGGCCGCAAGCTGGTGGAAGTACCTGTGGGCTTCAAATGGTTTGTTGGCGGTCTGCACGACGGCAGCTTTGGCTTCGGTGGTGAAGAGAGCGCGGGGGCCTCTTTCCTGCGCTTCGACGGCACGCCGTGGTCAACCGATAAAGACGGCATCATCATGTGCCTGCTGGCGGCGGAAATCACCGCGGTCACCGGTAAAAACCCGCAGGAACATTACAACGACCTGGCAGCACGCTTTGGTGCGCCAAGCTATAACCGTATTCAGGCCAGCGCAACGTCTGCCCAGAAAGCGGCCCTGTCCAAACTCTCTCCGGAGATGGTCAGTGCAAGCACCCTGGCGGGCGATCCGATCACCGCGCGTCTGACGGCGGCACCGGGTAACGGCGCCTCCATTGGTGGGCTGAAAGTGATGACCGAAAACGGCTGGTTCGCTGCGCGTCCATCCGGCACGGAAGATGCCTATAAAATCTATTGCGAAAGTTTCCTCGGCGCTGAGCATCGTCAGCAGATTGAGAAAGAAGCGGTAGAGATTGTCAGCGAAGTGCTGAAAAACGCGTAAGTGCGGTTTGTGTGCCGGGCGGCACTGCGTTTGCCCGGCCTACAACAACGATCGTAGGCCCGGTAAGCGCTAGCGCCACCGGGCTTTTTTTCAACTGTGCTTATTCTTCAATTCAAACCGTGGTGACACCAGACCGTACAGCGTCCAGCCCATAAAGGTCACCATCGCACCATACAGCATCGCTTCCTGGCCGGAGGAATAGAGCGCATAGAAGCTGTAGATTGCGCCAATCAGCGCCACGATATTGGCCGCACGCGCCTTGCGCGGATCCACCTTCGCAACCTTCTGAATAATCACCAGCGCCGCCATCGACAGAATATACGGAATGATGTTCGTCACCACCGCCAGGTTGACCAGCACGTTGAACTGACTGTTCAGCGACGGGCTAATGGTCATCAGCGACAATCCGCTCTGGAAGATAACAATCGCCAGCATGCCCTGCACCGGTGCATCGGCTTTGGTGACGCGGGAGAAGATTTTTGGGAAGTAACCTTCATCAGCCGAAGATTTAAATACCTGTGCGATGGTGAACTGCCAGCCAAGCAGTGAACCGCAGCATGACATGACCATCAGACCCATAATCACTTTCCCGACTTCCGGCGTGAACATCTGCGCGAAGGCCAGTCCGAACGGCGCCGTGGAGTTGGCCAGATCCATGTTCGGAACGATGCCCGCAATGACGTTCGTCGAGACGATATAGATCACCGCCGCGCCCAGCGTACCGCCGAGGACCGCAATCGGCACGTTCTTTTCAGGGTTATCAACCACTTCTGCGTTCGCGCAGGCGGATTCCAGGCCCAGGAAGGCCCAGAGCGTCATGGCGATAGAAGAGCCGACTGCGCTGAAGAACGGCACATGGTGCGGGTTCCAGGAGTTGGCGTACAGGGTCGGGCTGAACCAGAACCAGCCGATGATGCACAAGCCGACGACTGGAATAATCACGCCCCAGACGGTGATGCTGGAGAGCTGTCCGGTGATACGCGCCCCGCCAAAGTTAGCCACGGTGCAGATCCACAGCACGCCGATGGTGGCCAGGCCAATCTGTACCGGGCTAAGCGTCGCGCCAAACAGCTCCGTACCGTAGCCCACGGCGGAGATGGCAATCGCCACGTTGGCGATCAGCAGTGACACCCCGTAGGTATAGTTGGCCATAAAGTTGCCCGACTTGCCAAAGGCATACTCGGCGTAGCCCCCCATGCCGCCTGACTTGCGGCTGAACATCCCGCACTTGGCAAACGCCCACGCCAGCGCCATCGAGCCGACGGCGGTCACCAGCCAGGAGATAATTGAAATGGTTCCTACTTCGGCAAGCTTGGTGGGCAGCATAATGATCCCTGAACCCATCATGTTCACCATGGTGAGGATGGTCAGCTGCACCACGCCCATCTTATTGGACTTACTCATAATTTCTCTCCTTTCAGCAGCGCGGGCTGAGCGGCGGGTTGTTTGATGACGTTACAGCGAACCTGTTTGCGGCCCTCGCACTCTTCGACGTACACACCCTGCAGCTCCGGCGCGAAGCCCGGCAGCAGGTTGATGCCTTCTTCCAGCGCGGCGAAGTAGCGCAGCACGGAGCCGCCCCAGACCTCCCCTGGAACCACGCACAATACCCCCGGTGGATAAGGGAGGGCGCCTTCCGCGGCGATGCGGCCTTCCGCGTCGCGCAGGGAGACCAGTTCCACTTCTCCGCGCAGATAGGCGTAGTTCGCGTCCTGCGGGTTCATCATCACGCGCGGGAAGTGAGACTTGCGGAACATCTCTTTCTGCAGCTGTTTGACATTGTGACGGGCGTACAGGTCATGCATCTCCTGGCAGATCTGGCGCAGGGTGTAATCCGCGTAACGTTCCGGATGTTGTCTGCAGATGGAAGGCAGCACCTCTTTTAATGGAGCATCGCTCTCGAGCAGTTTTTCGAAACGCACCAGCTGCGCCACCAGCTGCTGCAGCTTGCCCATATCTTCCGCAGGCGTGAGCAGGAACAGGATCGAGTTGAGATCGCATTTCTCCGGCACGATGCCGTTTTCACGCAGGAAGTTGGCGAGGATGGTGGCAGGCACGCCGAAGCCGTCATACTCCCCGGTGCGGGCGTTAATGCCCGGCGTGGTCAGCAGGAGCTTGCACGGGTCGATAAAATACTGATGCTCGGCGTAGCCTTCAAAAGCGTGCCAGTTTTCACCCGGTACGAAGTGGAAGAAGCGCAGATCGGTCGCAATCTCCGCCGTGTCCCAGCTTTCCCACGGACGGCTATCCACTGTCTCCGGCACGAAGGGGCGCAGATACTGGCAGTTCTCCAGGATTAGTTTTCGCGCCTCAATCCCGTTCACCACGCAGTCCATCCACATGTTGCGGCCGCTCTGGCCTTCATGCATACGGGCGTTGATGTCCAGCGCGGCAAACAGCGGATAGAACGGGCTGGTGGAGGCGTGCATCATAAAGGCATTATTCAGCCGCTTATGCGGGACATAGCGCTGCTGGCCTTTGATGTGGCTGTCTTTCTTGTGAATTTGCGAGGTCTGGGAGAAGCCGGCCTGCTGTTTATGCACCGACTGGGTAACCAAAATCCCCGGGTCGTTTTCGTTCAGCTCCAGCAGCAGCGGCGAGCAGTCGGCCATCATTGGAATAAACTGCTCGTAACCCACCCAGGCCGAGTCAAACAGGATGTAATCACACAGGTGCCCAATCTTATCCACCACCTGGCGGGCGTTGTAGATGGTTCCATCGTAGGTGCCCAGCTGGATCACCGCCAGACGGAACGGACGCGCATCGCGTGCACGACCGGGTGCGACTTCTGCCACCAGCTCGCGAAGATAGCTTTCTTCAAAACAGTGGGCGTCAATGCCGCCGATAAAGCCGTACGGGTTGCGCGCGGTTTCCAGATAGACCGGCGTTGCGCCTGCCTGAAGGAGGGCACCGTGATGGTTGGATTTGTGGTTATTACGGTCGAACAGCACCAGGTCGCCCGGGGTGAGCAGGGCGTTCAGCACCACTTTGTTGGATGACGAGGTGCCGTTGAGCACGAAATAGGTCTTATCGGCATTAAAGACCTTCGCCGCATGCTGCTGTGCGATGCACGGCGCGCCTTCGTGGATCAGCAGATCGCCCATTGCCACGTCGGCGTTGCACAGATCGGCGCGGAAAAGCGTCTCGCCAAAGAAATCAACGAACTGATTGCCGGCAGGATGGCGGCGGAAGAACTGGCCGCCCTGATGCCCCGGACAGTCAAACGCGCTGTTGCCCTGTTTTACATAGTCGACCAGAGCGCGGAAAAACGGCGGGCGCAGCTGGGTTTCATACTTCAGGGCAGCCGCCTCCAGCTGTCGTCCATAAAAGTCGTTACTGGTGTCTGAATACTCAAATACGCCATGAATGCGCGATAAATAATCTGCCGGAATGAATTCTTCTTTATGCGTCGCGACAAAAACAGGAATGTCAAATCCGGTGGCTTCTATTTCTTCCAGTATGCCATCGGTAATATCACTGACCGCCAGCACAATAGCGGCAACGTCGATATAATCCGAGGCCCGGACATCCACCAGTTCACGCTGGGTGGTAAAGCAATCCGGACATGCGCGGCTGGCTGCGATTTTTAAACTTTTCATCTTTCTCTCTTTATTTTAGGTAATAAGCGTCCCTCGATTTCTTGTAAAAAAGAAATCGATAATTTTCCGGAAAAAAAGCAAAGGGTGGCTGCTGATTAAAATCAGTACATTGCTTTTTTGATGATTGAAATTCAGTCCGCCCGGTGCGGAAGGGTCTGAATCAAAATGAATGAGCGCACGCGTTCACAGGCAATGGCCTGTAAAATAAGAGGTTTCAGGGTAACCTGTAAGCGAATGCGCCAGAAGTCGAAGGACTACCGGGCATTAAAGAGATGAAAGTCAAAGCAGTTTCGGTGGGCAAACATCATGATATGTGTTGTCCGCCTTATATGGGGCATTAAACGATTGTTGTTTTCCATGATTTATTTTCCTTTCAGTAATTGAAAGCACGGTCATTTTATCCAGGAAAACGCGATTAACTGTGAAGGAGATCACCGTTAACCGATCATTTTAGAAATAAATAGTCGTTTTTGATGAATATCGCAGATCAAAATTCTGATTTGTTGATATCGGGTTAACAGGATGTATTGCAAATGTTTTAAATGGACATAAATAACCCAAAAAATATCGATTGGATTATTTATGAAATATTTTCTGAGAGGTTTTGATTTTATTTAAAAATAAAATGAATAGTTATTCAGAGCATAAACCGATAACCGATACCGGTTTCAGTTAATAAATGGCGAGGGCGAGCGGGGTCGACTTCGAGTTTCTGACGAAGGTGCCCCATATATATGCGTAAATAGTGACTATGTTCCACGGCGTTGGGTCCCCACACCTGACTTAACAGCTGGCGCTGGGTGAGAACCTTGCCGTGATTGTTGAGCAGCACGGCGAGCAGGCGAAATTCGATGGGCGTGAGGTGAATTTCCTCTTCGCCGCGCACAATGCGCCGCGCGGCCAGGTCAACCCGGATATCCCCAAACGTGTAGGTTGGATCGGCAGGCGTGGTGGCGCTGTGGCGACGCAGCGCCACGCGCAGGCGAGCCTGTAGCTCGCCGATGCCAAACGGTTTAATCAGGTAGTCATCCGCCCCGGCATCCAGCGCGGCGATTTTATCCGTCTCTTCAGTACGGGCGGAGAGCACCAGAATCGGCATCTGGCTCCACTGACGGACTTCACGAATAAAATCGATGCCGTCACCGTCCGGGAGACCCAGATCGAGGATCACCAGGTCCGGCTTGCGGGTGGCGGCTTCAATTAACCCCCGCTGAAGCGTACCTGCATCATGGACGCGCAGACCGTCTCCTTCCAGCGCAGCGCGCAGAAAACGGCTAATAGCGATCTCATCTTCAACAATCAGAACGTTGATCACAAATCCTCTGGTAATTCATTAAGTTCTGGCGGGGTTTCCAGAGGAAGTGTAACACAAAAACGCGCACCACCTTCCGCACGATTCTCCGCGGAAATGGAGCCGCCATGCACGTCAATGATCGCCTGGCAAATGGCCAGCCCCAGCCCCACGCCCGGAATGGCCGACTCCTTATTGCCGCGCGCGAATTTCTCGAAAATAGCCAACTCCTGCCCGGCAGGAATGCCCGGGCCGGTATCCCAGACGTTAAGGCGAAGCGCGCCGTCGTCCACCGTCGCATCCACCCCAATCTGCGCGCTGGCGCCCGCATATTTGGCGGCATTTTCCAACAGGTTGATCAGCACCCGTTCAAACAGCGGACCATCAACATGAATTAAGGTCAGGGGCTCGGGCATGTTCAGCGCAATATGTCGCCCGCCCAGGCCGGGCTCGAGCATTTTCAGCGCGCTGCCCACCACCTCTTCCAGCGTGAGCCACTCTTTTTTGAGGTTAAATCCGCCCGACTGGATACGCGCCATGTCGAGCAGGTTATTCACCAGGCGCGTGGTATTCAGCACGTGCTGGCGGATCTCGCTGGCCTGAAGGGCATGCTTCGAGCCTTCCGCCGCCAGGTCCAGCGTCAGAATTTCTGACTGACCAAACAGGACGGTGAGCGGGGTACGCAGATCGTGAGACAGCGCCGCCAGCAGCGAGTTACGAATGCTTTCACGCTCGCTTGCCAGCCGGGCCTGTTCCTCGCTGGCGGTGAGGGCCAGTCGTTCCAGCGCGCTGGCAACCAGCAGCGTAAACGTCTCCAGTAAACGCTGCTGTTCGGGGATCATCAGCTGGCGCAGGTTGGAAGGCTCCACGATGACCAGCCCCTGATTTTTATCGGCGCTGCGCAGAGGCAGAATTTGGTAGGGCACGCCGGGGAGGGTGTCGGTCCCTGCGCCCGCCGGTAAGCCTTTGTCAAAGCTCCAGCGCGCGATGGCTTCGTCCCAGGGCGTCATGCCTGTGGCGGAGGTCAGCGGGCGCAGCTTGCCGTGTTCGTCCGGGAGTAAAATCAGGTTGCTGGCATGAAACGTCGAGCGGATAAACTGCTCGCTGGTCTGCACGATATCCAGCGGCGTGCGGCCCACCGCCAGCGATTTCGACATCTCATAGAGATGGCGCGTGCGCTGTTCGCGATAGCGGGCGATGCGCGCCTGATAGCGCACGCCCGCCGTCAGATTGCCGATCACCAGCCCGACGGTGAGCATGACGGCAAAGGTGAGGATGTACTGCACGTCCGAGACGGCCAGCGTACCGCGGGGGGCAATAAAGAACAGATCGAAGCTGATGACGTTGATCACCGTCGCCAGGACCGACGGCCAGCGCCCGTAGAAGAGCGCCACCACCACCACGCCCAAAAGGTAGATCATCACCAGGTTGGCGGCATCAAACGCAATCAGCCACTGGCTGGCAATCACGGTAATCAGGGCGCAGAGCACGACGGCGACGAGACAGCCGCGAAGCTGAATGCGCCATTTATCGCTGAAGGTACGGCTGTCCGGCGCGCGATTGGGTAAGGGAGTAGGTTTGTCATCCAGCGCCACGATCACCAGATCCAGATCCGGCGCGCGACGGGCCAGCTTGTCGGCAAAGGATTCGCGGCTAAACCAGCGGCGATGCTGGCGACGGCCGATGACGATTTTCCCCAGGTTATGCTCGCGCGCGTAGCGCAGAATCGCTTTATCTTCCTGCGGATCGGAAAGGGTGGCGGTTTCCGCGCCCAGCTCCTGCGCCAGGCGCAGCGAACTCAGGATCGCACGACGCTGGTTTTCGGGCAGCGCGTGCAGCTGCGGCGTTTCAACATACACCGCATGCCAGACGCTGCCAAATTTGGCCGCCAGGCGCGCGGCGGTGCGGACAAGCTTTTCATTGCCGCTGCCGTGGCCCACGCACAGCAGGATGGCATCCCGCGTGTGCCAGACGCGTTCCTGGCCCTGCAGGTCGCGCCAGGCGCGCATCTGATCGTCCACCCGGTCGGCGGTTCGGCGCAGGGCCAGCTCGCGCAGGGCAATCAGGTTGCCTTTACGGAAGAAATGTTCGATGGCGCGCTCGGCCTGGCCGGCGATATAGACTTTGCCTTCGTGCAGGCGCTGGCGCAAATCATCGGGCGGCAGGTCGACCAGCACCACTTCATCCGCGGAATCGAAGAAGGGATCGGGCACCGTCTCGCGTACCTGAATGCCGGTCACGCCGCTGACCACGTCGTTCAGGCTTTCGAGATGCTGAACGTTAACCGTGGTGAACACATCGATACCGGCTTCAAGTAATTCTTCAACGTCCTGCCAGCGTTTGGGGTGGCGCGAGCCTGGCGCATTGCTGTGCGCCAGCTCGTCCATCAGGATTAGCGCGGGGCGGCGGGCGAGGGCGGCATCGAGATCGAATTCGGTGACTAACCGACCGCGGTGGCTGATGCGGCGGGGCGGCTGGGTAGCCAGCCCCTTCAGCAGTGATGCCGTCTCTTTACGTCCGTGGGTTTCAACCACGCCGATCAGAATATCGAGCCCCTGCGCCCGAAGCCGCTGGGCTTCCGTCAGCATGGCGAAGGTTTTCCCGACGCCCGCGCAGGCGCCAAAGAAAATTTTCAGTTTGCCGCGATGGGCTTCAGCTGTTTGTTCGAGCAGCCTGTCCGGATCCGGGCGCATGGGCTCGTCGGTCATTTAGTTTTTCCTTAGCGCGTCCAGCGCCAGATTCAGCTCAACAATATTTACCACGGGCATGCCGATGAAGCTGACCAGCGGCTTTTGCGTGTGCTCTGCCACCAGCTTGCTCACCTGTTCCACGGTCAACTGACGGACGGCGGCGACGCGCGGGATCTGCCAGGCCACCGCTGCCGGCGTCAGGCTGTAGTCCAGCCCGCTGGCCGAGGCGGTCACCAGCTCTACGGGCACCTCGCGGCTGGCCTGCGGATTCGCGGCGCGCAGGGCTGCCACGCGCTCAGCGACGGCTTTGTCCAGCTCCGGGTTGCTGCCCGCCAGGTTGCTGCCGCCGGATGCCATCGGATTATACGGGCTTTCGGCAGTGGCGGAAGGGCGTCCCTGGAAGTAGCGGGCATCCGTAAAGTTCTGACCAATCAGGCGAGAGCCGCGGTTTTCACCGTTTTGCAGTAACAGCGAGCCGTTAGCCTGATCCTTAAACCACCATTGGCCCAGCGCGGTGGTCACCAGCGGGTACAGCCCGCCGGTAATGAGAGACAGCAGTATGAACAGAAGTATAGCGGGGCGTAACATGGTCATTTGATTCACCTTTTAAACCAGGCCGAACAGCGTCAACAGCAGGTCGATAACCTTGATACCGACGAAGGGCACCACCAGCCCGCCCAGGCCGTAAATCCACAGGTTGCGGCGCAGCATGGCGGCCGCCGTGAGCGGCTTATAGCTCACGCCCTTCAGCGCCAGCGGGATCAGGAAGACAATAATCAGGGCGTTAAAAATCACTGCGCTCAGAATGGCCGAGGCCGGAGAGTGCAGGTGCATCACGTTCAGGGCGTTTAATTGCGGATAGGTCGCAGCAAACGCGGCCGGAATGATGGCGAAATACTTCGCCACGTCGTTGGCGATACTGAACGTGGTCAGCGAACCGCGCGTCATCAGCATCTGCTTGCCGATGTGCACCACTTCAATCAGCTTGGTCGGGTTAGAGTCGAGGTCGACCATGTTGCCCGCCTCTTTTGCGGCCTGGGTACCGGAGTTCATCGCCACCGCCACGTCGGCCTGCGCGAGGGCAGGAGCATCGTTGGTCCCGTCACCGGTCATCGCCACCAGACGGCCTTCCGCCTGATACTGACGAATCAGTGCCAGCTTGGCTTCCGGTGTGGCTTCGGAAAGGAAATCATCCACGCCCGCTTCGGCAGCAATCGCCGCGGCGGTAAGACGGTTATCCCCGGTGATCATCACCGTTTTGATCCCCATTTTACGCAGCTGGGCAAAGCGCTCCTTGATGCCGCCTTTGACGATGTCCTTCAGGGCAATGACCCCGAGCACGCGCGCGCCTTCGGCCACCACCAGCGGCGTCGCCCCCTGACGGGCCACGCTTTCGACCAGGCTGTCCACTTCCGGCGGGAAGTGACCGTTGTTAGCCTCGATGTGGCGGCGGATGGCGTCAACCGAGCCTTTACGGATCATGCGATCCTGAATGTTAATGCCGCTCATGCGGGTTTGCGCCGTGAAGGGCACGAACGTGGCGTGCAGGCTCTGAACGTCGCGCTGGCGCAGGTTAAAGCGCTGCTTGGCGAGGATCACAATACTGCGGCCTTCCGGGGTTTCATCGGCAAGGGATGAGAGCTGGGCGGCATCCGCCAGCGTTTTTTCATCCACGCCCGGGGCGGGTAAGAAATCCGACGCCTGGCGGTTACCGAGGGTGATGGTGCCGGTTTTATCCAGCAGCAACACATCCACGTCACCGGCGGCTTCTACCGCACGCCCGCTGGTGGCGATGACGTTGGCACCGAGCATACGGCTCATGCCGGCCACGCCGATGGCCGACAGCAGGCCGCCGATGGTGGTGGGGATCAGACAAACCAGCAGCGCCACCAGCACCGTGACGGTGACCGCGGTGCCGCCATAGGCAGAGAACGGCCAGAGCGTCGCGGTTGCCAGCAGGAAGACAATGGTCAGGGCCACCAGCAGGATGGTCAGGGCAATCTCGTTTGGCGTTTTACGGCGCTGTGCGCCTTCCACCATGGCGATCATCCGGTCGAGGAAGGTTTCACCCGGGTTAACGCTGCACTGGATCACCAGCCAGTCGGAGAGAATGCGCGTCCCGCCCGTCACGGAGGCGAAATCGCCGCCGGACTCACGGATCACCGGCGCGGATTCGCCGGTAATAGCGCTCTCATCGACCGATGCGCCCCCTTCAATAACTTCGCCGTCGCAAGGGATGATGTCACCGGCTTCCACCAGCACCACATCGCCTTTACGCAGTTCATCTGCCGGAACGTGGTCCATCTGCGCGCCGTACTTCGGCTCACGTAGCTTGCGTGCGAAGGCGGTCTTTTTCACCCCTTTCAGGCTGTTGGCCTGGGCTTTGCTCCGGCCTTCCGCCAGCGCTTCCGCAAAGTTGGCGAACAGCACGGTAAACCACAGCCACAGGCTGATGGCGCCGGTAAACATCGCATTTCCCGGCATATGGCCCGTTCCCATGGCAATCGCCAGGGCGGTGGTCAGGACGCTTCCCGCCCAGACGATAAACATCACCGGGTTGTGCCACTGCACGCGCGGGCTCAGCTTTTTCACCGCATCCATGAGCGCCTGGCGAACTAATGACGGTTCGAACAGGGCCAGTTGTTTACGACTCATGACAATTTCTCCGCAAAATCAGCGTAAAGAGAGGTATTCCGCGACCGGGCCTAACGCGAGGGCGGGGATAAAGGTCAGGGCGCCGACCAGCAACACGGTGCCCGTCAGCAGGCCGATAAACAGCGCGCCGTGGGTCGGTAACGTTCCGGTAGTGGTCGGTTGGATTTTTTTGTTCACCAGCGATCCGGCTATCGCCATAACCGGCACAATGATCCCGAAGCGGCCCACGAACATGCAGAACGCCAGCAGACAGTTCCAGAATGGAGAGTTGGCGCTTAGGCCTGCAAAGGCGCTGCCGTTGTTGTTGGCGGCAGAGGAGACGGCATACAGCACTTCGCTAAAACCGTGAATGCCAGGGTTAAAGATGCCGCTGCGTCCAGCCTCGGTCATCAGCGCCAGCGCGGTGCCGAGCAGCACGAGGGCCGGGGTGACCAGAATTGCCAGCGCGGTTAACTTCATCTCGCGAACGTCGATCTTTTTACCCAGATACTCCGGGGTGCGGCCAATCATCAGACCGGCAATAAACACCGCCAGCAGCACGAACAGCAGCATGCCGTAAAGACCGGAGCCCACGCCGCCAAACACCACCTCACCAATCTGCATCAGCCACATTGGGATCATGCCGCCCAGCGCCGTAAAGGAATCATGCATGGCATTGACGGCCCCGCACGACGCTGCCGTGGTGACCACCGCATACAGGCTACTGGCGAGAATGCCAAAGCGGCTCTCTTTACCTTCCATGTTGATTGCGCTATCTGCACCCAGTGAGAGGAAGTGCGGATTACCCTGCCATTCGGCCCACATCACCAGCGCAACACAGACCACGAAAATAAGCGACATGGTCCAGAGCAGGGTACGCCCCTGACGGCGATCGTTGACCACGTCGCCAAAGGCAAAGCAGAGCGCGGCGGGGATCAGGAAGATCGCCAGCATCTGCACAAAATTGGTCAGGGCGGTCGGGTTTTCAAACGGATGCGAGGAGTTGGCGTTGAAGAAGCCGCCACCGTTCGTCCCGAGCATTTTGATGGCTTCCTGCGACGCCACTGGCCCCATCGGCAGGAGCTGCTTTGCGCCTTCCAGCGAGGTATAAGGTGCGTAAGGCAGCAGGTTTTGCAGGCTGCCCTGCTGAATGAAGAACAGCGCGATCAGCAGCGCAATCGGCAGCAGGATCCACAGCGTAATGCGCGTCAGGTCTACCCATGCGTTACCTAACGTACTCACTTTCTGACGTGCAAACGCACGCGTCAGCGCGAAGATCACCGCAATACCGCTGGCGGCAGAGAGGAAGTTCTGCACGGTTAACCCGACCATCTGGCTGAAGTAGCTGAGCGTGGTTTCACCGGCATAGGACTGCCAGTTGGTGTTGGTGACAAAACTGACCGCCGTGTTTAGCGCCAGATGCCAGGACAGGCCCGGTAACTGCTGCGGATTCAAAGGCAGGACACCCTGCAACATCAGCATGGCAAAAAGCGCGATGAGTCCGACAATGTTCAGCAGCAGAATGGCGATCAGATAGTCACGCCAGTTCATCTCCCGATCGTCCACACCCAGTACGCGCCAGATCCCTTTTTCAACACCTCCCGTGCCGGGCAGGGGAACGTTATTGATGAGCCGTGCCAGCCCCGAGCCCAGTGGCCTTGCCAGGACGAACAACACCACTAAGAAACTGGCAATAAGCAAAAACGCCTGAGCAGCCATCAGAATGCCTCCGCATTAATCAGGGCATAAACCAGATAACCCAATAACAGGAACACCAGCACGATGCCGGCAATAAGACCTGCACTCACAATCCACCTCCGGGTGACTTTTGTTGTTGTGCTAACGGTAGGATTTATGGCGCAAAGATTTCGCAAAAATGAGAAGGGCGGGTGTAAAAAAAGTATAAAAATGGCAAAGCCCACAATTTAACTATTGATAAGTAAATCGTTAACTTTTTTGTAACTTAATTACGGCGTGAATGTAAATTTTGGCTAAACGGACGAAAATAAGTGGTCGGATGAGTAGTAAAATTACAAACAAAGCGATATTATTTTAGCCAGGTCACAGATTTTGAATTTTCCGGATGACGTTTCCGGCCAACTATAGGGGAGAAAAATATGGATCTTTATAAAGAGTTTCCGGCTCATATCGTGTTCATGCGCCGCGCTTTCGCCGTAGTGGCTGGCGTGCTGGCTCTGCCGGTGATGCTGTTCTGGAAAGATCGTGCACGTTTTTATAGCTATCTGCACCGCGTCTGGGCGAAAACCAGCGAGAAGCCGGTGTGGATGGATCAGGCCGAGAAAGCGACCTGCGATTTTTACTGATACTAAGACGACACCCAGAAAAAAACGCCGGGGGAGCGATAGCCCCTCGTCAGGGTTTACAGGCACATAATAGCCGTCTTTCTTGCCGGGTGACGCTGCGCTTACCCGGCCTACACAGGGCAAAGAGATCAATGCATTGCATGTTTCATTGTAGGCCCTTGCAAGCGTAGCGCCGCCGGGCGAAATGCACAGCATGCACCTTGTCATCAGTCTGTAAGGCCGCCTTGGGCGGCCTTTTTTATTTCATCCCGTCTACACTTCATGGCAAAGTAGTTCAAAGCATGCTTTTTCCTTTTACGGCATGCCCTTACGGACATAATGGATATTTGCCTGGAGTTTTATGCCCACCCATCTGGTTTGGTTTCGCGCGGACCTGCGCGTACATGACAACTTCGCACTCGCGGCAGCCTGCCGTTCCGATGACGCCAGCGTGCTGGCGCTGTTTATCGCTACGCCTGAACAGTGGCAGCAGCATGATATGGCCCCGCGGCAGGCGGCTTACCTCAAATCGCATCTGAACGATCTGCAACACTCACTTGCTGAAAAAGGTATCCCGCTGATCTACAGAGAGGTCAGTGACTTTGCCGCGCAGCTTAAGATGTTGCGGGAGGTATGTCAGCAGAACGGCGTCACGCATCTTTTTTATAACTACCAGTACGAGCTGAACGAACGGCTGCGGGATCGCCAACTGGAGAACATTCTGGGCGAGGTGGTTTGTGAAGGATTTGATGACAGCGTAATGCTGGCACCGGGCAGCGTCATGACCGGCGGCCATGAAATGTATAAAGTGTTCACGCCGTTTAAAAATGCTTTTGTTAAACGTCTGAAAGAGGCGCTGCCGGAGTGCGTACCCGCACCCGCAGCCAGAGGGGAAGCTATAACCACGCTGCCTGAATTAACGTTTAACTATCCCCAACAGGCATTTGATGCGCTTCTGTTCCCCGCAAACGAGAAGGCAGCAATGGCGAAGCTGCGCCAGTTTTGCAAACAGGGCGCGGGAGAGTACGACGCGCGCAGGGATTTCCCGGCGATTGAAGGGACAAGCCGCTTATCGGCAAGCCTGGCGCTGGGCGTACTCTCTCCTCGCCAGTGTTTACATCGTCTTCTGGCCGAGCAGCCGCAGGCGATGGACGGTGGGGCGGGTTCGGTGTGGCTGAACGAACTCATCTGGCGTGAATTCTATCGCCATCTGATGACGTATCATCCCGATCTTTGTAAGCATCGTCCGTTCATCCCCTGGACCGACAACGTCAAATGGCAGCACGATGCGGCACGTTTACAGGCCTGGCAAAAAGGGGAAACGGGCTATCCGATTGTTGATGCCGCCATGCGCCAGCTGAATGAAACCGGGTGGATGCACAACCGCCTGCGAATGATTACCGCCAGCTTTCTGGTGAAGGATCTGCTTATCGACTGGCGTATCGGAGAGCGCTATTTTATCTCTCAGCTGATCGACGGCGATCTCGCTGCGAATAACGGCGGCTGGCAGTGGGCGGCCTCTACCGGCACCGATGCGGCTCCCTATTTCAGGATTTTTAATCCGACCACTCAGGGGCAAAAATTTGATGCCAACGGCGACTTTATCCGCCGCTGGTTGCCCGCGCTCAGGAACGTTCCTGCGAAAGCGATCCACGACCCGTGGGCATGGGCGGATAAACAGGGCGTAAAGCTCGATTATCCCCGCCCGATTGTTGACCATAAACAGGCGCGCACCGCCACACTGGCGGCGTACGAAGCCGCCCGAAAAGTTTGAGAGCATAAAGATGAAAAACAGTGAACTGGAACGCCTGATTAACGAAAAACTCAATACCGCCTCCTTTAGCGACTACGGCCCAAATGGCCTGCAGGTAGAAGGGCGCGAAACGGTGCAGAAAATTATCACCGGCGTCACGGCAAGCCAGGCGCTGCTGGACGAGGCTGTCCGTCAGGAAGCCGATGCGGTGATTGTCCATCACGGCTACTTCTGGAAAAACGAATCACCGATTATTCGCGGCATGAAGCGCAACCGCCTGAAAACGTTGCTGGCAAATGACATCAACCTGTACGGTTACCACCTGCCGCTGGACGCACACCCGGAACTGGGCAACAACGTTCAGCTTGCGCAGCTGTTGGGGATAACCGTAATGGGCGAAATCGAGCCGCTGGTGCCGTGGGGCGAGCTGGCGATGCCGGTTCCCGGACTGGAGCTGGCCTCGTGGATTGAAGCGCGCCTGGGGCGTCGCCCGCTGTGGTGCGGCGATACGGGCGCGGACCTGGTAAAACGCGTTGCCTGGTGCACCGGGGGCGGGCAGGGCTTTATCGACAGCGCCGCGCGCTTCGGTGTTGATGCCTTTATCACCGGCGAGGTTTCCGAGCAGACCATTCACTCGGCGCGTGAACAGGGGCTGCATTTCTACGCGGCCGGCCATCATGCCACCGAGCGCGGCGGCATTCGGGCCCTCAGCGAGTGGCTGACGGAAAATACCGATCTGGATGTAACCTTTATTGATATCCCTAACCCGGCCTGATGAGAGGTGCCTGAGTGCAGCGAGCGCGTTGTTATCTTCTGGGAGAAACGGCAGTGGTTCTGGAGCTCGAGCCGCCGGTGACCCTTGCCACGCAAAAGCGTATCTGGCGGCTAACCCAGCGTCTGGTCGAACTGCCGGACGTGGTTGAAGCCATTCCGGGGATGAATAACATCACGGTGGTGCTGCGTAGTCCGCATACGCTGGCGCTGGATGCCATCGAGCGTTTACAGCGCTGGTGGGAAGAGAGCGAGGCGCTGGAGCCGGAATCGCGTGCCATTGAGATCCCGGTTGTTTATGGCGGTACGGGGGGACCGGATCTTGGTGTGGTCGCAGACCATTGCGGGCTCACCGAAAAGCAGGTGGTTGAGCTGCACAGTTCGGTGGATTACGTCGTCTGGTTCCTGGGATTCCAGCCCGGATTCCCGTATCTGGGGGGATTATCTCCCCGGCTGCATACGCCGCGCCGCGCTGAACCTCGCCTGAGCGTACCGGCGGGGACGGTCGCCATTGGTGGCGAGCAGACCGGCGTATATCCGCTGGCTTCGCCCGGTGGTTGGCAGCTTATTGGGCATACCGCCACCCCGTTATTTGACCCCGCGCTGGCGTCGCCAATACTCCTGCGCCCGGGCGACACCCTTCGCTTTATCCCGCAGAAGGAGGGGGTATGTTAACGCTTATTCGCGCCGGGCTTTACACCTCCGTACAGGATGCCGGGCGCTTTGGCATGCGCCAGTCCGGCGTGAGCTATTGTGGCGCGCTGGACCGTCCTGCGCTGGAAATCGCTAACGTGCTGGTGGGCAACCCCGGCAGCACGGCGGCGCTCGAAATTACGCTCGGCCAGTGTGTCATTGAGTTTGGTCAGGAGACCTGGTTCGCGCTCACCGGCGCAGGCTGTGATGCCACGCTGGACGGCAAAGCGGTGTGGACCGGCTGGCGTCTGCGGGCGAAAGCCGGGCAGCGCCTGACCTTAAAGCGTCCTCTGCACGGCGTGCGTAGCTATCTCGCGGTGGCTGGCGGCATTGATGTGCCTGAGGTGCTGGGCTCATCCAGTACCGATCAGAAAGCCGGGATAGGCGGTCACGAAGGACGTCTGTTGCGCGATGGCGATCGACTGGCGATTAAGCCCTCTTCGCGTCACTTCTCGACGGCTCAGGGGGTGAAACAACTTCTCTGGGGAAACCAGATCCGCGCCTTACCGGGGCCGGAATATCATGAGTTCGACGAGGCCTCAAAAGAGTCTTTCTGGCGCGCGCCGTGGAAGCTTAGTCCGCAGAGTAACCGAATGGGCTATCGTCTGCAGGGGCAGTCGCTGATCCGGACCACCGACCGGGAACTGCTCTCCCACGGTTTGTTGCCCGGCGTGATTCAGGTTCCAGGCAACGGGCAACCGATCGTCTTAATGAACGACGCGCAGACGACGGGGGGCTATCCGCGAATTGCCTGCATTATTGAAGCCGATCGCTACCATCTGGCGCAAATTCCCCTCGGACAGCCGATTCACTTCGTGCAGTGTTCGCTGGAGGAAGCGCTAAAGGCGCGGCAGGATCAGCAGCGCTATCTCGAACAGCTGGCGTGGAGGCTCGATGGTAAAGATTGATTTGAATGCCGATCTGGGCGAGGGCGGCAGCGCCGACGCGGCGCTAATGACGCTGGTCTCTTCGGTCAATATTGCCTGCGGCTTCCACGCTGGCGATGCGCAAACCATGCTGGAGAGCGTGCGTCATGCCATCAAAAATGGCGTGGCGATTGGCGCTCACCCGAGCTTCCCTGACCGGGAGAACTTTGGTCGCACCGCGATGGACCTGCCGCCTGAGACGGTCTACGCGCAGGTGCTCTACCAGATTGGCGCGCTGGAGGCGATGGTTCGCGCCGGGAAGGGCGTACTGCGTCACGTGAAGCCGCACGGTATGCTCTATAACCAGGCGGCAAAAGACCCGGTGCTGGCGGCGGCGATTGCCCGTGCGGTGCGGGACTGTAATCCGCAGCTGATTCTGGTCGGCCTGGCGGGCAGTGAGCTTATTCGTGCCGGAGAACGGCTGGGGCTGACCACGCGGCAGGAGGTGTTTGCCGATCGGGGATACATGCCGGACGGCAGTCTGGTTCCGCGCACGCAAGCCGGTGCGCTGATTACCGATGAAGCGAAAGCGCTGGCGCAGACGCTGGAGATGGTGCGCTACGGGCGAGTGACCGCCGTGGATGGCACAACGGCGCACGTTCAGGCTGATACGGTATGTTTACACGGCGATGGCGAGCATGCGCTCCAGTTCGCGCGCCGCTTGCGGGCCGCGTTCGCTGAAGAGGGCATTCTTGTCAGCGCAGACTAATCATGAAAGGACAGAAAAATGCCAGAAGGCCCGGAGATCCGCCGCGCGGCGGATAGCCTCGAGGCGGCGATAAAGGGCAAACCGCTGACGGAGGTCTGGTTTGCTTTTCCTCAACTGAAACCGTTTGAATCACAGCTGGTAGGGCAGTCGGTAACGCATATTGAAACGCGCGGCAAAGCGCTGCTCACGCACTTTTCCCATAACCTGACGTTATATAGCCATAACCAGCTTTACGGCGTGTGGCGCGTGGTGGAGGCGGGTGAAGAGCCGCAAACGACCCGCGTGCTGCGCGTCAGGCTGCAAACGGCGGATAAGGCGATCCTGCTCTATAGCGCTTCTGATATCGAAATGTTAACGCCTGAGCAGTTGCTCACGCACCCGTTCTTACAGCGGGTTGGGCCGGACGTGCTGGATATGCGCCTGACGGCGAGCGATGTGAAGGCCCGGCTGCTATCGCCCACATTCCGCAACCGGCAGTTTTCCGGCCTGTTCCTTGACCAGGCCTTTCTCGCCGGGCTTGGCAACTACCTGCGGGTGGAGATCCTCTGGGAAGTCGGGCTGGCACCGCAGCACAAAGCTTCTCAGCTGAGCGATGAACAGCTGGAGGCGCTGTCCCACGCGCTGCTGGACATCCCGCGGCTGTCGTACAACACGCGTGGCATCGTAGATGAAAACAAGCACCACGGGGCGCTGTTCCGGTTCAAGGTGTTTCATCGGGCGGGGAAGAAGTGCGAGCGGTGCGGCGGGATTATCGACAGGATTATGCTCTCTTCGAGACCCTTTTACTGGTGTCCACATTGTCAAAAATAAAAAAGCCGGGTGGCGGCTACGCCTTACCCGGCCTACGTTTCGCATTTGTAGGCCCGGTAAGCGGTAGCGCCACCGGGCTTAACTTTTAGCGCTTCAGGTCAGACTTAAAATCACGCTGCTCGTAGCCGGTATACAGCTGACGAGGACGGGCGATCTTCATGCCTTCGCTGTGCATTTCGTTCCAGTGCGCAATCCAGCCTACGGTACGCGCCATGGCGAAGATCACGGTGAACATGGAAGACGGAATGCCCATCGCTTTCAGAATAATGCCAGAGTAGAAATCGACGTTCGGGTAGAGTTTCTTCTCGATGAAGTACGGGTCGTTCAGCGCGATGTGTTCCAGCTCCATCGCCACTTCCAGCAGGTCATCTTTGGTACCCAGCTCTTTCAGCACTTCGTGGCAGGTTTCACGCATCACGGTGGCGCGCGGGTCATAGTTTTTGTAAACACGGTGACCGAAGCCCATCAGGCGGAAGGAGTCATTCTTGTCTTTCGCGCGACGCACGAACTCAGGAATGTGCTCAACGGTGCTGATCTCTTCCAGCATCTTCAGCGCCGCTTCGTTGGCGCCGCCGTGCGCCGGTCCCCACAGGGAGGCGATGCCCGCAGCGATACAGGCGAACGGGTTCGCGCCTGAAGAGCCTGCGGTACGAACGGTTGAGGTCGAGGCGTTCTGTTCGTGGTCAGCATGCAGGATGAGAATACGGTCCATCGCGCGTTCCAGAACCGGGTTCACTTCGTACTCTTCGCACGGCGTGGAGAACATCATGCGCAGGAAGTTGCCCGCGTAGGAGAGGTCGTTACGCGGATACACAAACGGCTGGCCGATGGAGTATTTGTAACACATCGCCGCCATGGTAGGCATTTTGGACAGCAGACGGTAAGCGGCGATTTCACGGTGACGCGGGTTATTCACGTCAAGGGAGTCGTGGTAGAACGCGGCCAGCGCACCGGTAATACCGCACATCACCGCCATTGGGTGAGAGTCACGACGGAACGCATGGAACAGACGGGTAATCTGCTCATGGATCATGGTGTGACGGGTCACGGTGGTTTTAAATTCATCGAACTGGGCCTGCGTCGGTTTTTCGCCGTTCAGCAGGATGTAGCACACTTCCAGATAGTTGGATTCGGTGGCTAACTGATCGATAGGGAAGCCGCGATGGAGCAGGATACCTTCGTCACCGTCGATAAAGGTGATTTTGGATTCGCAAGATGCGGTAGAGGTAAATCCAGGGTCAAAGGTGAATACCCCTTTGGAACCCAGCGTACGGATATCAATAACATCCTGACCGAGCGTGCCTTTTAGCACATCCAGTTCAATAGCAGTGTCACCATTTAGGGTGAGCGTTGCCTTTGTATCAGCCATTTACGGTCTCCTTAGCGCCTTATGCTTAAGACTGCGCTTTACCGGATTTGCTTTCAGCTGTTAATCACCGTTACCAGATTGTTATTTGGCTTACCGCTCAGCTCACGAGGACAAACCAGGGTACAGAGCTATGGCGCCTTGCAGGTAAACGAATGAAATATCAGTGAAACAACAGCAAATCAGCGTTTTTGCAGTCCGAATTATTCAAACCTGTATATCACTAATAACTGTCCTGATAACTTCGGTCAATACCATCACACTGTTACATAACTATTTGTCAGGTGAAAGAGAGACCTCATAACTTTTGCGCATTATATGCCTTTTCTGATGACGTTTGTAACAATATTGTTTAACATTTGTCAAATCAGATGATTAAAAATTAAAAAGATGTTGTTATCGTGACCCTGATCACTGTTCCAGAGAAAACCCGACAAACTGTATGTAGGTTAATTGTAATGATTTTGTGAACGGCCTATACTGCCGCCAGGTCTCCGGAACACCCTGCAATCCCGAGCCACCCAGCGTTGTAATGTGTCGTTTAAGCATCTGGAAGCACTGTTTTGCATGACGCGCAGTTATAGAAAAGGAACGCTGTCTGACCCGCATCGCAGTCCGGAGGAAGGAAACAATAAGAACAGCATGTGGGCGTTATTCATGATAAGAAATGTGAAAAAACAAAGACCTGTCAATCTGGATCTCAAAACGATCCGGTTCCCCGTAACAGCAATAGCGTCCATTCTGCACCGTGTTTCTGGTGTGATTACGTTTGTGGCGGTCGGTATTCTGCTGTGGTTACTGGGCACCAGCCTCTCTTCCCCTGAAGGATTCCTCCAGGCCTCTGCCATCATGAACAGCTTCTTCGTGAAATTCATCATGTGGGGCATTCTGACCGCACTGGCGTACCACGTTGTGGTGGGTGTTCGCCATATGCTGATGGACTTTGGCTACCTGGAAGAGACCTTCGAAGCCGGGAAACGCTCCGCTAACATTTCATTTGTGATTACAGTCGTGCTTTCACTTCTCGCAGGAGTTCTCGTATGGTAAGCAACGCCTCCGCATTAGGACGCAACGGCGTACATGACTTCATTCTGGTCCGTGCTACCGCCATCGTTCTCACCCTCTACATCATCTATATGATCGGTTTCTTCGCGACCAGCGGCACGCTGACGTGGGAAATCTGGAGTGGGTTCTTCGGATCCGCCTTCACCAAAGTGTTCACCCTGCTGGCCCTTTTCTCCATCCTTATTCATGCCTGGATTGGCATGTGGCAGGTGTTGACCGATTACGTTAAACCGCTGGCGATTCGCCTTCCACTGCAGCTGGCCATTGTGGTTGCACTGGTGGTTTACGTTATTTATGGATTCGTTGTGGTGTGGGGTGTGTAATGAAACTGCCAGTCAGAGAATTTGATGCTGTTGTGATTGGTGCCGGTGGCGCAGGTATGCGTGCCGCACTGCAAATTTCCCAGAGTGGCCAGAGCTGTGCGCTGCTCTCTAAAGTCTTCCCAACCCGTTCCCATACTGTGTCTGCGCAGGGCGGTATTACCGTTGCGCTGGGTAACTCCCATGAAGATAACTGGGAATGGCACATGTATGACACGGTAAAAGGTTCCGATTACATCGGTGACCAGGATGCCATCGAATATATGTGTAAAACTGGCCCGGAAGCGATTCTGGAGCTGGACCACATGGGTCTGCCGTTCTCCCGTCTGGAAAATGGCACCATCTATCAGCGTCCGTTTGGCGGCCAGTCGAAAAACTTCGGCGGCGAGCAGGCGGCACGCACCGCGGCGGCGGCTGACCGTACCGGTCACGCGCTGCTGCACACCCTGTATCAGCAGAACCTGAAAAACCACACCACCATCTTCTCCGAATGGTATGCGCTGGATCTGGTGAAAAACGCCGATGGCGCCATCGTTGGTTGTACCGCGCTGTGCATCGAAACCGGTGAAGTGGTCTACTTCAAAGCCCGCGCAACCGTGCTGGCGACCGGCGGTGCAGGCCGTATTTACCAGTCCACCACCAACGCCCACATCAACACCGGCGACGGTGTCGGTATGGCTATCCGCGCGGGCGTGCCGGTGCAGGATATGGAGATGTGGCAGTTCCACCCAACCGGCATCGCCGGTGCAGGCGTGCTGGTAACAGAAGGCTGCCGTGGTGAAGGTGGCTACCTGCTGAACAAACACGGCGAGCGCTTCATGGAGCGTTATGCCCCGAATGCGAAAGACCTTGCGGGTCGTGACGTGGTGGCGCGTTCCATCATGATCGAAATCCGTGAAGGCCGCGGCTGTGACGGCCCTTGGGGTCCACACGCCAAGCTGAAGCTCGACCACCTGGGTAAAGAAGTGCTGGAGTCCCGTCTGCCGGGCATCCTGGAACTGTCCCGCACCTTCGCGCACGTCGATCCGGTGAAAGAGCCGATTCCGGTTATCCCAACCTGCCACTACATGATGGGCGGTATTCCGACCAAAGTGACCGGTCAGGCGCTGACCGTGAACGAGCAGGGCGAAGACGTGGTCATTCCTGGCCTGTTCGCGGTGGGCGAAATTGCCTGCGTATCCGTACACGGCGCAAACCGTCTGGGCGGCAACTCGCTGCTGGATCTGGTGGTGTTTGGTCGCGCAGTGGGTCTGCATCTGCAGGAATCCATTGCCGAGCAGGGCGCGCTGCGTGACGCGACCGACGACGAAATTGATGCCTCTCTTGAGCGCCTCAACCGCTGGAACGGCAACCGTAACGGCGAAGATCCGGTGGAAATCCGTAAAGCGCTGCAGGAATGCATGCAGCACAACTTCTCGGTATTCCGTGAAGGCGACGCGATGGCCAAAGGTCTTGAGCAGCTGAAAGCGATCCGCGAGCGTCTGAAAAATGCCCGTCTGGACGACACCTCCAGCGAGTTCAACACCCAGCGCGTTGAGTGCCTGGAGCTGGATAACCTGATGGAAACCGCGTTCGCGACCGCGATGTCGGCAAACTTCCGTACCGAAAGCCGTGGCGCGCATAGCCGCTTCGACTTCCCGGAACGTGATGACGAAAACTGGCTGTGCCATTCCCTGTATCTGCCAGAGTCGGAAACCATGACGCGTCGTAGCGTCAACATGGAACCGAAACTGCGTCCGGCGTTCCCGCCGAAGATTCGTACTTACTAATGCGGAGACAGGATAATGAAACTCGAATTCTCAGTTTATCGTTATAACCCGGATGTTGATGACGCTCCGCGCATGCAGGACTACACCCTGGAAGCGGAAGAAGGTCGCGACATGATGCTGCTGGATGCCTTAATCCAGCTGAAAGAAAAAGATCCAACCCTGTCGTTCCGTCGCTCCTGCCGTGAAGGGGTGTGTGGCTCTGACGGTGTGAACATGAACGGCAAAAATGGCCTGGCCTGCATCACGCCAATTTCAGCGTTGCAGCGTCCTGGTCAGAAAATTGTTATCCGTCCTCTGCCAGGCCTGCCGGTCGTGCGTGATTTGGTGGTAGACATGGGGCAATTCTATGCACAATATGAGAAGATTAAGCCTTACTTATTGAATAATGGGCAAAATCCACCGGCTCGTGAGCACTTACAGTCTCCTGAGCAGCGTGAAAAACTCGATGGTCTGTACGAGTGTATTCTCTGCGCATGCTGTTCTACGTCCTGCCCGTCGTTCTGGTGGAACCCGGACAAGTTTATCGGCCCGGCCGGTCTGCTGGCTGCCTATCGCTTCCTGATCGATAGCCGCGACACCGAAACCGACAGCCGTCTGGAAGGACTGAGTGACGCTTTCAGCGTATTCCGCTGCCATAGCATCATGAACTGCGTCAGTGTGTGTCCGAAGGGGCTGAACCCGACGCGCGCCATCGGCCATATTAAGTCGATGCTGCTGCAGCGCAGTGCGTAAGTAACGTTGCCGGATGGTGCTGCGCTTATCCGGCCTACGAAACTGTAGGCCCGGTAAGCGTAGCGCCACCGGGCAAAATGCAGAAACCTTTAAAAACTGCCCTGTACTACCCTGAAGTCCAGACAGTTTCTAAAGGTTCCTTCGCGGGCCAAATGAAAAGAGCTCGCAGGTGAACCCCGGCACGTACACGTGGTGTGCGTGGTAGTTTCTACGGCGAAAGTAAGCATAAAAATGCTTAAGGGATCACGATGCAGAACGGCGCAATGAAAGCCTGGCTGGACTCTTCTTACCTCTCTGGTGCCAACCAGAGCTGGATAGAACAGCTCTATGAAGACTTCTTAACCGATCCTGACTCAGTGGACGCAAACTGGCGTTCCATGTTCCAGCAGTTGCCTGGTACAGGGGTCAAACCGGATCAATTCCATTCCAAAACACGTGATTATTTCCGTCGTCTGGCGAAGGATGCCTCACGTTACTCTTCTGCGATTTCCGACCCTGACACCAATGCGAAGCAGGTTAAAGTCCTGCAGCTTATCAACGCTTATCGCTTCCGTGGTCACCAGCATGCGAATCTCGATCCGCTGGGACTGTGGAAACAAGACCGTGTGGCCGATCTCGATCCGGCGTATCACGATCTGACCGAGGCCGATTTCCAGGAAAGCTTTAACGTAGGTTCCTTTGCCATCGGCAAAGACACGATGAAGCTGGGCGATCTGATTGACGCGCTCAAGCAAACCTACTGCGGCTCCATCGGCGCGGAATACATGCACATTACCTCTACCGAAGAGAAGCGCTGGATCCAGCAGCGCATCGAATCCGTAGCGGGCCACGCGACCTTCTCGGCTGACGAGAAAAAACGCTTCCTCAGCGAACTGACCGCAGCAGAAGGCCTTGAGCGCTATCTGGGCGCGAAGTTCCCGGGCGCAAAACGCTTCTCGCTGGAAGGCGGCGACGCCCTGGTGCCGATGCTGAAAGAGCTGATTCGTCACGCAGGCAAGAGCGGCACCCGTGAAGTGGTGCTGGGCATGGCACACCGTGGTCGTCTGAACGTACTGGTCAACGTGCTGGGTAAAAAACCGCAGGACCTGTTCGATGAATTCGCGGGCAAACATAAAGAACACCTCGGCACCGGCGACGTGAAGTACCACATGGGCTTCTCGTCTGATATCGAAACCGAAGGCGGTCTGGTTCACCTGGCGCTGGCGTTTAACCCGTCGCACCTCGAGATCGTCAGCCCGGTGGTTATCGGTTCCGTGCGCGCGCGTCTGGATCGTCTGGACGAGCCGAGCAGCAACAAAGTTCTGCCAATCACCATCCACGGTGATGCGGCGGTGACAGGGCAGGGCGTGGTGCAGGAAACCCTGAACATGTCCAAAGCGCGAGGTTACGAAGTGGGCGGTACCGTTCGCATCGTGATCAACAACCAGGTGGGCTTCACCACCTCTAACCCGCTGGACGCACGTTCTACCCCGTACTGCACCGACATCGGTAAGATGGTTCAGGCGCCGATCTTCCACGTTAACGCGGATGACCCGGAAGCCGTGGCTTTCGTGACCCGTCTGGCGCTGGACTTCCGTAACACCTTCAAACGCGATGTGTTCATTGACCTCTTCTGCTACCGCCGTCACGGCCACAACGAAGCGGATGAGCCAAGTGCAACCCAGCCGCTGATGTACCAGAAAATCAAAAAACACCCGACCCCGCGCAAAATCTATGCTGACAAGCTGGAGAGCGACAAAGTAGCGACGCTGGAAGATGCGACCGAAATGGTCAACCTCTACCGCGACGCGCTGGACGCGGGTGAATGCGTAGTGAAAGAGCTGCGCCCGATGAACATGCACTCCTTTACCTGGTCGCCGTACCTCAACCACGAGTGGGATGAGAGCTACCCGAACAAGGTGGAGATGAAGCGCCTGCAGGAGCTGGCTAAACGCATCAGCACCGTGCCGGACGCTATCGAGATGCAGTCTCGCGTGGCGAAAATTTATGCTGACCGTCAGGCAATGGCGGCAGGCGAGAAGCTGTTCGACTGGGGCGGCGCGGAAACGCTGGCTTACGCGACGCTGGTTGACGAAGGCATTCCTGTTCGTCTGTCCGGTGAAGATGCGGGCCGTGGCACCTTCTTCCACCGTCACGCGGTGGTTCACAACCAGTCTAACGGTTCAACCTACACCCCGCTGCAGCACGTGCACAACGGTCAGGGCCAGTTCAAGGTCTGGGACTCCGTGCTGTCTGAAGAAGCGGTACTGGCTTTCGAATACGGTTACGCCACGGCAGAACCGCGCACCCTGACCATCTGGGAAGCGCAGTTCGGCGACTTCGCCAACGGTGCGCAGGTGGTTATCGACCAGTTCATCTCCTCCGGCGAGCAGAAATGGGGCCGTATGTGTGGCCTGGTGATGCTGCTGCCGCACGGCTATGAAGGCCAGGGTCCGGAGCACTCCTCCGCGCGTCTGGAACGTTATCTGCAACTCTGCGCCGAGCAGAACATGCAGGTTTGCGTACCGTCCACCCCGGCTCAGGTTTACCACATGCTGCGTCGTCAGGCGCTGCGCGGTATGCGTCGTCCGCTGGTGGTCATGTCGCCGAAATCCCTGCTGCGTCACCCGCTGGCGGTGTCCAGCCTGGAAGAGCTGGCGAACGGTACCTTCCTGCCAGCCATCGGTGAAATTGACGAGCTGGATCCACAGGCCGTGAAGCGTGTGGTGATGTGTTCTGGTAAGGTTTATTACGACCTGCTGGAACAGCGCCGTAAGAACGATCAGAAAGATGTCGCCATCGTGCGTATCGAACAGCTTTATCCGTTCCCGCACCAGGCGGTGCAGGAAGCGCTGAAACCGTACGCTCACGTTCATGATTTTGTCTGGTGCCAGGAAGAGCCGCTCAACCAGGGCGCATGGTACTGCAGCCAGCATCATTTCCGTGAAGTGATTCCATTTGGGTCAGCCCTGCGCTATGCAGGTCGCCCGGCCTCCGCCTCTCCGGCGGTAGGGTATATGTCCGTTCACCAGAAGCAGCAACAAGATCTGGTCAATGACGCGCTGAACGTCGATTAATTAAAGGATACATAATGAGTAGCGTAGATATTCTTGTTCCCGACCTGCCTGAATCTGTAGCAGATGCGACCGTCGCTACCTGGCACAAAAAACCAGGCGATGCCGTTAAGCGCGATGAAGTGCTGGTAGAAATCGAAACTGACAAAGTGGTACTGGAAGTACCGGCTTCGGCGGATGGCGTTCTGGACGCGGTGCTGGAAGATGAAGGTACCACCGTCACCTCTCGTCAGATCCTGGGTCGCCTGCGTGAAGGCAACAGCGCGGGCAAAGAGTCCAGCGCGAAATCTGAAGAGAAAGCCTCTACGCCAGCGCAGCGCCAGCAGGCCTCTCTGGAAGAGCAGTCTAATGACGCCCTCAGCCCGGCGATCCGTCGCCTGCTGGCGGAACACAGCCTTGACCCGGCAGCCATTAAAGGCACCGGTGTGGGCGGTCGTCTGACCCGTGAAGACATCGACAAGCATCTGGCGAAAGCGCCTGCTCAGGCCGAAGCGAAAGCCCCTGCGGCAGCACCGGCAGCACAGCCTGCTCTGGGCGCTCGCAGCGAAAAACGCGTGCCAATGACCCGCCTGCGTAAGCGCGTGGCCGAGCGTCTGCTGGAAGCGAAAAACTCTACCGCGATGCTGACTACCTTCAACGAAGTGAACATGAAGCCAATCATGGACCTGCGTAAGCAGTACGGTGACGCGTTCGAAAAACGTCACGGTATCCGTCTGGGCTTTATGTCCTTCTACGTGAAGGCGGTGGTTGAGGCGCTGAAACGCTACCCGGAAGTGAACGCGTCCATCGATGGCGATGACGTGGTTTACCACAACTACTTCGACGTCAGCATGGCGGTTTCGACCCCACGTGGCCTGGTGACCCCGGTTCTGCGTGATGTGGATACCCTGGGTATGGCCGACATCGAGAAAAACATTAAAGAGCTGGCTGTGAAAGGCCGCGACGGCAAGCTGACCGTAGACGACCTGACCGGCGGTAACTTCACCATTACCAACGGCGGCGTCTTCGGATCGCTGATGTCTACCCCGATCATTAACCCGCCGCAGAGCGCGATCCTGGGTATGCATGCCATCAAAGATCGTCCTATGGCGGTAGACGGTAAAGTTGAGATCCTGCCGATGATGTACCTGGCGCTCTCTTACGACCACCGCCTGATCGACGGCCGCGAGTCCGTGGGCTTCCTGGTAGCCATTAAAGAGGTGCTCGAAGATCCAACGCGTCTGCTGCTGGACGTCTAGTCACGATTTAGCATCACCTGCCCCGTAGACCGGCACACGCTGCGCCGGTCTACAGGTTTGAAGATAACGATTACCCTGAAGGATGGATAGAACACATGAACTTACATGAATATCAGGCCAAACAGCTGTTTGCCCGGTATGGCTTACCGGCTCCGGTGGGTTATGCCTGTACTACCCCGCGTGAAGCAGAAGAAGCCGCATCTAAAATCGGTTCCGGCCCGTGGGTAGTTAAGTGTCAGGTTCACGCTGGTGGCCGTGGTAAAGCGGGCGGTGTGAAGGTTGTTAAGAGCAAAGAAGAAATTCGTGCGTTTGCTGAACATTGGCTCGGCAAGCGTCTGGTAACGTACCAGACAGACGCGAACGGCCAGCCGGTTAACCAGATCCTGGTTGAAGCGGCAACCGATATCGCGAAAGAGCTGTACCTGGGCGCGGTGGTTGACCGTAGCTCCCGTCGCGTGGTGTTCATGGCATCTACCGAAGGCGGCGTGGAAATCGAAAAAGTGGCGGAAGAGACCCCGCACCTGATCCACAAAGTGGCTATCGATCCGCTGGCAGGCCCAATGCCTTACCAGGGTCGCGAGCTGGCGTTCAAACTGGGTCTGGAAGGCAAGCTGGTTCAGCAGTTCACCAAGATTTTCATGGGTCTGGCGACCATTTTCCTGGAGCGCGATCTGGCGCTGATCGAGATCAACCCGCTGGTGATCACGACCCAGGGCGATCTGATCTGCCTCGACGGCAAGCTGGGCGCTGACGGCAACGCGCTGTTCCGCCAGCCGGATCTGCGCGAAATGCGCGACCAGTCTCAGGAAGACCCGCGTGAAGCGCAGGCTGCTCAGTGGGAGCTGAACTACGTGGCGCTGGACGGTAACATCGGCTGCATGGTTAACGGTGCGGGCCTGGCGATGGGCACCATGGACATCGTTAAGCTGCACGGCGGTGAGCCAGCGAACTTCCTCGACGTGGGCGGTGGCGCAACCAAAGAGCGCGTAACCGAAGCGTTCAAAATCATTCTCTCCGACGACAACGTGAAGGCCGTTCTGGTTAACATCTTCGGCGGCATCGTCCGTTGCGACCTGATCGCCGACGGTATCATCGGTGCGGTAGAAGAAGTCGGTGTTAACGTTCCGGTGGTTGTGCGTCTGGAAGGTAACAACGCTGAACTCGGCGCGAAAAAACTGGCTGACAGCGGCCTGAATATTATTGCAGCGAAAAGTCTGACGGATGCAGCTCAGCAGGTTGTTGCCGCAGTGGAGGGGAAATAATGTCAGTTTTAATTAATAAAGATACCAAGGTTATCTGCCAGGGCTTCACCGGTAGCCAGGGGACTTTCCACTCCGAACAGGCGATTGCCTACGGCACGCAGATGGTTGGCGGCGTAACGCCAGGTAAAGGCGGCACCACCCACCTGGGCCTGCCGGTGTTCAACACCGTGCGTGAAGCCGTAGAAGCGACGGGCGCAACCGCGACCGTGATCTACGTTCCGGCGCCGTTCTGCAAAGACTCTATTCTGGAAGCGATCGACGCAGGCATCAAACTGATCATCACCATCACCGAAGGTATCCCAACGCTGGATATGCTGACCGTGAAGGTGAAGCTGGATGAAGCTGGCGTGCGTATGATCGGCCCGAACTGCCCAGGCGTGATCACCCCGGGCGAATGCAAAATCGGCATCATGCCGGGCCACATTCACAAGCCGGGTAAAGTGGGCATCGTGTCCCGTTCCGGTACCCTGACCTATGAAGCGGTTAAGCAGACCACCGACTACGGTTTCGGCCAGTCCACCTGCGTGGGCATCGGCGGTGACCCAATCCCGGGTTCTAACTTCATCGACATCCTGAAGCTGTTCCAGGAAGATCCACAGACCGAAGCGATCGTGATGATCGGTGAGATCGGTGGTAGCGCGGAAGAAGAAGCGGCTGCTTACATCAAAGAACACGTGACCAAGCCAGTTGTGGGTTACATCGCGGGTGTGACCGCGCCGAAAGGCAAGCGTATGGGTCACGCAGGCGCGATCATCGCCGGTGGTAAAGGTACGGCTGATGAGAAATTCGCAGCGCTGGAAGCCGCAGGCGTGAAGACCGTTCGCAGCCTGGCGGATATCGGCGAAGCACTGAAATCCATCATTAAGTAAGTCCTCTCTGCTCCCCGAAAGGGGGGCGTTGCAGTATAAAAATGTCCGTTTCGACATGGTTGGCCGCTGTAAAGCGGCCTTTTTTATTGCCTGCGTCTGGCGACTAGCGTGAACTTGTAATCATCGGTATTGAACACGTTGCGGCTGTATTCAAATACCCGCCCGTCCTTCAGAAACCCGCGGGAGACTTTTTCCAGGATCGGCTTTGCCGGATCGAGCGACAGCGCGGCGATCGCCTCCTCTGACGGCATGATCGGCACCAGCTCCTGCTCGCTGCGATCGATAACCAGCTTTTTGATCTGCTCAACGTAGTGGTATTTCGAATTCTCCATCACTTCCCAGGTGAGGTCGGGGAACAGGGCCAGCGGCATCCACGTTTCTTCCAGATTTACCGGTTTTTGTTTGATAAAGCGGACGCGTTTAACGTGCCAGACTTTATCGTCATGAGAGAGATTCAGCTTTTCGGCAAGTTTTGCATCGGCTTTCAGCACTTCGAAAATGCTCACCTCACTGTGGGTATCCACGTTCCGGTCCGCCAGTTTTTCGTAAAACCCGGTGAGCTGGTAAATGTCGTAATTGACGCGCTCTTCTTTTACGTAGGTGCCGCTGCCCTGAATGCTCTCGACGATTTGCTCTTCCGTAAGCAGCTTCAGCGCCTGTCTCACCGTGACGCGACTCACGTTGAATGCCTCCTGAAGGCTGGATTCCGTCGGTAACGCATCGCCAGGCTTTAACTCTCCCGCACTGATTTTTTCGCGAAGCGCATCGGCTATTTGCCGGTACATCGGTTTGTTACCCATCGAATCTGCCTTTCTAATACCTTTTCATGGAATTATGCCTCCCGCGTAAAATTTGTAAATAATACAACTTAAATACAAATTTGCGTTGTTAGTGAAAATGATCACATAAATGTATTGTATGACCTGCCACAATTGCCGCCAGACAATAACAACGTACGTGTGAGGATCTTATGAACCTGACGACCCTGACCCACACCAGTGCTGTCTGCGTGCAGGCACACTATGCCAGCCGTGATGAGGCCATTCGCCAGCTTACAATGCGGCTGGTGGCGCTGGGCAAAATTACCGATGGCGAGGCATTTCTGGCGGAGGTCTACCGCCGCGAATCTCAGGGGCCAACCGCACTGGGTGAAGGGCTGGCTGTCCCGCATGGTAAATCGAACGCGGTGAACGAAGCGGCTTTTGCGGTTGCTACGCTGCGCGAACCGCTGGAGTGGGAGGGGGTGGACGGCCCTGAACGCGTAGAGCTGATCGTCCTGCTTGCCATCCCGCCAGCTGAAGCGGGATCCACGCATATCCAGGTGCTGACGGCGCTGACGTCTCGCCTTGCCGATGATGCCCTCCGGGGACGCGTTATGGCTGCCGGGACGGCAGAGGATCTGCTTGATGCGCTGAACGGTGTCTCGAAGGAAGACGAGGCTGATACGCCTGTGAATGCACCAACCGTCGTCTGTGTCACCGCCTGTCCGGCGGGGATCGCGCATACCTATATGGCCGCAGAGTACCTGGAGAAAGCGGGACGTAAGCTCGGCGTCAACGTGGTGGTCGAAAAGCAGGGGGCGAACGGCATCGAAGGGCGAATTACTGCCCAGCAGTTGCTGGAGGCGAAAGCGTGTATTTTTGCCGCTGAAGTGGCGATCAAAGAGAGCGAGCGCTTTCAGGGGATCCCCGCCATTTCCGTTCCCGTTGCGGAACCCCTGCGTCATGCTGAAGCGTTGATTGAGCGCGCGCTGGCGCTAAAGCCTTCTACCGATGCGCGCTATGCTCAGGCCGATACCGAAACGAAAAAGCGCGTTAAAACTGAACTCAAGCAGGCGCTTCTAAGCGGCATCTCTTTTGCGGTGCCGCTGATCGTTGCCGGCGGTACGGTGCTGGCCGTATCGGTACTGCTGGCGCAAATCCTTAGCCTGCAGCACCTGTTTGACCAGGAAAACTCGTGGCTGTGGATGTACCGCAAGCTTGGCGGCGGCATGCTCGGAATTTTGATGGTGCCTGTTCTCTCGGCCTACACCGCCTACTCGCTGGCGGATAAACCCGCGCTGACGCCGGGCTTTGCGGCCGGTCTGGCTGCCAACATGATCGGCTCCGGTTTTCTCGGCGCTATCGTCGGTGGGCTGATCGCGGGCTATCTGATGCGCTGGGTGAAAAACCACATCCGGCTCAGCAGCCGCTACAACGGCTTTCTGACTTTTTATCTCTATCCGGTGATTGGCGTGCTGGGCGCGGGCAGCCTGATGCTGTTTGTGATTGGCGAACCGGTGGCCTGGCTCAATAACACGCTCACCGTCTGGCTTAACGGTCTGTCCGGCGCGAATGCGCTGCTTCTGGGGGCAATCCTCGGGTTTATGTGCTCATTCGATTTGGGCGGCCCGGTCAACAAAGCCTCTTACGCGTTTTGCCTGGGGGCGATGGCGAACGGGGTATACGGTCCCTATGCGATCTTTGCTTCCGTCAAAATGGTCTCAGCCTTCACCGTCACGGCGTCAACGATGCTGGCACCGAAGCTGTTTAAGTCGTTTGAAATTGAAACCGGTAAATCGACCTGGCTGCTCGGCCTCGCGGGCATTACCGAAGGGGCGATTCCGATGGCGATTGAAGACCCGCTTCGCGTCATTGGCTCATTTGTACTCGGATCCATGGTGACAGGCGCGGCTGTCGGTGCGATGGGGATCGGGTTGTCTACGCCGGGGGCCGGGATTTTCTCTCTCTTTTTACTTCACGATGCCGGGTTGGGCGGTGTGGTTGCGGCGGCGGGCTGGTTTGGCGCGGCGCTGGTGGGTACCGCTATCTCCACCCTGGTTCTGCTGCTCTGGCGACGCCAGGCGGTAAAAAAGGGCAACTACGTCACTGAAGACGCCTTATCGTAAAAACGCACAAACAGGAAACGAAGATGAAAGCTGTATCTCGCGTTCATATCACGCCGCATATGCACTGGGACCGTGAGTGGTACTTCACCACCGAAGAGTCGCGTATTCTTCTGGTCAATAATATGGAAGAAATCCTGACCCGGCTGGAGCAGGATGATGAGTACAAATACTATGTTCTCGATGGACAGACGGCTGTTCTGGAGGATTATTTTGCCGTTGTGCCCGAAAACCGCTCTCGCGTGAAGGCGCTTGTCGAGCGTGGAAAGCTGATTATCGGCCCCTGGTATACCCAGACCGATACCACGATCGTGAGCGGCGAGTCGATTGTCCGCAACCTGATGTACGGCATCCGGGATTGTATGGCCTTCGGCGAGCCGATGAAGATCGGCTATCTGCCGGATTCGTTTGGCATGTCCGGCCAGCTTCCGCATATCTATAACGGGTTTGGCATTACCCGCACGATGTTCTGGCGCGGTTGTTCTGAACGCCACGGGACCGATAAAACCGAATTTCTCTGGCAGAGCCAGGACGGCAGTGAAGTGACGGCACAGGTGCTGCCGCTGGGCTACGCGATTGGTAAGTACTTACCGGAGGACGAAGCGGGGCTGCGAAAACGGCTCGACAGCTATTTCGAGGTTCTGGAAAAGGCGTCCGTCACCAAAGCGATTTTGCTGCCCAACGGACACGACCAGATGCCGCTGCAGCAGAACATTTTCGCGGTGATGGAGAAGCTGCGTGAAATCTATCCGCAGCGTCAATTTGTGATGAGCCGGTTTGAGGAGGTCTTTGATTGCATCGACGCGCACCGCGATGACCTGGCGACCTTAAAAGGTGAGTTTATCGACGGGAAATACATGCGCGTGCACCGGACCATCGGCTCCACGCGCATGGATATCAAAATCGCCCATGCGCGTATTGAGAACAAAATTGTTAACATCCTCGAGCCGCTGGCGACGCTTGCCTGGACGCTGGGCTTCGACTACCACCACGGCCTGCTGGAGAAGATGTGGAAAGAGATCCTCAAAAACCACGCTCACGACAGCATCGGCTGCTGCTGCAGCGACAAGGTGCATCGCGAGATTGTCTCCCGCTTTGAACTGGCTGAGGACATGGCAGATAACCTGGCGCGTTTCTATATGCGCAAGATTGTCGACAACATGCCGCAAAGCGATGCCGATAAGCTGGTGATGTTCAACCTGATGCCCTGGCCGCGTGAGGAGGTGATGAACACCACGATTCGACTGCGCGCCAGCCAGTTCCGTCTGCGGGATGACAAAGGCAACGAGATCCCGTATTTCATCCGCAGCGCGCGAGAGCTCGACCCGGGCCTCATTGACCGACAGATTGTTCACTACGGCAATTACGAACCGTTTATGGAGTTTGATATTCAGCTCAGCCAGATATTGCCGTCGATGGGCTACCGTACGCTGTTTATCGAACCTAACGTGGCCGGGAAGATGCTCTCTCCGGGGGAAAATACCGCCTCCTTACTTGAAAACGCCTTCTGGCAGATTGACATAAATGACGACGGTTCGCTGCGCCTGCGCGACAAAGAAACCGGGCTTATTTATGACCGCGTGCTGGAAATCGAAGAGAGCTCGGATGATGGCGATGAGTACGACTACTCGCCTTCGCGGGAAGAGTGGAGACTCACTTCCGCGCAGGGCGAGCATGAATTTGAGGTTACGCATGAAGGCTGGCAGAGCAGGGCAGTTATCCGCCATCGAATCGCCGTTCCGGCGAACCTGGCGGAACGCGCGGCGCGCCAGCGAAACGGTTACCTCGACGCTGAATTTGAAATTACGCTAAGCCGCAACAGCAGACGCATTGACGTGGCGGTGCGCCTGGATAATCAGGCCGACGACCACCGCGTTCGCGTGCTCATCCCAACGCCGTTTGCGACCCGGGAGGTGTTAGCGGATACGCAGTTTGGCACGATCTCTCGTCCGGTGCAGGACGCGGCGATGCAAAACTGGCAGGAGGAGGGGTGGAAAGAAGCGCCGGTTCCCGTCTGGAATTTACTCAACTACGCCGTCCTGCAGGAAAAACGAAACGGGCTTGCGCTATTTACCGAGGGGCTGCGTGAATTTGAAGTCGTGGGCGATGAACAAAAAGCATTTGCCCTGACCTTGCTGCGCGGCGTGGGGGTACTCGGCAAAGAAGATCTGCTCCTGCGCCCCGGCAGACCATCCGGTATCAAAATGCCGGTCCCGGACGCTCAGGTGCGTGGTCCGCTAAGCTGTCGCTTTAGCCTCTTCAGCTTCAGCGGCACGCCGGAAAACGCGGGTGTCGCGCAGCAGGCTCAATCGTGGTTAACGCCGGTGCAGTGTTATAACAAGATCCCCTGGGATGCAATGAAGCTGAATCGCGCGTCGTTGACCACGCCGGAAAGCTACAGCCTGTTAGCGCTTTCGCCAACGGGATGCGTACTCAGTGCGATCAAAAAAGCGGAAGATCGTGATGAGCTCATTCTTCGTCTGTTCAACCCTTCGCAGTCCAGCGCATGTGACGCGACGCTATCCGTCAATCCGGCGGTGAAGCGGTGCTGCGAAACGGACATGAATGAACGGCTGATGGACCACGGTGAAGACGAAGGGATTGTCGGGGCGTTCAGACCGGGACAGTCGCGAACCTTTAGCCTTCTTCTTGCCTGAGAATCGCTGATATCATTAAAAGGCTGCACTGTTTGCGGCCTTTTTCATTAAATAGTCACTCCGCGGTGTTAAGTTATGGGGTGACAAAAGTAAAATAAATGTAATTGCGAAGGGTTGCATAAATGCCGTGGAAAAATAACCCGGCCCGACTATGCTTTATTGTATGCCGCGCATCGAAATGAGGCTTTTGTTTCGCGTTAATTAAAATCACTTCTGTTTATATTTTTTTTCGTCTTCGATAACCAATCACATCTTTACATGCACATATCATTAACATGGTTTTTACCATTCTCACCACGATTAAACATAGTTAACATCAAGGTTTGTTTTTGATTTAAATCAAAGTTTAATCCTTGGAAAAAGGTGCTGAAAAGCGCTAAATTGTTCCCGATCAAAATGGCCGAAAAGTGGTAATTTTGCTATAAATTGATCACCGTCGAAAAACGTAAATGTGATTCAATAAAAACCTGTTTATTGTAAGGGTTTTGCAGCGTATTATATTTGCGGTATCAATTTGAGTTTTTTTATTAACGTATTTGTAACCTCACGTCATCGTTTTTATCCTCCTTCAGGGTAATAACGACGACAAGGATGCGAATAATTTGTATTGGGGCATGCGTGTGGATCTCTTTCTGACGGGGTTCACTCTCGGAGTCTTCATGCGATGAGCAAGGAGTCATGATGTTAGATATAGTCGAACTGTCGCGCTTACAGTTTGCCTTGACCGCGATGTACCACTTCCTGTTTGTGCCACTGACGCTCGGTATGGCGTTCCTGCTGGCCATCATGGAAACGGTATACGTTCTCTCCGGCAAACAGATTTATAAAGATATGACCAAGTTCTGGGGCAAGTTGTTTGGTATCAACTTCGCACTGGGCGTGGCAACCGGTCTGACCATGGAGTTCCAGTTCGGGACTAACTGGTCTTACTATTCCCACTATGTAGGGGATATCTTCGGTGCGCCGCTGGCCATTGAAGGTCTGATGGCATTCTTCCTTGAATCCACCTTTGTAGGTCTGTTCTTCTTCGGTTGGGACCGTCTGGGTAAAGTCCAGCATATGGCGGTGACCTGGCTGGTGGCATTAGGTTCGAACCTGTCCGCGCTGTGGATCCTGGTCGCGAACGGCTGGATGCAGAACCCTATCGCGTCTGATTTCAACTTCGAAACCATGCGTATGGAGATGGTCAGCTTTGCCGAGCTGGTCCTGAACCCGGTTGCTCAGGTTAAATTCGTTCACACCGTCGCTTCTGGCTATGTGTGCGGCGCGATGTTTGTACTGGGTATCAGTTCTTACTACATGCTGCGCGGTCGTGACTTCGCGTTCGCCAAGCGCTCCTTTGCTATCGCTGCAAGCTTCGGTATGGCTGCGATTCTCTCCGTTATTGTTCTGGGTGATGAATCCGGTTACGAAATGGGCGACGTGCAGAAAACCAAACTGGCCGCTATCGAAGCCGAATGGGAAACCCAGCCGGCACCTGCTGCCTTTACGCTGTTCGGTATTCCCGATCAGGACGCGCAGGAAAACCGCTTCGCTATTCAAATCCCTTACGCGCTGGGTATCATCGCCACCCGTTCTGTTGATAAGCAGGTGACGGGTCTGAAAGAGCTGATGGTGCAGCACGAAGAGCGTATCCGTAACGGTATGAAAGCCTACTCGCTGCTGGAACAGCTGCGTGCCGGTTCTACCGACCAGGCCGTTCGCGATCAGTTTAACGACGTGAAGAAAGATCTGGGTTACGGTCTGCTGCTGAAGCGTTATACCCCGAACGTTTCTGATGCGACGGAAGCGCAGATCCAGATGGCAACCAAAGACTCAATTCCACGCGTTGCGCCACTGTACTTCGCATTCCGTATCATGGTGGGCAGCGGCATCATCATGCTGCTGATCATTGCGGCGTCCTTCTGGTCCGTGATTCGCAACCGCATCGGCGAGAAAAAATGGCTGCTGCGCACCGCGCTGTACGGTATTCCACTGCCGTGGATCGCGATTGAGTCCGGCTGGTTTGTGGCGGAATATGGCCGTCAGCCATGGGCGATCGGTGAGGTGCTGCCAACGGCGGTAGCGAACTCGTCCCTGACCGCAGGCGACCTGATCTTCTCCATGCTGCTGATTTGTGGTCTGTACACCCTGTTCCTGGTGGCTGAACTGTTCCTGATGTTCAAGTTCGCGCGCCTTGGCCCAAGCAGCCTGAAAACCGGTCGCTATCACTACGAGCAGTCCACTGCGACTACTCAGCCGGCACGCTAAGACAGGAGTCATCAAATGATCGATTATGAAGTATTGCGTTTTATCTGGTGGCTGCTGGTTGGCGTTCTGCTGATCGGTTTCGCCGTCACGGATGGTTTCGACATGGGGGTGGGGATGCTCACCCGTTTCCTCGGTCGTAATGACACCGAGCGTCGAATCATGATCAACTCCATCGCCCCGCACTGGGACGGTAACCAGGTGTGGCTGATCACCGCAGGCGGCGCGCTGTTCGCTGCCTGGCCGATGGTCTACGCGGCTGCGTTCTCCGGTTTCTATGTGGCGATGATTCTGGTGCTGGCCTCTTTATTCTTCCGTCCGGTCGGTTTCGACTACCGTTCGAAGATTGAAGATACCCGCTGGCGCAACATGTGGGACTGGGGCATCTTCATCGGTAGCTTCGTTCCACCGCTGGTGATCGGCGTGGCGTTCGGTAACCTGCTGCAGGGCGTACCGTTCCATCTGGACGAATACATGCGTCTTTACTACACCGGTAACTTCTTCCAGCTGCTGAATCCGTTTGGTCTGCTGGCCGGTGTCGTCAGCGTGGCGATGATCATCACTCAGGGCGCAACCTACCTGCAGATGCGTACCGTAGGCGAACTGCATCTGCGCTCCCGCGCGACGGCTCAGGTTGCTGCGCTGGTTACGCTGGTCTGCTTCGCGCTGGCCGGTGTGTGGGTGGTGTACGGCATTGATGGCTACGTGGTGACGTCTGCCATTAACCACACCGCACCGTCTAACCCGCTGACCAAAGAAGTGGCGCGTCAGGCGGGAGCATGGCTGGTGAACTTTAACAATACCCCTGTGCTGTGGGCGATCCCGGCGCTGGGCGTGCTGCTGCCGCTGCTGACCATGTTGACGTCTCGTCTGGAAAAAGGCGCGCTGGCGTTCGTGTTCTCTTCACTGACTCTGGCATGCATCATCCTGACGGCGGGTATTGCGATGTTCCCATTCGTCATGCCATCCAGCACCATGCTGAATGCTAGCCTGACCATGTGGGATGCTACGTCCAGCCACATGACGCTGAACCTGATGACGTATGTTGCTTGCGTGTTCGTTCCGATTGTTCTGGCCTACACCATCTGGTGTTACTGGAAAATGTTCGGCCGCATCACGAAAGAACATATCGAAAGCAACACCCACTCTATGTATTAAGTAAGGAGCTGAATATGTGGTATTTCGCATGGATTTTAGGGACGCTTCTTGCCTGTGCATTTGGTGTCATCACTGCCCTGGCGCTTGAGCACGTTGAAGCGACCAAAGCGGGTGAAGAAAAACACTGATGAATATTATCGCGAAACTTTACGCGGTAATGGACAAGCGCCCGTTACGGGCGCTTTCTTTAGTGATGGCATTACTGCTGGCAGGCTGTATCTTCTGGGACCCTTCGCGCTTTGCAGCGAAAACCAGCGAGCTTGAAATCTGGCACGGCTTCCTCATTATGTGGGCGGTGTGCGCAGGTGTGATCCACGGCGTGGGCTTTCGTCCGAAAGCCGTTCACTGGCAGGGAATTTTTTGCCCGCTAATCGCCGATCTGGTGCTACTCGCCGGTTTGATTTTCTTCTTCTTCTGAATAAGAAATGTCCGTTAACGTTATGGGCTTACCCGAGCCCATAAAAATTTACTCTCCGTTTACTTTCCCCCATTCCAAACCATCTTTCCCGCGCGTATAGTAGCGAAGTTTAAAAGCTCTAACTTTTGTTGCATTACTGGGATGTAAAGTGAATACAACGCTGTTTCGATGGCCGGTTCGTGTCTATTACGAAGATACCGATGCCGGTGGTGTGGTTTACCACGCCAGCTACGTTGCTTTTTATGAACGGGCACGCACAGAGATGCTGCGCCATCATCACTTTAGTCAACAGGTGCTGTTGGCTGAGCGAGTTGCCTTCGTGGTACGCAAGATGACGCTTGAGTATTTTGCGCCTGCCAGACTCGACGATATGCTCGAAGTCCAAACTGAAATTACATCAATGCGCGGGACCTCACTGGTTTTCACGCAGCGGATAGTCAACGCAGAGAATACCGTACTGAACTCAGCTGAAGTGCTGATTGTTTGTGTTGATCCAACCATAATGAAGCCTCGTGCGCTTCCTAAGTCTATTGTCGCGGAGTTTAAGCAGTGACTGACATGAATATCCTTGATTTGTTCCTGAAGGCAAGCCTTCTGGTTAAACTTATCATGTTGATTTTGATTGGTTTTTCAATCGCATCCTGGGCCATCATCATCCAGAGAACGCGTATCCTCAATGCCGCTGGCCGTGAGGCTGAAGCGTTTGAAGATAAGTTCTGGTCGGGCATTGAGCTTTCTCGTCTGTACCAGGAGAGCCAGGGACGTCGTGAAAACCTGACCGGCTCCGAGCAAATTTTCTATAGCGGCTTCAAAGAGTTCGCCCGTCTGCATCGTGCAAACAATCATGCGCCTGAAGCGGTGGTGGAAGGTGCCTCGCGCGCGATGCGCATTTCCATGAACCGTGAACTGGAAAACCTTGAAACGCATATTCCTTTCCTCGGTACTGTTGGTTCCATCAGCCCGTATATCGGTCTGTTTGGTACCGTGTGGGGGATCATGCACGCCTTTATCGCGCTGGGCGCGGTGAAGCAGGCCACGTTGCAGATGGTTGCACCGGGTATCGCTGAAGCACTGATTGCGACCGCTATCGGTCTGTTTGCGGCAATTCCTGCGGTTATGGCTTACAACCGTCTGAACCAGCGCGTGAACAAACTGGAACTGAACTACGACAACTTTATGGAAGAGTTCACTGCGATTCTGCACCGTCAGGCGTTTACCAGCACCGAGAGCAACAAGGGGTAAACCATGGCCAGATCGCGTGGACGAGGTCGTCGCGAGCTCAAGTCCGAAATCAATATCGTTCCGCTGCTGGACGTCCTGCTGGTACTGCTGCTGATCTTCATGGCAACAGCGCCAATCATTACCCAGAGCGTGGAAGTGGATCTGCCGGATGCGACAGAATCACAGGCGGTGAGCACCAATGACGATCCTCCGGTTATCATTGAGGTTTCCGGCGTAGGGCAATACAGCGTCGTGGTAGAAAAAGATCGTATGGATCAGCTGCCACCTGAGCAGGTTATTGCCGAAGCGCAGCGTCGCCTGGAGTCAAATCCGAAAACGGTCTTCTTAATCGGTGGCGCGAAAGACGTACCCTACGATGAAATTATTAAAGCGCTGAACTTGCTACATAGTGCGGGTGTTAAGTCAGTTGGCTTAATGACCCAACCTATTTGATCATCCGCGTAGTTTTTGGGAACCGATAGTGTCAAAGGCAACCGAACAGAACGACAAGCTTAAGCGAGCGATAATCGTCTCCGCAGTGCTGCACGTTATTCTCTTTGCAGCGCTGATCTGGAGTTCGTTCGACGAGCATATTGATGCATCAGCCGGCGGCGGTGGAGGATCTTCCATTGACGCCGTCATGGTGGATCCCGGTGCGGTAGTACAGAACTATAATCGCCAACAGAAGCAGAAGGCGAGTGCAAAACGGGCTGAAGAGCAGCGTGAAAAACAGGCGCAACAGCAAGCGGAAGAGCTGCGTGAAAAGCAGGCTGCCGAGCAGGAACGTCTGAAGCAGCTTGAAAAAGAACGTTTGCAGGCGCAGGAAGCCGCGAAAGCGCAGGCAGAGCAGCAGAAACAAGCCGAAGAGGCCGCGAAAAAAGCACAGGAACAGCAAAAGCAGGCGGAAGAGGCGGCAGCAAAAGCCGCAGCGGATGCGAAAGCACAGGCTGATGCCCAGGCGAAATTAGCGGCAGAAGCGGCGAAGAAAGCGGCTGCAGACGCCCAGAAGAAAGCGGAAGCCGAAGCGGCGAAGAAAGCGGCCGCTGATGCTCAGAAGAAAGCAGAAGCGGAAGCCGCGAAGAAAGCCGCAGCTGATGCTCAGAAGAAAGCAGAAGCGGAAGCCGCGAAGAAGGCCGCTCAGGAAGCAGAGAAGAAAGCTGCTGCCGAGGCCGCGAAGAAAGCGGCTGCTGCAGAGAAAGCAGCAGCAGAAAAAGCCGCGGCAGAAAAAGCGGCAGCCGCCGAAAAAGCCGCTGCTGACAAAAAAGCTGCAGCTGAGAAGGCCGCTGCCGATAAGAAAGCAGCAGCTGAAAAAGCGGCTGCTAAAAAGGCTGCCGCCGCTGAAAAAGCCGCTGCTGCCGCAGGGGTTGACGATCTGCTCGGCGATTTGAGCTCCGGTAAGAATGCGCCGAAAACGGGCGGTGGGGCGAAAGGAAACAACGCAGCGCCGACCGGAAGTGGTAACACTAAGAGTAACGGTGCGACAGGGGCTGAAATCAACGGTTATGCCGCGCAGATTAAATCCGCTATTGAAAGCCGATTCTATGATGCGTCTTCCTATACCGGTAAAACGTGTACGTTGCGTATAAAACTGGCTCCGGACGGCATGCTGCTGGATATTAAGTCTGAAGGTGGCGACCCGGCTTTATGTACTGCGGCCCTGGCTGCAGCGCGTCAGGCGAAGATGCCTAAACCGCCTTCGCAGGCAGTCTACGAAGTCTTCAAAAATGCGCCGCTGGACTTCAAACCTTAAGTTACATTTTCCCCGTGCAAACGGGGAAAAATAGACCAGGTTTAGTCACAGGGTTCGGGTAGTTTTGTCTATTTGAGTTTGTTAACATTCTGCTAAATTATCGTGGGTAAGGTTACCCGGATAAGGGAGATATGATGAAGCAGGCATTACGTGTAGCATTTAGTTTTTTAATGCTGTGGGCAGCAGTACTGCACGCAGAAGTACGTATCGAGATCACCCAGGGGGTGGACTCGGCACGCCCAATCGGTGTTGTTCCGTTCCAGTGGGCCGGTCCTGGCGCTGCACCTGAAGATGCCGGTGGCATCGTGGCGGCTGACCTGCGTAACAGCGGTAAATTCAACCCGTTAGATCGTTCTCGTCTGCCTCAGCAGCCGGGTAGCGCGCAGGAAGTTCAGCCTGCAGCATGGTCTGCACTGGGTATTGATGCCGTGGTTGTGGGTCAGGTTACCCCTAATCCGGACGGTTCTTACAACGTGGCCTGGCAGCTGGTGGATACCGGCGGTGCACCAGGTACCGTTCTGGCCCAGAACTCTTACAAGGTCACTAAGCAGTACCTGCGCTACGCGGCACACGCTGCCAGCGATGCGGTATTTGAAAAACTGACCGGCATTAAAGGTGCGTTCCGTACCCGTATCGCGTACGTGGTGCAGACCAACGGTGGTCAATTCCCGTATGAGCTGCGCGTATCTGATTACGATGGCTACAACCAGTTCCTGGTGAAACGCTCCTCGCAGCCACTGATGTCTCCAGCCTGGTCTCCGGACGGTTCTAAGCTGGCGTATGTGACCTTCGAAAGCGGCCGTTCTGCGCTGGTTATCCAGACGTTGGCAAACGGTGCGGTTCGTCAGGTGGCGTCTTTCCCACGTCACAACGGTGCGCCTTCGTTCTCTCCAGACGGCTCTAAACTGGCGTTTGCGCTGTCTAAAACCGGTAGCCTTAACCTGTACGTGATGGACATTGGCTCCGGCCAGATCCGTCAGGTGACCGATGGTCGCAGCAACAACACCGAACCATCATGGTTCCCGGACAGTCAAAACCTGGCGTTTACCTCTGACCAGGCCGGCCGTCCACAAATCTATAAAGTGAACATCAACGGCGGCGCTCCGCAGCGTATTACCTGGGAAGGTTCTCAGAACCAGAACGCAGACGTGAGCAGCGACGGTAAATTCATGGTAATGGTCAGCTCCAATGGTGGGCAGCAGCACATTGCCAAACAAGATCTGGTAGCGGGTGGCGTGCAAGTTCTGTCGTCAACGTTCCTGGATGAAACGCCAAGTCTGGCACCTAACGGCACGATGGTAATCTACAGCTCTTCTCAGGGGATGGGATCTGTGCTGAATCTGGTTTCTACAGATGGGCGTTTCAAAGCGCGTATTCCGGCAACTGATGGACAGGTAAAATCACCTGCCTGGTCGCCGTATCTGTAAATAATAATTAATTGATTACTAAAGGAATCATAGAAATGCAACTGAACAAAGTGCTGAAGGGGCTGATGATCGCTCTGCCTGTAATGGCAATCGCAGCGTGTTCTTCTAACAAGAACGCCAGCAATGACCAGAGCGGCGAAGGCATGATGGGTGCCGGCACCGGTATGGACGCGAACGGCAATGGCAACATGTCTTCTGAAGAGCAGGCGCGTCTTCAGATGCAGCAGCTGCAGCAGAACAACATCGTTTACTTCGATCTGGATAAATACGACATCCGTTCTGACTTCGCTGCGATGCTGGATGCGCACGCTAACTTCCTGCGTAGCAACCCATCTTACAAAGTCACCGTAGAAGGTCACGCGGACGAACGTGGTACTCCAGAGTACAACATCTCCCTGGGTGAACGTCGTGCTAACGCTGTTAAAATGTACCTGCAGGGTAAAGGCGTTTCTGCTGACCAGATCTCCATCGTTTCTTACGGTAAAGAAAAACCTGCAGTACTGGGTCACGACGAAGCGGCTTACTCCAAAAACCGTCGTGCCGTACTGGTTTACTAAGAGAATTGCATGAGCAGTAACTTCAGACATCATCTGTTGAGTCTGTCGTTACTGGTTGGAATAGCGGCCCCCTGGGCCGCTTTTGCTCAGGCACCAATCAGTAGTGTCGGCTCAGGCTCGGTAGAAGACCGGGTCACTCAACTCGAGCGTATTTCTAACGCTCACAGCCAGCTTTTAACCCAACTCCAGCAACAACTTTCCGATAACCAGAATGATATTGACTCTCTCCGCGGTCAGATTCAGGAAAGCCAGTATCAGCTTAATCAGGTTGTGGAACGTCAGAAGCAAATCTTGTTGCAGATAGATAGCCTGAGCAGCGGTGGTGGTGCAGCAGCGCAGCCAGCCGCAGGCGATCAGAGCGGTGCGGCGACGTCTACGCCAGCGCCATCTGCTGATACGTCAGCCTCAACAGGCGCGCCTGTACAGAGCGGTGACGCGAATACGGATTACAATGCGGCCATTGCCCTGGTGCAGGATCAATCTCGTCAGGATGACGCGATTGCTGCGTTTCAGAGCTTTGTTAAGAAATACCCTGATTCCACTTATCAGCCAAATGCCAATTACTGGCTCGGTCAGTTGAATTACAACAAGGGTAAAAAGGACGATGCGGCGTTTTATTTTGCCTCAGTGGTGAAAAATTACCCAAAATCGCCGAAAGCGCCAGATGCGATGTATAAGGTTGGCGTGATCATGCAGGACAAAGGCGACACGGCGAAAGCCAAAGCGGTTTATCAGCAGGTGGTCGCAAAATTCCCGGGTACCGAAGGTGCTAAGCAGGCGCAAAAACGTCTGAATTCGATGGGATGATTATCGCATGACCAGAAATCGCGTTATTTCTGGTCGTGCAGCATGATTACTAAGCAGTTAAGTGATCTTCATCGAAATTTTTGTTGCGCAGAATTCTTAAATCAGTAATATATGCCGCCGTTGCCACGGGATATCAAACAACGTGAAAGCAGCATAAAAGTGGGTCGTTAGCTCAGTTGGTAGAGCAGTTGACTTTTAATCAATTGGTCGCAGGTTCGAATCCTGCACGACCCACCACTTAACGCAGTTCCGGCAGTACAGAGTGGGTGATTAGCTCAGTTGGTAGAGCATCTCCTTTACACGGAGGGGGTCGGCGGTTCGAGCCCGTCATCACCCACCACTCGGGTCGTTAGCTCAGTTGGTAGAGCAGTTGACTTTTAATCAATTGGTCGCAGGTTCGAATCCTGCACGACCCACCACTTTAAAGTGGTACCGAGTAAAAATCTTCGAAGTCAGCACCCGAATGGGTCGTTAGCTCAGTTGGTAGAGCAGTTGACTTTTAATCAATTGGTCGCAGGTTCGAATCCTGCACGACCCACCACTTCGAAGAAAAAAATCCCGCAAGGGGTCGTTAGCTCAGTTGGTAGAGCAGTTGACTTTTAATCAATTGGTCGCAGGTTCGAATCCTGCACGACCCACCAGTGTAGAAAGGCGCCCTAAAGGCGCCTTTTTGCTATCTGCGGTACAACAAATGCTCCGCCCATCTATTCCCGGTGACTTTTCACGCCAGATTCGCTATCTTGTTTAGTATACAAAACACAATTGCCACGCGTTTTGCTATGTCAGGCAAATGAAAGGCAATATTGTTAAGCCCGTAAAACGAGAAGCCATAATGAGTGTGATGTTTGATCCTGAAGCCGCAATCTATCCGTTTCCGCCTAAGCCTGTCCCACTGAGCCAGGACGAAAAGCAGTTCTACCGCGAGAAGATTAAACGTCTTCTTAAAGAGCGCGACGCGGTGATGGTGGCCCATTACTACACCGACCCGGAAATTCAGCAGCTGGCGGAAGAGACCGGGGGCTGCATTTCTGACTCACTGGAGATGGCGCGCTTCGGTGCACGACATCCCGCTTCCACGCTGCTGGTGGCCGGCGTGCGTTTTATGGGAGAAACGGCAAAGATCCTGAGCCCGGAAAAAACCATTCTGATGCCCACGCTTAACGCGGAGTGTTCCCTGGATCTCGGCTGTCCGATTGACGAATTCACGGCCTTCTGTGATGCCCACCCTGACCGGACCGTGGTGGTTTACGCGAACACGTCGGCAGCAGTGAAAGCGCGGGCAGACTGGGTGGTCACGTCAAGCATCGCCGTTGAGCTGATTGAACATCTGGATAGTCTGGGGGAGAAAATTATCTGGGCGCCTGATCGCCATCTCGGCAATTATGTTCAGAAGCAGACGGGGGCTGACGTACTCTGCTGGCAGGGCGCCTGTATCGTTCATGATGAGTTCAAGACGCAGGCGCTGGCGCGCATGAAGGCGCTTTATCCTGACGCCGCCATTCTTGTGCACCCTGAATCTCCGCAGTCGATTGTCGACATGGCGGATGCCGTGGGTTCAACCAGCCAGCTTATTAACGCGGCCAGAACGTTGCCTCACAAGCAGCTTATCGTGGCGACCGATCGCGGTATCTTCTACAAGATGCAGCAGGCCGTGCCGGAGAAAGAGCTTCTCGAAGCGCCTACGGCAGGTGAGGGGGCAACGTGCCGCAGCTGTGCGCATTGCCCGTGGATGGCGATGAACGGCCTGAAAGCGATTGCCGAAGGGTTAGAAACCGGTGGTGCGGCGCATGAAATCCACGTGGATGCTGGCCTGCGTGAAGGCGCGTTAATTCCGCTTAACCGCATGCTGGATTTTGCGGCTACACTACGTACTTAATTCACTACGCCCCGGGGAAAAGATGGATTTTTTTAGCACACAGAACATTCTGGTTCATATACCGATTGGTGCAGGTGGCTATGACCTGTCATGGATTGAGGCCGTTGGTACGCTGGCGGGACTATTGTGTATCTGGCTGGCAAGCCTTGAGAAGATCAGTAATTATGCATTCGGGCTGATTAACGTCACGCTGTTTGCGATTATCTTCTTCCAGATCCAGCTGTACGCCAGCCTGCTTTTGCAGCTGTTCTTCTTCGCCGCCAATATTTACGGCTGGTATGCATGGTCGCGTCAGAACAGCCAGCAGGAGGCAGAGCTGCAGATTCGCTGGTTGCCCTTGCCGAAAGCCATCGCCTGGTTTGTCGCCTGCGTGGTGGCCATTGGCTTAATGACCGTCTTCATCAATCCGGTGTTTGCGTTCCTGACCCGCATTGCCGTTTCGGTCATGTCCGGCATCGGCCTGAACGTGACGATGCCAGAACTCCAGCCGGATGCTTTCCCGTTCTGGGATTCCTGCATGATGGTGCTGTCGATTGCGGCGATGATTCTGATGACCCGTAAATACGTTGAGAACTGGCTGCTGTGGGTCATCATCAACGTTATCAGCGTGGCGATCTTCGCCCTGCAGGGCGTCTATGCCATGTCGCTGGAATATCTGTTGCTGACCTTCATCGCGCTGAACGGTAGCCGGATGTGGATTAACAGCGCGCGTGAGCGAGGCTCTCGCGCGCTTTCCAGCTAGTGGTCATGATGATGTGAATGACCGGACTGCGCCTCGTTAAGGTGGCAGTCCGGTCCGCTACAGGGCTGATACTCCATCTGAACGGTGGCATGGCTAATGTCGTAGTGATGTTCCAGGAAGTGCTGGATGCGATCGAGCAGCGCATCGTGGTCGTGAGGCGGGATCACCTGGACATGGAGCGTCATGACCGGTTTCTCCCCCACCAGCCAGACGTGCACGTGGTGGACATTGCGGACTTCCGGAACAGTACGGCGCAGGTTGCGTTTCAGCTCGTCGATGTCCATGGATGCCGGAGCCCCTTCAAGCAGTTCATTCACGCTCTCCTTCAGCAGCCGCCAGGCGCTGCGCAAGACCAGACACGACACCAGCACGGACAAAATCGGATCGACAGGCGTCCAGCCGGTATAGAGGATCACCAGCGCGGCGACAATCGCCCCGACTGAACCGAGCAAATCCCCCAGCACATGCAGAGCCGCCGCGCGCACGTTGAGGTTCTTTTCCTCGCTGCCGCGGTGCAAAATCCAGAAGGCCAGGATATTCGCCACCAGCCCTGCCACGGCAATCACCATCATTGTCGCCCCGGCAATCGGCTGAGGATGTCTGAAGCGCTGAATGGCCTCCCAGACGATAAGAATGGTAATGACCACCAGGGCAATCGCGTTAACAAAGGCGGCAAGGGTCGTCAGCCTCAGCCAGCCGAAGGTATGGCGTGTATTGGGGGGACGACGGGCAAACTGGACGGCCAGAAGGGCGAAAAGTAGCGCCGCTGCATCGGTAAGCATATGCCCGGCGTCAGCCAGTAGCGCCAGAGAGCCGGAGACCAGACCGCCGATGACCTCAATAATCATGAAGGTTGCGGTGACGCCGAAGGCCAGCAGCAATCGTTTAGCGTTGTCGTCGCCGGCGGCGTGGGAATGTGTGTGTGCCATGTAATCTTTCCTGATTCGTTATCGTTTTTAGTGTAGCGTTTTTAATAGGTTACTCAAAAAGAAAGGAGAGCCTTAGCTCTCCTTTTATCATTAATTTCACAGCCGGTTACTGAGTCGTACCATCTGTTTTGGTATTGGCATCATCCCCCACTTTGTCATTCGGGTCGGGACATTTGCCATCTTTACACATGGAGTTCTTATGAACTTCATCTTTGCTCATGCTGTCATGATTCATGGTGCCGGAGTCGGTACCGTTGGGGTGCAGCATGGTGCCGCCGGTGTTGGTGTTTCCATTATTGATCTGACTATTATCGACATTGTTCGGGGCGACGTTCTGTTTGGCATCAGGGGCGACCTGGCCTGCTGACGCAGCCGCGTTTGCATCACCGTTACCCGATGAGCCCGTTTCGGCCGCAAGAACGCTACCGCTGGCCAGGGTGAGGGTGGCGGTCAGGAAGAGGGTTGCCAGTTTTGTCATTTTCATCATGGTGCTCCTGTTCTTGTCGTTACGCTGGATAACATTTTCCAACAGTGCATCTTTTTCAGAGGCGAAAGATTCCGCCATACGGACTTACGTCAGTCGGGAATCGCGTTTAAGCGTGTAAAAATGGTTGTTACAGTTAAAAAGCTTAGGTTAGATCTCGTTTTTCGCTATTTTGTGGCGATTTTTAGGCGAATTCCAGGAATTATCTGCGTGAAGTGTAAAACCGTGTTTACACTTCCTGAGCGACAAGATAGATTGAAAGGATTGCTTTCATTACTAAAGATATGGCAGAGCTGGAACGAAGATGAATTATCAGAATGACGATTTACGTATTAAAGAGATCAATGAGTTATTACCTCCTGTAGCACTCCTTGAGAAATTCCCCGCCACTGAAAATGCCGCAAACACGGTTTCTCATGCTCGTAAAGCGATCCATAAGATCCTGAAAGGTAATGACGATCGTCTTCTGGTGGTGATTGGCCCATGCTCTATCCACGATCCTGCTGCCGCGAAAGAATACGCAGCCCGTCTGCTCACCCTGCGTGAAGAGCTGAAGGATGAGCTGGAAATCGTGATGCGCGTCTATTTTGAAAAACCGCGCACCACCGTTGGCTGGAAAGGGCTGATTAACGATCCGCACATGGATAACAGCTTCCAGATCAACGACGGTCTGCGCATTGCGCGCAAGCTGCTGCTGGAGATTAACGACAGCGGGCTGCCTGCGGCCGGTGAGTTCCTGGATATGATTACGCCCCAGTATCTGGCAGACCTGATGAGCTGGGGGGCAATTGGTGCCCGCACTACTGAATCTCAGGTTCACCGCGAGCTGGCGTCCGGTCTCTCTTGTCCGGTGGGCTTCAAAAACGGCACTGACGGCACCATTAAGGTGGCTATCGACGCCATCAACGCAGCGGGCGCACCGCACTGCTTCCTGTCCGTGACCAAATGGGGCCACTCCGCCATCGTTAACACCAGCGGTAACGGTGACTGCCATATCATTCTGCGCGGCGGCAAAGAGCCGAACTACAGCGCAAAGCATGTGGCCGAAGTCAAAGTCGGGCTGGAAAAAGCCGGGCTGCCACCGCAGGTGATGATCGATTTCAGCCACGCCAACTCAAGCAAGCAGTTTAAAAAGCAGATGGAAGTGGGCGCAGATGTCTGTCAGCAGATTGCCGGCGGTGAGAAGGCGGTAATTGGGGTGATGATCGAAAGTCATCTGGTTGAAGGTAACCAGAACCTGGAAGGCAGCGAGCCGCTGGTGTACGGCAAGAGCGTGACCGATGCCTGCATCGGCTGGGACGATACCGGCGCCATCCTGCGCCAGCTGGCGAATGCGGTGAAAGCGCGTCGCGGTTAATTCTGACGGCTCAAATAAAAAAGCGCGGACGGTTCCGCGCTTTTTTTATGGTCAGCGAAAATTACTTCGCTTTACCCTGGTTCGCAACGGCCGCCGCTTTCGCTGCGATTTCGTCCGCGTTACCCAGGTAGTAGTGTTTGATTGGCTTGAAGTTTTCGTCGAACTCATACACCAGCGGTACGCCAGTTGGGATGTTCAGTTCGAGAATTTCGTCTTCACCCATGTTGTCCAGGTATTTCACCAGCGCGCGCAGGGAGTTACCGTGAGCGGCGATAATCACGCGTTCGCCGCTTTTCAGACGTGGCAGAATGGTTTCGTTCCAGTAAGGCACAACGCGGTCGATGGTCAGCGCCAGGCTCTCGGTGGTTGGCAGCTCAGCGTCGGTCAGTTTCGCGTAACGCGGGTCGTGGCCCGGGTAGCGCTCGTCATCTTTGGTCAGCTCTGGTGGGGTGACCGCGAAGCCGCGACGCCACTGTTTAACCTGCTCGTCACCGTATTTCTCAGCGGTTTCCGCTTTGTTCAGGCCCTGCAGCGCACCGTAGTGACGCTCGTTCAGTTTCCAGGATTTCTCAACCGGCAGCCAGGCCTGGTCCAGTTCGTCCAGCACGTTCCACAGGGTATGGATGGCACGTTTCAGCACAGAGGTGTAAGCAAAATCAAAGCTGAAGCCTTCTTCCTTCAGCAGTTTACCTGCTGCTTTTGCTTCGCTTACGCCTTTCTCGGACAGGTCAACGTCGTACCAACCGGTAAAGCGGTTTTCGTTGTTCCACTGGCTTTCGCCGTGACGCACCAGAACCAGCTTAGTAATAGCCATCTCTTACTCCTCAAGCATTTTTAGAATGATAACAATTCTCATTATATTGCCGTGGCCATGCCAGCAGCAACGCTTAACCCTAACCATAGCGAAAATAGTCTCTGAGTGTAAGATGCTTGTGAATCCAGGGTTATGATTTTGTCTGCGATCGGCGCTATTTTCAGCAAGGCGCACAGAAAAAAGCCCTCCAGAGGGAGGGCTGAATATTAATGTGGAATAAAATGATACTCCGTCACGCTAACGTACTCTTCACCCGGGCGCAGCACGCAGTCCGGCTGCGGCCATTCCGGATGATTCGGGCTGTCCGGCAGGAACTCGCTCTCCAGCGCCAGCCCTTGCCAGTCGCTGTACTCTTCGTGTTCGCGCGCCGTCGTGCCGCCGAGATAGTTACCTGAGTAGAACTGCAGGGCAGGAGCGGTGGTATAAACCGTCATCTGCAGCTTCTCATCGGTAGACCAGACCTGTGCGGCAGGTTGTTTCACATCGCCTTTAGCCTGCAGCAGGAACGCGTGGTCGTAGCCTTTCACCTTGCGCTGGTCGTCATCGCTCAGGAAATCCTGGGCGATGGATTTCGCGCTGCGGAAGTCAAAGCTGGTGCCGCTCACGTCTTTGAGGCCCTGGTACGGAATGCCCATCTCATCAACCGGCAGATACGCATCCGCCAGGATCTGAAGCTTGTGGTTCCGCACGTCGCACTGGTTACCGTCCAGATTAAAGTACGCGTGATTGGTCAGGTTGACCGGACACGGCTTGTCGACCGTCGCACGGTATTCAATGGCGATACGGTTGTCGTCGGTCAATGTAAAGCGCGCGGAGGCGATAAGGTTACCCGGGAAGCCCTGATCGCCGTCCTGCGAATCCAGCGAGAACAGCACTTCGCCGTCGTTTTGACGAACAATCTTCCAGCGGCGTTTATCAAACCCGTCCGGGCCGCCGTGCAGCTGGTTCTCACCCTGGCTTGGCAGCAGGGTGTACTGCACGCCGTCGAGTTCAAAACGGCTCTTCGCGATGCGGTTCGCATAGCGCCCTACGGATGCGCCCAGATAGGCAGACTGATTAACATACTGCTCGGGTGAGGCGCAGCCGAGCAGGGTTTCGCGCACGCTGCCGTCCGGCATCGGTACGCGTGCTGAAAGAAGGGTTGCACCCCAGTCCATTAGCGTAACCACCATCCCCGCGCGATTGCGCAGGGTTAACAGGCGATACGGCAGACCATCCGGTGCGAGGGTAGGTGTTTCGTTTAGCACTGTCCGGCTCCTTGTGATGCTTTGCAAACATAGAAGGTTTCTTTGATACCTGTTTTTGCTTCGTACTGCTTCGCCACGGCGTCCTGTACAGCAGGGACCAAATCCTCAGGCACCAGCGCAACGATGCAGCCGCCAAAACCACCGCCCGTCATGCGCACGCCGCCTTTGTCGCCAATGACCGCTTTGACGATCTCCACCAGGGTGTCGATCTGCGGCACGGTGATTTCAAAATCATCGCGCATGGAGGCGTGAGATTCCGCCATCAGTTCACCCATGCGTTTCAGGTCACCTTTCGCCAGCGCGGACGCGGCTTCAACGGTACGGGCATTTTCCGTCAGCACGTGACGAACGCGTTTGGCGACGATCGGATCCAGCTCGTGCGCCACTTTGTTAAATTCATTGAGCGTGACGTCGCGCAGGGCGGGCTGCTGGAAGAAGCGGGCGCCGGTTTCGCACTGCTCGCGGCGGGTGTTGTACTCGCTGCCCACCAGCGTGCGCTTAAAGTTGCTGTTGACGATCACGACAGCCGCGCCTTTTGGCAGGGGAACGGCTTTGGTGCCCAGCGAGCGGCAGTCGATCAGCAGCGCGTGCTCTTTTTTGCCCAGCGCGGAGATCAGCTGGTCCATGATGCCGCAGTTGCAGCCCACAAACTGGTTTTCCGCTTCCTGGCCGTTCAGGGCGATTTGTGCGCCATCCAGCGGTAAATGATAGAGCTGCTGGAACACGGTGCCGACGGCGACCTCCAGAGACGCAGAGGAGCTTAAGCCCGCCCCCTGCGGCACGTTGCCGCTGATGACCAAATCGGCGCCGCCGAAGTTTTTGTTACGCTTCTGCAGATGCTTCACCACGCCGCGCACGTAGTTAGACCACTGCTGGCTGTCGTGCGTCACAATCGGGGCATCGAGGGAAAACGCGTCCGTCTCATTACCGTAATCCGCCGCAATCACGCGAACCTGGCGGTCGTCGCGCTTCGCGCAGCTGATGACCGTCTGGTAATCGATGGCGCACGGCAGCACAAAGCCGTCGTTATAGTCGGTGTGTTCACCAATCAGGTTGACGCGGCCAGGTGCCTGAATTACGTGGGTGGCAGGGTAGCCAAATTTCTCAGCAAACAGGGATTGTGTTTTATCTTTCAGACTCATCTTTTAGACTCCTGATTCGCGATAGTGGACGTCGCTAACGGCACGCAGACGTTCAGCCGCCTGTTCCGCCGTCAGATCACGCTGGGTTTCTGCCAGCATTTCGTAGCCCACCATAAATTTACGCACCGTCGCAGAGCGCAGCAGCGGCGGATAGAAATGGGCATGCAGTTGCCAGTGCTGATTCTCTTCGCCGTTAAACGGTGCGCCGTGCCAGCCCATGGAGTACGGGAAGGAGCACTGGAACAGGTTGTCGTAACGGCTGGTCAGCTTTTTCAGCGCCAGGGCAAGGTCGTCGCGCTGCGCGTCGCTGAGTTCGGTGATGCGCTGCACGTGCGCTTTCGGCAGCAGCAGCGTCTCAAACGGCCAGGCGGCCCAGTAAGGCACGACGGCCAGCCAGTGTTCGGTCTCCACCACGGTACGGCTGCCGTCGGCCAGCTCACGCTGCGCGTAATCCACCAGCATCGGCGAGCCGTTTTCCGCGTAATACGCTTTTTGCAGGCGGTCTTCACGCTCGGCTTCGTTAGGCAGGAAGCTGTTCGCCCAGACCTGGCCGTGCGGGTGCGGGTTAGAGCAGCCCATGGCCGCACCTTTATTTTCAAACACCTGCACCCATGGGTAAGTTTGACCCAGCTCGGCAGTTTGCGCCTGCCAGGTGCTGACCACCTCTTTCAGTGCCTCAACGCTCAGCTCCGGCAGCGTTTTGCTGTGATCGGGAGAGAAGCAGATCACGCGGCTGGTACCGCGCGCGCTTTCACAGCGCATCAGCGGATCGTGGCTTTCCGGCGCGTCCGGCGTGTCGGTCATCAGGGCGGCAAAATCGTTGGTAAACACGAAGGTGCCTTTGTAGTCCGGGTTTTTATCCCCGGTGACGCGCGTATTGCCCGGACAGAGGAAGCAGTCCGGGTCGTGCTGCGGCAGCGTCTGTTTTGCAGGCGTCTCCTGCGCCCCCTGCCAGGGGCGCTTGGCGCGATGCGGAGAAACTAAAATCCATTGCCCGCTTAACGGGTTAAAACGACGATGCGGATGATCGACGGGATTAAATTGCGTCATGACGGATCCTTAGTCCGGATAGCCTTGCGGGTGGCGTGACTGCCAGTGCCAGGTATCCTGTGCCATTTCATCAAGCGTGCGCGTAACACGCCAGTTAAGCTCTTTGTCGGCTTTGGTGGCGTCGGCCCAGTAAGCAGGCAGATCGCCCTCACGACGCGGTGCGAAGTGGTAGTTCACCGGCTTGCCGCAGGCTTTGCTGAAGGCCTTAACCACGTCCAGCACGCTGCTGCCGACCCCGGCGCCGAGGTTGTAAATATGCACGCCCGGTTTATCCGCCAGCTGCTGCATGGCCGCAACGTGGCCGTCGGCCAGATCCATCACGTGGATATAGTCGCGCACGCCGGTGCCGTCTTCGGTCGGGTAGTCATTGCCAAAAATCGCCAGCGACTCGCGGCGGCCTACGGCAACCTGGGCGATATACGGCATCAGGTTGTTCGGAATGCCCTGCGGATCTTCCCCCATATCGCCAGACGGATGCGCACCGACCGGGTTGAAGTAGCGCAGCAGCGCGATGCTCCACTCCGGCTGGGCTTTTTGCAGATCGGTCAGGATCTGCTCCACCATCAGCTTGCTTTTGCCGTACGGGCTCTGCGGCGTCCCGGTCGGGAAGCTTTCAACGTAAGGGATTTTAGGCTGATCGCCGTAGACGGTGGCGGAAGAGCTAAAGATGAAGTTTTTGACGTTGGCCGCACGCATGGCGGAGATGAGACGCAGGGTGCCGTTGACGTTGTTGTCGTAATACTCAAGCGGCTTAGCAACGGATTCACCGACCGCTTTCAGACCCGCGAAGTGGATCACCGCTTCAATGGCGTGGTCGTGAAGGATCTCGGTCATCAGCGCTTCGTTACGGATGTCGCCTTCCACGAACGTCGGGTGTTTACCGCCAAGACGTTCAATCACAGGCAGCACGCTGCGCTTACTGTTGCACAGGTTGTCGAGAATGATGACGTCATGGCCGTTTTGCAGCAGCTGCACGCAGGTATGACTACCGATGTAACCGCTACCACCTGTTACCAGAACTCGCATATTTCGCTCCATTGGGCTTATGGTATGTAATAACCATAGCATAACAGAGACGCGAAAAGTGTGACATGGGATAAAATAGTGGAATCGTTTACACTGTTTTTAAAATCCGATTTTCAGCTACCGTGAGGCATTGTAGATCAACGGGATAGCAATGTATTAGTGCAGGTTATCTGAAAAACGGAGGGCGGTGCCCTCCGGGGATTAATCGATTTTGCTTTGCCGATAGTAATAGTGCTCACCGTCCGGAACAAACTCCAGGCGGTGGGTGATGCAGGAGGGGGCATCTTCGGCATGATGTGAAACGAACAGCAGCTGCGTTTCACCTTCGCTAATCAGCACGTCCACAAAGCGGCGGATAAGCTGGCGGTTCAACGGGTCGAGTCCCTGCAGCGGTTCGTCGAGGATCAGCAGCGTAGGGTGTTTCACCAGCGCGCGAACGATCAGCGCCAGACGCTGCTGCCCCCACGAAAGACTATGAAACGGCGCGTCAGCCACCCGGTTGTCCATGCCCAGAATGTCCAGCCACTGCTGGGCCAGCTTGTGCTGTTTGTCCGACACCGCCTGATAAATGCCGATGGAGTCAAAATACCCGGAGAGGATCACGTTACGTACCGTGGTACTGACCCGGTAATCCAGATGCAGGCTGCTGCTGACGTAGCCGATATGTTTTTTGATATCCCAGATGGTTTCGCCGCTGCCGCGACGCCGACCGAACAGCGTGAGGTCGTTGCTGTAGCCCTGCGGATGATCGCCGGTAATCAGGCTCAGCAGCGTGGATTTTCCCGCGCCGTTGGGGCCGACAATCTGCCAGTGCTCACCTGGATTGACCGTCCAGCTGAGGTGATTAAGGATAGCGCGATCGTCATAAGAGACCACCCCATCGCGCAGCACGATGCGCGGCTGGTGGGGATCAAGCGCGTGGCGCGCCGACGGGGCGTCGGGTTCCGGAAGGGTAATACCGTCGAGCTGTTCGCTGTGCGCGAGCTGGGCAATCAGCACCTGCTTAAGCAGCGCGGTTTTTTCGCCGGTCTCTGTCAGGTTACAGTCGGCCAGGACGCCCGCGTGCTGGATAAAGTCCGGAATTTCATCAAAACGGTTAAGCACCAGCACGAGGGTATATCCCTGCTGATTCAGCGATGCCAGCAGAGACGCCAGCTGCGCCCGGGACTGCACGTCAAGACCGTCGAACGGTTCGTCCAGAATAAGCAGTTCAGGTTCGCTCATCAGCGCCTGACAAAGCAGCGTTTTTCGCGTCTCGCCGGTCGAAAGGTATTTAAAGCGCCGGTTCAGCAGAGGGGTGATACCGAACTGTTCTGCCAGGCGCTGGCAGCGGGTGGGATCCTTCACTTCATCCTGAATAATTTCCGCCGTCGTACGGCCGGTATCCTCTTCGCCAGGGCTGAGCAAATCGGTGTTGTTGCGCTGCCACTCGTCGCTGACCAGCTTTTGCAGTTGTTCAAACGACAGGCGCGTCAGGCGCGTAAAGTCGCTCTGGTATTCGCCCTTGAGGAGGTTGAGCTCTCCGGCCAGCGCGCGGGCCAGCGCGGATTTACCGCTGCCGTTTGTGCCGACAAACGCCCAGCTTTCACCCGCGCGTAGCGTCAAATCAGCAATTGTCAGCGTTCGGGTATCGCTAAGACGAAACGTGCCTTGCGAAATATGCAATGATGACATGGTTTATCCCTGTTTTTGCAGCACCAGATATCAGGGATACGCACTGTCGGTAAGATTGTCAATGTGCTCAGCACAAAGTGGCGATAATCACCCGGTCCGCGTTGAAATACGCGGTGACGGCAGCACCTTCTTCTAAGTTGCCCGACTCGCTGAGCGGTATGGTCGCGCAAAGCGGCTGCCCATCTGCCAGGGTCATCAGCACTTCGCACTGCGTCTGGCCTCGTTCGATATGGCTGATGGTGCCCTGCAGCTGGTTATCTGCTGTCTTTGCCGCGTCGGGATCGCGTGTGATACTGACCCACGGCGCCTTCAGGAGCACCAGCACCTCTTTCCCTTCATCCAGTTCAAGACGTTCCGCGCTTTGCGCCGTTATGGCGGCCTTCAGACGGGTGGTGCCATCGGCAAGCAGGATCTCAATATGCTGCTGTATCTGCAGATTGTCGCGCGCCGTCACCGTACCAAACCACTGGTTGCGGGCGCTGGTTTGTAGCGAGAAGCGGGAAATGGCGGCCAGCAGACTGTCCAGCGGAACGTTATCGTCATCGCTTAACGCATCGAACGCTTTTTGCTGAATCTGGGCCAGCAGATCGTAAAGCTGAATAAGACGCTGGCCATAACGCGTCACGATTGCACCGCCGCCGCCTTTGCCGCCCGTGGCTCTGTCCACCAGCGGCTGTTCGCTCAGGGTGTTCATTTCGTTGATGGCGTCCCAGGCACTTTTGTAGCTGATGCCCGCGTTTTTCGCCCCCTGGCTAATCGAGCCCGTTTGTTCTATTTGTTTAAGCAGGGCGATACGTCGCGGATCGGCGAAAAGCTTTTGCTGAAGTCGGAGTGTGAGGAGAATTTCGGCCTGCATAACAGTGTCCTGGCAAAAAGGGTATTGTGACCCAAATGGTGCAGGGCGCAAAGGGTACCGCACAAAAGGGGATGTTTTTCTCAGTTGAAAGGGTAGAATAAGCTGTTCACAATATCTGGAGAAAACCATGTTAGAGTTGTTGAAAAGTCTGGTATTCGCCGTGATCATGGTACCAGTAGTGATGGCCATCATCCTCGGTGCCATCTACGGCCTGGGTGAAGTGTTCAACGTCTTTTCGAACATTGGTCACAGAGACCAGGCTAAAAAGCAGCATTGATTCTCCCCCAAAACGCCCGGCTTGTCCGGGCGTTTTGCTCTCAAGATTTTCCCGTTTTCGCCGATACTCTTTAACGCACTACGCCGGTTTACCTCTTCAGCGGTACGATTAAACGCTGGGATCTCCCTGACGTTACCGTTATATTAATGTGTATATAACGATACTCACAGGAGTTACAGATGGCACGTACCTGGGTACGCCTTTTCGCAGGCGCAACGCTGACGCTTTCCCTTACCGGACACGCGCTGGCGGACGAGGGTAAAATCACGGTCTTTGCGGCGGCCTCATTGACTAACGCGCTGCAGGATATCGCGGCGGCGTATAAAAAAGAGAACAACGTCGAGGTGGTCTCCTCGTTTGCCTCTTCCTCGACGCTCGCTCGCCAGATAGAAGCGGGCGCGCCGGCGGATCTGTTCATCTCGGCCGATCAGAAGTGGATGGATTACGCGGCGGAGAAAAAAGCGATTGATGCGGCAACCCGCGAAACGCTGCTGGGGAATAGCCTGGTTGTCGTGGCGCCAAAAGCCAGCGCCCAGGCTGACTTCACCATCAACAAAGAGACCCACTGGATAAGCCTGCTGAACGGCGGGCGTCTGGCGGTGGGCGATCCGGAGCACGTTCCGGCCGGGATCTACGCCAAAGAAGCGCTGCAAAAATTGGGCGCATGGGAGACATTGTCACCGAAGCTGGCCCCGGCGGAAGATGTCCGCGGCGCGCTGGCGCTGGTGGAACGCAACGAAGCCCCGCTGGGCATTGTGTATGGCTCTGATGCCGTTGCCAGTAAGGGTGTGAAAGTGGTGGCAACGTTCCCGGAAGACTCCCACAAGAAAGTGGAATATCCTGTTGCGATTGTTGATGGACATAAAAATGCGACCGTGACGGCCTTCCGCGATTATCTGAAGGGGCCGGAGGCGTCCGCGATCTTTAAACGTTACGGATTTACGACTCACTGATGATATTGACCGATCCTGAATGGCAGGCTGTTCTGCTGAGCCTTAAAGTCTCTTCCCTGGCGGTTGCGCTGAGTTTGCCCTTTGGGATCTTCTTTGCCTGGCTACTGGTTCGCCGTCGGTTTCCCGGCAAAGCGCTGCTCGACAGCGTGCTTCATCTTCCGCTCGTGTTGCCGCCTGTGGTGGTCGGTTATCTGCTGTTAATTTCCATGGGGCGACGCGGTTTTATTGGCGAAAAACTTTACGACTGGTTTGGGCTGACCTTTGCGTTTAGCTGGCGCGGTGCGGTACTGGCGGCGGCGGTAATGTCATTCCCGCTGATGGTGAGGGCGATCCGCCTCGCGCTGGAAGGCGTGGACATGAAGCTCGAACAGGCGGCCCGTACGCTGGGTGCCGGGCGCTGGCGCGTTTTTTTCACCATCACGCTTCCCCTGACGTTACCCGGCATTATTGTCGGGACGGTACTGGCCTTCGCCCGCTCGCTGGGCGAGTTTGGCGCGACCATCACCTTCGTCTCGAACATTCCCGGCGAGACGCGAACGATTCCGTCGGCCATGTATACCCTGATTCAAACGCCGGGCGGAGAAGGCGCTGCGGCGCGGCTGTGTATCATTTCAATCGTATTAGCCCTGGTATCGCTGCTGGTGTCGGAATGGCTGGCGAGACTCAGCCGCGAGCGGATGGGGAAATAAGCATGCTGGAACTGAATTTCACCCAGACGCTGGGCAACCATACACTGACGCTTAACGAGACGCTGCCTGCAAGCGGTATCACCGCCATCTTCGGCGTCTCGGGGGCGGGAAAAACGTCGCTGATAAATGCTATCAGTGGTCTGACGCGCCCGCAGTCAGGACGGATTGTATTGAATAACCGCGTCTTAAACGACGTGGAAAACAAGGTGTATCTGTCGCCGGATAAACGCCGCATCGGCTATGTTTTCCAGGACGCGCGCCTATTCCCGCACTACAGCGTGCGCGGCAACCTGCGTTACGGCATGGCGAAAAGCATGGCCGGACAGTTTGATAAGCTGGTGACGCTTTTAGGCATTGAGCCACTGCTCGACAGACTGCCCTCGTCGCTTTCCGGCGGAGAAAAACAGCGCGTAGCCATTGGCCGCGCGTTGCTGACCGCGCCCGAACTGCTGCTGCTCGACGAACCGCTGGCCTCGCTGGATATTCCGCGCAAACGTGAGCTCCTGCCCTACCTGCAGCGCCTGACGCGGGAAATTAATATTCCAATGCTCTACGTCAGCCATTCGCTGGATGAGATCCTCCATCTGGCCGACAAAGTGCTGGTGCTGGAAGAGGGCAGCGTCAAGGCCTTCGGCAACCTGGAAGAGGTCTGGGGCAGCAGCGTGATGCACCCCTGGCTGCCCCGGGAACAGCAGAGCAGCATTCTGAAGGTGAGCGTGCTGGAACACCATCCGCACTACGCGATGACGGCGCTGGCGCTCGGCGATCAGCACCTGTGGGTCAATAAGATCGACAAGCCGTTGCAGTCCGCGCTGCGTATTCGTATTCAGGCATCAGACGTCTCGCTGGTGCTGCAGCCGCCGCTGCAAACCAGTATTCGAAATATTCTGCGCGCCAAAGTCGCGGAGTGTTTTGATGATAACGGCCAGGTGGAAGTGAAGCTCGAGGTGGGAAGCCGGACGCTCTGGGCGCGCATCAGCCCGTGGGCCAGGGATGAGTTAGGGATCAAACCCGGCCTGTGGCTTTACGCGCAAATTAAGAGCGTCTCGATCACCGCCTGATTACAGCAGGTGGGTATAAATATACTGCGCGATGCTGTCGGTGGTGTTGTCGCCAATCACCACGTTAGCGCGCGCTTTTACCGCGTCGTCGGCATTGCCCATCGCCACGCCCGTACCGACGGCTTCCAGCATGCTGATGTCGTTGTAGTTGTCGCCGAAGGCTATCGCGTCCTGCATTGACCAGCCCTGTGATTCCACATACTGCGTCAGACGCTTGCCTTTGCTGTTGCCTTTGCGGGCAATATCCACCTGATCGTGCCAGGACCATTCGCACTCCAGACCCAGCGTTTCCTCGACGTGCTTCGCGAAGGTATTCAGTTTGGTCGTGTCTTCATCCGTCAGGGCGAATTTCCAGATAGCCTCAACGTCCTGGGCTGCCTGACGCAGGGAGGATACCTGGGTAAAGACCGGACGCTGCGCTTCAGGCAGGGACAACGCCCAGTTGCTGGTGCGCACCACGTGGCCGGTAGGGCGCTCGTAGACCATTGCGTTATCCACATACATCAGGCCGTGAATGGCATGCTCATCCAGCAGATCAATCAGTTGCAGCGCCTGGGGAACCGGCAGCGGGTCGGAGGCTAAAACCTTTTTTGCCTGATAATCATACAAATGTGTTATGCTTATACAAACAAAAATTAGAAGGTTTAACATGAAAAAAGTATTTGTGTATCATCGTGTTAGCTCGGATCAGCAGCTCGACGGGTCAGGTATCGCACGCCAAGCTGAACTATTAGAAGGCTACTTAGAGCGTACTGGCATTTGTGCGGAAATGGATGATCCAGCCCCAGTAGTACTATCGGATCAAGGTGTCTCAGCCTTTAAGGGTTTAAACATCTCTGAGGGTGAGTTAGGGGCATGGATGGAACAAGTACGTAATGGTATGTGGGATAGTTCTATATTGGTAGTGGAATCTATAGACCGCTTTAGCCGCCAGAACCCGTTTGATGTGATGGGTTACATCAATGCTCTAATGGCACATAACGTAGCTATTCATGATGTAATGGCTAACATAGTTATCAGCCGTAGTAATTCTAAAGATCTACCTTTTGTAATGATGAATGCTCAACGGGCATATGATGAATCTAAGTATAAAAGTGATCGTATTCGTAAAGGGTGGGCGAAGAAACGCGAACAAGCATTCAACAAAGGTACTATAGTAACTAATAAACGTCCTCAATGGATCGAAGTAGAAAATGATAAGTATGTGCTTAATCATAAAGCGGCAGTAGTTAAAGAGATATTTGCTCTTTATCAAACTGGCATGGGATGCCCCACGATTGCTAAACAACTTCAAACGAAAGAAGGTGAGCAATATAAATTTAATCGTCCGTGGACTGGTGAACTTGTTCATAAGATTCTTACTAATCGCCGTGTAACTGGTAAGATTTTCATTTCAGAAATCATCCGTAACCATGATGATATTGAAAATCCAGTAACTCAGAAAAAGTACGATATGGACGTGTACCCTGTAGTGATTAATGAAGAAGAATTTGAATTAGTACAGGAATTGCTAAAGTCTCGTCGTCCTAATGCTGGACGTGTTACCGTGAAGAAAGACGGACAGGAAGAAGTACTGATTAAAAGTAATTTGTTTAGTGGTATCGCTCGTTGTACTGAATGCGGCGGGCCAATGTATCATAATGTGGTTCGTGCTAAACGTACACCAAAGAAAGGCGATCCAAAAATCGAGGAATATAGATACATTCGTTGCCTCAATGAACGTGATGGACTTTGCGAAAATAAAGCTATGACCTATGAAACAGTAGAGCGTTTTGTAGTAGAGCATTTATTAAGCATGGATCTAAACACTGTGATTAAAGAACAAGAATTCAATCCTGAAATTGAAGTGATACGTATTCAAATTGATCAAGTTAAGGATCAGATCACTAACTATGAAAATGGTATTGAACGGCGTAAAAGTGCTGGTAAAGCTGTCTCTTTTGAAATGCGGGAAGAATTGGATGATGCCAAGTTAGAATTAGAACAGTTATTAGCACGTCAAGCTTCATTAGCTACAGTACAAGTAGATTTACCAGTACTACAGGATGTTAACGTTACTGAATTATATAATGTGAATAACGTCGACATACGCACACGTTATGAGAATGAACTTAACAAGATTGTTTCTAATATTCGTCTAAAGCGTAACGGCAATTTTTACACAATTGACATTATCTACAAGCAGAACGAGCTGAAAAGGCATGTCCTTTTTATAGAGAATAAGAAGAAAGAACAAAAGTTAATCAGTGAGGTGATCATTGAAAATGTTGATGGTGCTAAATTCTATTACACACCATCTTTCGTAATTAGTGTTAAAGATGGTGAGATCCGTTTTCAGCAGACTAAAGAAGATCTTACAATCATTGATTATTCGCTATTGCTGAACTATGTAGATGCTGTAGATCGATGTGATGCCGTAGGTGTTTGGATGCGAAACAATATGAGTTTCTTATTCACTAAGTAACGAGTATCCTAAACATAAAACGAAAGAAACCTCTTAATTGACTTGTAACGTCAGCAGAGCCATCAAAAATGCGATTTTAGAATCTTGCTTCAGCCGTGAAGATTTTTTGAAAAATACAAAGTTGAGTAATGATAGTATTTCTCTTTTAAAAATGTAACTAACAATCGTTACATGTATTTTTGTGATAA